>JANXYH010000164.1 GCA_025350145.1 Burkholderiales bacterium | reverse complement strand
GGCCCCCAAGTCGAGCGCGGCCTGCATCAGCGCCGGCTGACTGGTATCGACCGAGACCGGGACGCCCAGGCGCAGCACATGGCGCAACACCGGCAATACGCGGGCCGTCTCTTGATCTGGGTCGACCGGCATTGCACCTGGTCGGGTCGACTCGCCGCCGAGGTCGAGGATGTCGGCGCCCTCGGCCAGCAACTGTTCGGCGTGCGCAATCCCACGGAGTGCGTCGCAGCCACCATCGTAGAACGAGTCGGGCGTGAGGTTGACGATGCCCATCACGCGCGGGCGTGACAGGTCAATCCGGAATCGACTGGTCTGCCAGTACATGCGCCAAGCCGTGGCTGGGCGTGAGGCTGTCGACCCGGGCGGCCCGGGCGATGAAGCCTCAGGCCGCCGCTACCGGGGCGGACTCTGGCGTGGCGCCACCGCTGGTTCCGCCGCCGGTCTTGGAGGCGCTTGGCGACAGGTCGCGCGGGGCACGCGGGGGCTTGCCCTGCATGATGTCCTCGATCTGCTCGGCATCGATGGTCTCCCATTCCAGCAAGGCGCCGGCCAAGGCGTGCATCTTGTCCTGGTTGTCTTCGATCAACTTGCGGGCGACACCATACTGCTCGTCGATGATGCGGCGAATCACCGCATCGACTTTGCGCATCGTCTCTTCCGACATGTTGGTGGTCTTGGTCACCGAGCGGCCGAGGAATATTTCGCCCTCGTTTTCGGCGTACACCATCGGCCCGAGTTCGTCGGTCATGCCGTAGCGCGTGACCATGTCGCGGGCAATCTGAGTGGCGCGCTCGAAGTCATTGGACGCGCCCGTGGTCATTTGCTGCATGAACACCTCTTCGGCGATGCGTCCGCCGAACAGCACCGAGATGGTCGACAACATGCGCAATTTGTCGAGGCTGTAGCGGTCGCCTTCGGGCAACTGCATGGTCACGCCCAGGGCCCGGCCACGCGGGATGATGGTGACCTTGTGTACCGGGTCGGTCTTGGGCATTAGCTTGGCAACCAGGGCATGGCCGGCCTCGTGGTAGGCGGTGTTCTTGCGCTCGTCCTCGGGCATGACCATGGACTTGCGCTCGGGGCCCATCATGATCTTGTCTTTGGCCTTCTCGAAGTCGACCATCTCCACCACCCGACCGTTGCGCCGCGCGGCAAACAATGCCGATTCATTGACCAGGTTGGCCAGGTCCGCGCCCGAGAACCCGGGCGTGCCGCGGGCCAGGATGTCAGACCGCACGTCCTGCCCGATCGGCACCTTGCGCATGTGGACGTTGAGGATCTGCTCGCGGCCACGCACGTCGGGCAGGGTGACATAGACCTGGCGGTCGAATCGCCCCGGCCGCAGCAGCGCCGGGTCGAGGATGTCCGGCCGGTTTGTGGCGGCCATCACGATCACCCCCACATTGGTCTCGAAACCGTCCATTTCAACCAGCATCTGGTTCAGGGTCTGCTCACGTTCATCGTTGCCGCCGCCCAGCCCGGCACCGCGGTGGCGACCGACCGCATCGATCTCGTCGACAAAAATGATGCAGGGCGCGCTCTTCTTGGCCTGCTCGAACATGTCGCGCACCCGGGCTGCGCCGACACCGACAAACATCTCGACGAAGTCTGAGCCAGAGATCGAGAAGAACGGCACCTTGGCTTCGCCGGCAATCGCCTTGGCGAGCAAGGTCTTGCCGGTTCCGGGCGGGCCGACCAGCAGCACCCCGCGCGGAATGCGGCCGCCCAGCTTCTGGAACTTCTGCGGGTCCTTGAGGAAGTCGACCAGTTCCTTGACCTCCTCCTTGGCTTCGTCGCAGCCGGCCACGTCGGCAAAGGTCGTGACGTTGTTGGCTTCGTCGAGCATCCGCGCCTTGCTCTTGCCGAAGCTGAACGCGCCGCCCTTGCCGCCGCCCTGCATCTGGCGCATGAAGTAGACCCAGACACCGATCAGCAGCAGCATCGGGCCCCAGGAGATCAGCAGGCTGACCATCAAGGACGGCTCTTCGCGCGGGCGGACGTCAAACTTCACGCCGTTGTTGATCAAGTCACCGACCAGGCCACGGTCGAGGTAAGTGGCGTTGGAGCGTATGCGCTTGTCGTCGGTGGTCAGGGCGATGATCTCGGTTCCGCCATTGCCTTCCTGCAGCGTGACGACCTTGATGCGCTTGGCCCGCACCTCTTCGAGAAAGTCTGAATAGCCGACCTGCGTACCGGCAGACACCCCGCGGTCAAACTGCTTGAAGACCGTGAACAGCACCAGCGCGATCACCAGCCAGACAGCGACCTTTGAGAACCATTGATTGTTCACTTCGGCTCCTTAAGCCCTTCGCCGTCATGACCCCGGCATCTGAAAAATGCACCCTGATCGAAGGCAACGCCGACCGATGCGTACAGCGGCCCAATTCGACCCAGCAGGTCCAACAGGTGGGGCCAATTCTATTCGACACAAGCCCATCAGCGCCGGCCTGGGGTGGGCCGCCGGTCGCCCAACTACAGGTCGAATTGGGCGCGAATTCGGTATTTCAGGCCCGGCTACTTCAGACCCAGGCCGACCAGAAAGGTCTCGGCGGACTTGTCGCGCGAAGCCTTGGGTTTGATCGGCTTGACCACGCGAAAGGTTCTTTTGAACTGCTCGACCAGTTGGCTGTAACCGCTGCCGTGGAAAACCTTGGCCACCAAGGCGCCGTCGGCCTTGAGGTGGTTGACCGAGAACTCGATCGCCAGTTCGACCAAGTGGGCGATCCGCGCGCTGTCCGAGGCGGCAATGCCGGACAAGTTGGGGGCCATGTCTGACACCACCAGGTCCACCGGTCTGCCGTCCAGCAGATCGTGCAGTTGCTGCCCGACCGCGTCCTCGCGGAAGTCGCCCTCGATGAACTCGACACCTTCGATCGCCAGCATCGGCAGAATGTCCAGCGCGATGATCCGGCCATCGAGTTCGCCCGCCGCAGCGCCTCCTGCGCCGGCCGCGCGGGGGGCAAACCGGCGCCGCAGGTACTGGCTCCAGGCGCCGGGCGTCGAGCCCAGGTCGACGACCAACTGGCCGGGCCGGATCAGCCCCAAGGCTTCGTCGATCTCCTTGAGCTTGTAGGCCGCCCGCGCCCGGTAACCCTCACGCTGCGCCAACTTGACATAGGGGTCATTGGCATGGTCGTTCATCCATGCTTTGTTGACCTTCTTGCTCTTGGTGTTGATCTTCATCGGGCGCGGATAATACGGCGATGCCCGCAATCTCACTGACGCCCGCCCAACGCAAGGATAAACGCGGCGAGGCCCACCACCTCGATCCGGTGGTTCTGATCGGCAATGACGGCTTGACCTCCGCCGTGCTGAAAGAAGCCGACGCCGCGCTCGATGCCCATGGCCTGATCAAAGTGCGGATGTTTTCCGACCAGCGCGAGGCGCGCGAAGCTGCCCTGCTGCAACTGGCCGACCAGCTCGGCGCGGCGCCGGTGCAACACATCGGCAAGCTGCTGGTGCTTTGGCGTCCGATGCCTGACAAACCCAAGCCGGCCAACGAAGGCAAGGCGGCCGGACCTCGGATCGTGAAGATCCTGAAATTCTCCAAGAGCGGCAACCACCGGCCGCAGGTCAAGAAGGTACGGGTGCTGGGCAACCAGCGGCTGACCGCAGGCGGCTCGGTCAAGCGTGCCAAGAAGCGGGTCAGCAGCGTCAAAAAACTGGCCCCGGGCTGACGCCTTGGCAGACCTGGCGGGCCCGTGCCTCCACCTGAAGGCCCATCGACTTCGCCCGCCCGGCCCCGCCGCCGTGCCTGTCGGGATTGCGGCCTAGGCGACAGCCGCTGACGAACCCCGCCCACCAGCGCAACGGCATGGACACACCACCCCACGGCGTACCGTTTCCGTTGCGCCAAATGCTGGAGCTGCACCAGGAGCTTCATGCCCGCCCAGCCTTGCCGGCGCGCTCGCCTTGCGTGGTCTCGTATTGGGTCAATGCCGGCATGTCGGCGGCTCGGGCGCAGCAGGCGCTGACCACGATTTGTCTGGCCGCAGGCGCCGCCGGACCGGCCCCCGATGTGCGCCACCATGTGCTGCACGCTGGCGGCTTTTCGCTCAAGTTCGAGCGCCATGGCGAGTTTGTCAGTTGGCAAGTCAGCCGGCCGCTGCCGGCATCCGCCGATCTCCAAGATGCGGATGGCGTGCGTCGCGCGGTGCAGTCCAGCAGCGCGCTCGACGCCTTGCCCGCCGCCTTCGTGGCCCATTTGTCGGCGGCCGACAGCGGTCAACTGTTGGCCGCAGCGCACGTCGTGCTGTTGCGGGCGACCGCAGCCGATCTGGCCGAGCGTGGCCAGACCGGCGCGCAGGTGCTGCGCGCGTGCCAGGACATGCTGGCCGCACAGGCCGGACCCAGCCTCGGTGACCCATCCAACGACAGCGCAGGCGCGGCACCGGTGATGGGCGCCTACATCGGCGATGGCCAACGCGCTGCGCTGCTGACCCACCTGCGCCTGGGGCCAGACGGCTTTGTCCGCTTTCTGCTGCTGGACTTCGGGCTTGACGGCGACCAGGCCTCGCGCGAGGCACAGCGCCTGTGCGAGATCGAGGCCTACCGGATGCTGGCGATGCAAGGCTTTGCGCTGGCACAGAAGGCGTCTGCCTCGCTGGCCGAACTCGAGCGCCAGTTGCTCGCCACGGTTGACACCATGGCGCACGCCGAGCCAGGTGATGAAGGCAGCACATTTGACAGCCTCAGCCAGCTCGCGGCGGCGGTCGAGCACAGTACCGCCAGTACCCGCTACAGGTTCTCTGCCACGCAGGCCTACCACCGTATCGTCGAGGCGCGGCTGGGTGAGTTGCGCGAGCAACGCATCGACGGCGTGCAGACCCTGAGCGGCTTTCTGCGTCGTCGCTTCGCCCCCGCGATGGCGTTCTGCACCAGCACCGATGCGCGGCTGAGTGATCTCGCCGACCGCATCAACCGCGCGGTCGGCCTGGCCCGGGTACGGCTGGAGGCACGCCGTGAAGCCGCCAACCAGCAGCTTTTCCGCGCCCAGGCGCAACGCCAGAAGCAGCAGTTGCAGTTGCAGCAAACCGTCGAGGGCCTGTCGGTGGTGGCGATCAGCTACTACGCGCTGGGACTGGTCGGCTATTTCGCAAAGGCCGCCAAGGCGCTGCCTGGCGCGGCCGAGTGGCTGCCCTCGCCGGAGCTGGTCGTCGGTGTGGCCGTGGTGCCGATTTTCCTGGGCGTCGGCTGGTTTGTGCACAAGTTACGCGTGCACACCAAATGATGCCCTGCGACCCCCGCGACTCAGGGGGAGGTGGCGGCGCCCAAGCTGGGCTTTTCGGCACAGACTGTCATCTCGGTCAACGAGACTCTCGCACCATGATGCAGTACAACAATTTGCGCCGAACCAGTTCACCCTGGCAGGCCAACGCGCTGACCCTGGTGGCACTTCTGGCCATCACCTTCTGGTCGGCGCAACAGCGTCCCGGTGGTGCAACGCCGTTCAGCCCCGACAGTGGCGACGCCCAAACACAGCCGGTGACCGTGGCCAGCGCTGCTGAGGCCGAGGGCATAGCCGCCACTGCAGCGTCCGGCCGGCCGCTGGAGGCTGGCAGCCTGCACCAAATCGCCTACAACCCGTTGCTGCATCGCGCTGGCACGGTCAAGCGCTGATGGCGCGACCTGTCAAGCGCTGATAGCGCAGCCTTTCAAGCGCTGATGGCGCGGCCTTTCAAGCGCTGATGGCGCAGTCGACCGCAGTAGCGCCCAGCACCGCCGTCAACACCGTCGGCGACAGGCCCAGCAAATAGCCGCGGCGCCCGCCGTTGATCAAGATCTGCGGCAAGTCCAGCACCGAGGTTTGCACGTACACCGGCATCGCCTTGCGCATGCCGAATGGCGAGGTGCCGCCGACCAAATAGCCGCTGTGGCGCTGGGCCACCTCGGGCTGACACGGCTCGACCGACTTGGCGCCGATCGCGCGGGCCAGATTCTTGGTGCTGACCTTGGCGTCGCCATGCATCAGCACGACCAGCGGCTCGGCCCGTTCGTTCTGCATCACCAGCGTTTTGACCACCGCATGCTCGTCTACGCCCAACTGGCGCGCCGACTCTGCGGTGCCGCCGTGCTCGACGTAGTCGTAGACATGCTCGGTGTAAGCCACGCCTGCAGCGCGCAGGGCCTGCGAGGCCGGCGTCAGGCTGACATGCCTTTCCTTGCGGGCCATGCCGACCGGACTCTCAATCGCCGACCGCCATGGGCGCGTCGCTTTGCGCGCACCACTGGCTCCACGATCCCGGAAACAAGGCCGCCCCGGGCAGCCCCGCCACGGCCATGGCCAGCAAGTTGTGACAGGCGGTCACGCCCGAGCCACAGCTCTGAACCAGATCGGCTGGCTGCCGCGCGCCCATCAGCGCCAGCCAGTCCTGGCGCAATTGCGCCGCCGGCTTGAAGCGGCCATCGGCGGCCAGGTTGTCGCGGAACCAGCGGTTGACCGATCCCGGGATGTGCCCGCCCACCGGATCCAACACTTCGTTCTCGCCGCGGAAGCGGTCCGCAGCGCGGGCGTCCACCAGCAGTCGCGGGCCTTGCCCCAGGGTGGACCGAACATCGGCCAGGTCAACACTGCGGGTCAGGCTGGGGCGTTGGCTGAACCGACCCGGCGCAACGGCGTCGGCCGGCCCTGCCTGCAATGCACCGCCGGCCGTACGCCAGGCTGCGGCACCGCCGTCCAGTACCTGGACCCGGTCGTGGCCCAGCCAGCGTGCCAGCCACCACAGGCGCGCCGCGTAGACGCCGAAAGATGCGTCGCTGGCGACGATCAGGCTGTCGTCGGCGGCGCCGACGGCAGCCAAATCGGCCACCAGTCGTTCGGCCTGCGGCAAGGGATGCCGCCCGCCTCGGCCATCGCGTTGCGCCGGCGGCTGGGCCAGAACCAGGTCCAGGTCCAGGTATTGCGCGCCCGGGATGTGGCCAGCCTCGAACCTGCGCCGGCCGGCCTGCAGATCGCTCAGGTCAAAGCTGCAGTCGACGACCAGGGTCGACGGGCCGCCGGCATGCAAGCGCGCGGCCAGTTCGGTGGCAGAAATCAAGGCTGAGTTCATGGCGGGGCAAGGGTGGAGGATCTTCAGATTGCATCATGCCGACTGCCCCGCAGCGCGGGCGCGCTCCTGCTCCTGCAGGCGCAGCAGGCGGCGCTGGACCTTGCCGGTGGTGGTCATGGGCAAGGCGTCGATGAATTCGATCTCCTTGGGGTACTCGTAGGGCGCGAGCCGGCCCTTGACATGGGCCTGCAGCGCCGCGACCAGAGCGTCGTCGCCCAGCACGCCGGGGGCGAGCACGACATAGGCCTTGACCAAGGCACCGCGTTGCGGATCGGGCTTGGGCACCACCGCGGCATTGGCCACCGCCGGATGGCTGACGAGGCAGTTTTCGACCTCGCTCGGCCCGATCCGGTAGCCGGCGGCCTTGAAGACGTCGTCGCTTCTGCCCTGGTACCAAAGGTAGCCGTCAGCGTCCATGACGGCGGTGTCGCCGGTGCGGCACCAACTGTTGTCGGGGTCGCCGGTGTACTTTGCCCGCGTCGCCTGATCGTCGCGCCAGTAGCCAAGGAAAATCACCGGGTCCAGCGCGCCGTGCACGTCGCGGCGGTGCAGCGCGACATCGCCTGGTGTGCCGCGCGGGCACTCCTGGCCGCTGTCGTCGATCACGGCGATCCGGTGGCCCGGGTAGGCCCGGCCCATGCTGCCAGGGCGTGCCGGCCATCCGGCAACCTGCTGGCCATGGGCATCGAGCGAGCGGCCGCAGTTGCCAACGATGTAGTTGATCTCGGTCTGGCCGAACATTTCGTTGAGCCGCACCCCCAGCGCGTCGCGGCACCAACTGAACACGGTCTGGCCGACCGCCTCGCCAGCGCTCATCACCGCCTGCAGCCGCAGCCGATAGCGGCACCGCGGCGCTGGCTCGGCCTTCATCATCGCCTTCAGTGCCGTCGGGAACAAAAAGGTGTGGCTGACCTTGTAGCGCTGCATCAGCGTGAACGCCAGTTCGGGCGTGAAGCGGCCGTCGTAGCCGATGATCTCGCGGCCGAAATACAGCGTCGGCAGCAGGGCGTCCATCAGGCCGCCGGTCCAGGCCCAATCGGCCGGCGACCAGAACACCGCCGCCGAGCCCCAGCGGCCCGCACGGCCGAAGCCGAACCAGTTCTGGCTGCACATGAAGCCACTGAGGTTGCCTATCAGCGCACGATGCGGGATCAACGCGCCTTTGGGTGGACCGGTGGTGCCGCTGGTGTAGATCAGCACGGCCGGGTCATCGGCGGCGGTGTCGGCGGGCACGAAACGCGGGCCGCTGCGGCGCGCGGCCAATGTGTCGGCCCAGGCCAATTCCGTGCCCGATGCACCGACGGCGGGCCCGTCGGCGGCGGGCTGGCCGACGACGATCACCGCCGCCAAATCGTCGCACTGGCCGCGCACGCTGCGCAATCCGGGCATCGCGGTGGCATCGGCAATCGCCACCTTGGCCTGCGAATGGGCCAGGCGGTAGGCCAGCGCATCGGGCCCGAACAGCATCGACAGGGGCATCGCCACTGCCCCGATCTGGTAGACCGCGATGTGCGCCACGGCGGTCTCGAAGCACTGCGGCAGCACCACCGCGACCCTGTCACCACGGGCCACGCCCAGGCACAGCAGCGCCCGCGAGAGCCGATCGGCATCGGCCTGCAGGCGGGCGTAGCTGTAGCGCCCGCGCCGGCCCGCAGCATCCTCGCAACGCATGGCCACGGCTCGTGGCGTGGCCAGCGCCCAACGCCGACAGCAGACCTGGGCAATGTTGAAACGCTCGGGCACCTGCCAATGGAATCCGCCATGCAGCTCGGCGTGGCGGTCTGCCGCGCCGGGGCGGCTGGCCGCAGGCTCTGGGGTCAGGTGCGGCGGACTCATCGGCCAGGTCCGCTGCGGCGCACTGCGGCGATCAACGAATGATCAAGGGGGCGATTCATGGCCGCAAGCTTAAGCGTGAACTTGGGAGCGGCAGCGCCGGACACCACTGCAGACCATCTCAAGTTCAGGTCGGCAGGGTCGAAAAACTGGCCAGGCGGCGCCACTGTCTCGACGCCCTGCCCCAACAACTCCAATGCCACCGGTCGCCATCGCCATGCAATGTTCCCCCTTGTCCCAGGTCAAGGACCGCCTCGCGGTCGGGCGCCCGCTGCCGTTCAATGTCCGTGACGCCGACAAGACCTTGATGTTGGCGCGCGGGCAGATCGTCGCCACCCAGGACCAGATGCAGGCGCTCTTCAGGCGCGGCGCACTGGTGGATTTGGCGGAATTGCAGACGGCAGAGGACAAGATCCGCCGCGCCGCACCGGGTGAATTGCCCGGGCTGTGGTCGGCCTGCCTGGACGAACTGGGCAACGCCCTGCGCGACTCGGGCGACGCCCGCTTTGTCGACGCGGTGGACAAGTCGGCGCCGTCGGTGATGGCGCTGGTCGAGCGCGACAAGGACCTGGCGATCTTCCAGGTGCTGCGCCAGGGCATCAACCCGCTGCTGCAATACGGCGTCAACCACTCGATGCGCACGGCGATCGTCACCTACTTGGTGGCCGATCGACTGGGCTGGACCTCGGCCGAGATCCAGCGCGGCTTCAAGGTGGCGCTGACCATGAACATCTCGATGCTGGAGCTGCAAGGCCACCTGGCGTTGAGCGAGCAGCCACCGACCCAGGAGCAGATGCTGGCGATCAAGGCACACCCCAAGTTCAGCGCCGAGATGCTGGCGATGTCTGGGGTCAAGGACCAGGACTGGCTCGACGCCGTCGCCCAACACCACGAGGTCGCCGACGGCAGCGGCTACCCGCGCGGGCTGCGCGACGTCCACATGATCGCTGCCCTGGTGCGCCGCGCCGACATCTACGCCACCAAGCTCAGCCCACGCCGGTCGCGCGAAGCCATGACGGCCGACCGGGCCGGGCGCACGATGTTCATCCACGAGCCCGGCCACCCGATGACTGCGGCACTGATCAAGGAGTTTGGCGTCTACCCGCCGGGCGCCTTCGTCCGCCTGGCCTCGGGCGAACTTGGCATCGTCGCGCGGCGCGGCGCGACCGTGACCACACCTGTCGTCTCGGTCCTGACCTCGGCCAAGGGCGTGCGACTGGTCGAACCGCTGCGCCGCGACACCCACGACCGGCAATTCGCCATCGTCAGCGTGGTCGGCAACCCACCGTTGCCGGCCAGCGTCGCGCCCGACCAACTGATCTCGATGGTGCTCTAGCTCAGCCCAGTTCAGCGGCGCCCAGCCGCGCCAGAGACGGCCCAGTCACGCGGCAGATGCGCCAGTCCGGCATCACGGTCGCGCCCATGCCTTGGTAGAAGGCGATCGCGTTGGCGTTCCAGTCGAGCACGCTCCACTCGAATCGGCCGTAGCCACGCTGCAGCGCAAGCGCTGCCAGGTGGCGCAGCAGCGCCTTGCCGATGCCGGCGCCACGACGCGCGGGTTGCACGTACAAATCCTCCAGGTACAGGCCTGGCTTGGCCAGAAAAGTGGAGAAGTTGGTGAAGTACAGGGCAAAGGCCACCACCCCACCGTCGACCACCGCAACCACGCTTTCGACCACCGGGCGCGGCCCGAACAGTTGCGGCCGCAGCTTGTCCGGCGTGACTTCGAGCAAGTGGCTGAGTTGCTCGAACTCGGCCAATTCAGTGATCAGGCCGACGATGGCCGCAGTGTCTTGCGGCTCGGCCGCGCGCAGGGTGAAGTTCAGCATCGGCTGATTCTGGCAGCCGCTGTCGCCGCCAGGGCAGTCGGCAGCCGGTATGCCGGCCTACAGTGCGCCATGCCCGAGACCTACGCCCCCCGCCGCCCCGGCCGCAGCCAGTTTGTCGACCTGCGCGGCCTGCGCTACCACCTCACCGTCTGGGGCCAGGCCAGCGTCGGTGGGCCGCCGCCGCTGCTGCTGATGCATGGCTTCATGGATGTGGGCGCATCGTTCCAGTTCGTCGTCGACGCCTTGGATGAGGGCTTCGCCGCGCAGCGCCAGATCATCGCCCCCGACTGGCGCGGCTTTGGCCAGACCGTCGCGCCGCCCGCAACAGACGCCTATTGGTTCGCCGACTACCTGGGCGACCTGGATGCGCTGGTCGAGGCGCTCAGCCCGGACGCGCCCATCGACCTGCTCGGACACAGCCTGGGCGGCAATGTCGTCATGACCTACGCCGGCATCCGCCCCAAGCGCATCCGCCGCTTGGTCAACCTAGAAGGCTTCGGCCTGCCCGACTTTCACGCCCACGAAGCCGGCCAGCGCATGGCCAAATGGCTGGACGAGTTGAAATCACCCAAGCGCCTGCGCCCCTACGCCAGCCTGGCCGAAGTCGCCGAGCGCATGCGCCAGAGCAACCCGCGGCTGGACGCCGACAAGGCCCGCTTCCTGGCCGGCCACTGGGCCGAGCCCGGCACCGACGGCCAATGGCATCTGCGTGCCGACAGCGCCCACAAGCGCATCAACCCGGTGCCCTACAACGCCGCCCAGGCCATCGCCATCTGGTCGGCCATCGCCGCCCCCGTGCTTTGGGTGGAAGGCAACGAGACCCCCGCTGAACGCTGGTGGCGCGGCCGCTACAGCCGGGCCGAATTCCAGCAGCGCTTGGGCCATGTCGGCGACGTCAAGCAGGTGGTGCTGGCCAAAGCGGGACACATGCTGCACCACGACCAGCCGGTGGCCCTGGCGCAGGCGCTGGAGGCATTCCTGGCCTGACGGCGGACTCGACCCCAGCGGCCGTACCTGCCACCGGCCTGGTCGGCCGACGCCGCAAAAAACCGCTTCGAGCGGTTTAAGCCAGGCCGCAGCCCGGCCAACCAAGCGATGGCGAGTGCGACAGGTCAGCGCCGGGCCGGCGGCAGGTCAGTGCAGGTGCCGTGCGCCACCTCGGCGGCCATGCCTATCGATTCGCCCAAGGTCGGGTGCGGGTGGATGGTCTTGCCAATATCGACCGCGTCGGTGCCCATCTCGATGGCCAGGGCGATCTCGCCGATCATGTCGCCGGCATGGGTGCCAACGATGCCGCCGCCGAGGATTCGGCCATGGCCGTGGGCCTGCTCCGAGTCGTCGAACAGCAGCTTGGTGAAGCCCTCGTCGCGGCCATTGGCAATCGCCCGGCCCGAAGCGGTCCAGGGGAACAGGCCCTTCTTGACCCGGATGCCCTGGGCCTTGGCCTCGTCCTCGGTCAGGCCGACCCAGGCCACCTCGGGGTCGGTGTAGGCGACACTGGGGATCACCCGGGCGTCGAACCGCGACTTGGCCAACGAGGCGTCGCCGAGCACCGCGCCGGCCGCAACTTCGGCCGCGACATGGGCCTCGTGCACCGCCTTGTGCGCCAGCATAGGCTGGCCGACGATGTCGCCGATGGCGAAGATGTGCGCCACGTTCGTGCGCATCTGCACATCGACTGGGATGAAGCCGCGTTCGCCAACCGCGACGCCGGCCTTGTCAGCGCCGATCTTCTTGCCATTGGGCACCCGGCCCACGGCCTGCAGCACCAGGTCGTAAGTGGCCTCAGATTTGGCCCCGTCCAGGCCTTCGAACTGCACCGTAATGCCCTGGTCCGAGGCCTGTGCGCCCACCGTCTTGGTCTTGAGCATCAGCTTGTCGAAGCGGCCGGCGTTCATCTTCTGCCAGACCTTGACCAGATCGCGGTCGGCACCCTGCATCAAGCCGTCGAGCATCTCGACCACGTCCAGCCTGGCGCCCAGGGTGGAATAGACCGTGCCCATTTCCAGACCGATGATGCCGCCGCCGATGACCAGCATCTTCTTCGGCGCGGTGCGCAATTCGAGTGCCCCGGTCGAGTCGACGATGCGCGCATCGTCGGGCAGGAACGGCAGGCGCACCGCCTGCGAGCCGGCGGCGATGATGCACTGCTTGAAGCGGATCGTCTGCGATTTGCCGGTCTTGGCCTGGGCGCTGCCCGAGGTCTCCTCAACCGTCAGGTGCTGGGCGTCGGCAAAACTGCCGTGGCCACGCAGCACCGTCACCTTGCGCATCTTGGCCATTGCCGCCCGCCCGCCGGTGAGCTTGCCCACCACCTTGTTCTTGTGGCCCAGCAGCTTGGGCAGATCGACTTGCGGCGCGGCGAACGAGACACCCAGGTCGGCGAAGTGCTTGACCTCGTCCATCACCGCCGCCACATGCAGCAAGGCCTTGCTCGGAATGCAGCCGACGTTCAGGCAGACGCCGCCCAAGGTGGCATAGCGCTCGACGATGACGACCTTGAGGCCCAGGTCGGCGCCACGGAAGGCGGCCGAATAGCCGCCGGGGCCGGCGCCCAGGACCAGCAGATCGCATTCGAGGTCGGCGACGCCGCTGAAGCTGGCGGCGGCCGGCGCGGCAGAAAGGATTGGCGCAGGCGCTGGCGTGGGCGCGGATGAAACTGCTGGCGCGGCAGCCGCCGCGTCTGCCTCCACCGTCAACAGCAGTGAGCCCTGGTTGAGCTTGTCGCCCAGCGCCACCTTGATTTCCTTGACCACGCCGGCGACGCTGGCCGGGATTTCCATCGACGCTTTGTCGGACTCGACCGTGACCAGGCTTTGCTCCAGGGCGATGCGGTCGCCGGGCTTGACCAGGATCTCGATCACCGCCACGTCCTTGAAGTCGCCGATGTCGGGGACCTTGACTTCTGTCAGTGCCATGTGGGTTGCGCTTTCAGCTCAGAGAACGATGCGGCGTAAATCCGCCAGCAGGCTGGCGAAGTAGACCGAGAAACGCGCCGCGCTGGCGCCGTCGATGACGCGGTGGTCATAGGACAGCGACAGCGGCAGCATCAGCCGCGGCTGGAATGCACGGCCGTCCCAGCGTGGCTCGGTCTGGCTCCTGGCCACGCCCAGGATGGCGACTTCGGGGGCGTTGATGATCGGCGTGAAGTAGCGCCCGCCGATGCCGCCGAGTGAGCTGATCGAGAAGCAGGCGCCGCTCATGTCGGCCGGGCCGAGCTTGCCGTCGCGGGCCTTTTTGGCCAACTCGCCCATCTCGGTGCTGATCTGGACGATGCCCTTTTTGTCGGCGTCCTTGAGCACCGGCACCATCAGGCCGTTGGGCGTGTCGGCGGCAAAGCCGATGTGGAAATACTGCTTGTAGACGAGTTGGTCACCGTCCAGGCTGGCATTGAACTCGGGGAACTTCTTCAGCGCTGCAACCGCCGCCTTGATCATGAAGGCCAGCATCGTGACCTTTATGCCGGCCTTCTCGTTGTCCTTGTTGGTCTGGACACGGAAGGCCTCCAGCTCGGTGATGTCGGCGTCGTCATGGTGGCTGACGTGGGGGATCAGCACCCAGTTGCGGTGCAGATTGGCGCCGCTGATCTTCTTGATCCGCGACAGGTCCTTGCGCTCGACCGGACCGAACTTGGCGAAATCCACGTTCGGCCAGGGCAGCAGGCCCGGGATGCCGCCACCGGTCGCCGCCGCCGCGGGTTTGGGCGCGACCGCCTTCTGCGCGTTGGTCTGGGTCGCGCCGGCCATCACGCCCTTGACGAAGCCCTGCACATCGTCCTGGGTGATCCGGCCCTTGGGGCCACTGCCGCGGACCTCGTCCAGCGGCACACCAAGCTCGCGGGCAAAGCGCCGCACCGAGGGCGAGGCATGTGGCAGCGCCGCCTTGAGCGCCGTCGGCTCATGCGGCGGCAGCGCGGCGGTGGGCGGCGTGCGCTCTGCTGCGGGCGCCGCGACTGGCGCTGCCGCAACCGCAGCCGCGGCCACGGCGACCGGCGCAGCGGCGACCGCGCCGGCCACGCCGTCCAGGACCAGCACGGCCGAGCCCTGGGCAACCTTGTCGCCGAGCTTGACCTTGATCTCGCGGACCGTGCCGGCATGGCTGGACGGGATTTCCATCGAGGCCTTGTCCGACTCGACCGTGATCAGGCTTTGCTCGACCTTGACCGTGTCGCCGACCTTGACCATCACCTCGATCACCGCGACCGAATCGAAGTCGCCGATGTCGGGCACCTGCACCTCGACCCGGCCTGAGCCGGCGGCGGCTGGAGCCGGTGCCGGTGCGGCTGCGGCTGGCGTTGCCGGTGCCGCCGCCGCCGGGGCCGGGGCCGGCGCTGCCGCCACGGCTGCGGCCTCCAGCTCGACCAGCGGGCTGCCCTGGTTGACCACGTCGCCCAGCGCCACCCGCAGTGCCCGGACCACCCCGGCATGGCTGGACGGGATCTCCATCGAGGCTTTGTCGCTCTCCACCGTGACCAGGCTTTGTTCGACCTTGACCGTGTCGCCGACCTTGACCAGCAGTTCGATCACCGCCACGTCCTTGAAGTCCCCAATGTCGGGAACGCTGACTTCCACCAATGCCATCGTCGTCTCCAGCCTCAATCTCAGGCGTACAGGGGGTTGATCTTTTCGGTGTTCAGGCCGTACTTGGCGATCGCCTCGGCGACCCGCGTCGCCGGCACCGTGCCCTCGTCGGCCAGGGTCTTCAGCGCCGCCACGACCACGTAGTGGCGGTTGACCTCGAAGTGCTCGCGCAGCTTGCCGCGGAAGTCGCTGCGGCCATAGCCATCGGTGCCCAGCACCTTGAAGGTCCGACCCTTGGGCAGGTAGGCGCGGATCTGCTCGGCATAGACCTTGATGTAGTCGGTGCTGGCGATCACAGGGCCGGCGTGGCCGCTGAGCTGCTGGCTGACGAAGGACTGGCGCGGCGTGGCGGTCGGGTGCAGCAGGTTCCAGCGCTCGGCGTCCTGGCCGTCGCGCGCCAGTTCGTTGAAGCTGGGGCAGCTCCAGACCCTGGCGGCTACGCCCCAGTCGGCCTCGAGCAGCTTCTTGGCCGCCATCGATTCGCGCAGGATCGTGCCCGAGCCGAGCAGGTTGACGACCGGTTGCGCCTGGGTCGGCTTGGCATCTTGCAGCAAGTACATGCCCTTGATGATCTGCGCCTCGGTGCCGGCGCTCAGGCCGGGCATGGGATAGTTCTCGTTGAGCAGGGTGATGTAGTAGTAGACGTTGTCCTGCTGCTCGACCATGCGCTTCAAGCCGTGGTGCAGGATCACCCCGACCTCGTGGGCGAAGGTCGGGTCATACGACACGCAGTTGGGGATCGTGCCGGCCAGGATATGGCTGTGGCCGTCCTCATGCTGCAGGCCCTCGCCGTTGAGCGTGGTCCGGCCGGAGGTGCCGCCGAGCAAGAAGCCGCGCGCCTGCATGTCGCCCGCCGCCCAGGCCAGATCGCCGATGCGCTGGAAGCCAAACATCGAGTAGTAGACGAAGAACGGCACCATGATGCGGTTATTGGTGGCGTAGGACGTGGCCGCCGCGATCCAGCTCGACATGCCGCCGGCCTCGTTGATGCCCTCCTGCAGCACCTGGCCGTCGACCGCTTCGCGGTAGTACATCACCTGGTCTTTGTCGACCGGGGTGTAGTTCTGGCCGGCCGGGTTGTAGATGCCGATCTGCCGGAACAGGCCTTCCATGCCGAAGGTGCGGGCCTCGTCGACCAGTATCGGCACGGTCCGCGGGCCGACCTGCTTGTCGCGCAGCAGCGCCGTCAGGAAGCGCACAAAGGCCTGGGTGGTGCTGATCTCGCGGCCATCGGCGGTGGCGTCCAGCGTGGCCTGGAAGCTGCTCAGCGGCGGCACGCTCAGTTGCTCGTCGGCCTTGGGCCGGCGCGCCGGCAGATAGCCGCCCAGCGCCGCCCGGCGCTGCTGCAGGTAGCGCATCTCGGGGGTGTCGTCGGCCGGCTTGTAGAACGGGATGCCGGCGTCGATCTGGGCGTCATTGACGGGGATGTTGAAGCGGTCGCGGAAACTCTTGATGTCGTCGTTGGTCAGCTTCTTGGTCTGGTGCGCGGTGTTCTTGCCCTCACCGGCCTTGCCCATGCCAAAGCCCTTGACGGTCTTGATCAGCAGCACCGTCGGCTGGCCCTTGTGGTTGACCGCGCGGTGGTAGGCGGCATAGACCTTCTGCGGGTCATGGCCGCCGCGGTTCAGGCGCCAAATGTCGTCGTCGCTCATCTTGGCCACCATCTCTGCGGTCTTGGGGTGCTGGCCGAAGAAATGCTCGCGGACGAAGGCGCCATTGTTGGCCTTCATCGCCTGGTAGTCGCCGTCGACCGTGTCCATCATGATCTTGCGCAGGCTGTGGTCCTTGTCGCGCGCCAGCAGCGGGTCCCAGTAGGCGCCCCAGAGCAGCTTGATGACGTTCCAGCCCGAGCCGCGGAACTCGCCTTCGAGCTCCTGGATGATCTTGCCGTTGCCACGCACCGGGCCGTCCAGGCGCTGCAGAAGACCCAGACCTTGCGCCGGCTGGTGTCGGCGATGCCGCGGGCATGCAGGTACTTGAGGAAGCGCGCCTGGTAGATGCCCATCAGCGGCCCCAGACCCATGGACACTGTCGGGAACTGCCAGAACTCGGGCATCAGCTTCGGATGCGGGTAGCTCGACAGGCCCTGGCCGTCGACCTCCTGGCGGAAGTTGAGCAACTGCTGCTCGCTGATCCGGCCTTCGAGGAAGGCCCGGGCATAGATGCCGGGCGCCGAATGGCCCTGGATGTAGAGCAGGTCGCCGCCATGCTCGGGCGTGGCGCCATGCCAGAAGTGGTTGAAGCCGGCGCCGAACATCGTCGCCACCGAGGCGAACGAGGAGATGTGCCCGCCCAGGTCGCCGCCGTCGGCCGGGTCATGGCGATTGGCCTTGACCACCATCGCCATCGCGTTCCAGCGCATGTAGGCGCGCAACCGCTCCTCGATCTCGAGGTTGCCGGGGCAGCGCTCTTCCTGGTCGGTGGGAATGGTGTTGACGTAGGCGGTGGTGGCCGAGAACGGCAGGTCGATGCCGGCCTGGCGGGCCTGGTCGATCAGCCTCTCCAGCAGGTCATGGGCACGGGCCGGGCCTTCGCTGGCGATGACCGCGCTCAGTGCGTCCATCCATTCACGGGTCTCCTGGGCGTCAGGGTCGTTGGCGGCGGCGCCTAGAAAACTTTGCGGCAGGGCAGACATGCGTGTCTCCTCGTCGGTGAGGGTGTTGTTCAGGAACTGCACACAGTCTCGCACAAAACCAGAGCACTTCCAAATGGTGCAAGTTGATTTCGTATAGTGAAATCACAAACCAAGCCCTGCGCTCTTGCGGCACAGCGGCCACCGGATAATCCGCCCATGACGATGGCGGATCTTGCCAGCCCACCCGGCGCCTTGACCGACCCGCCCGGCGCCGCCGGCATGCCTGCGATTGGCCGGCGGCGCATGATCGGCCGCTGGTGGCGCCAGCAGTCGCCGGCCCAGCAGGACCGGCTGGCGGCCGGCGCGCCGCTGGCGTCGGTGCTGCTGTTTCTGGCGGCGATCGTGGCCGCGTTCTGGTACCTGCGCAACGAGGAGATCGAGCGCGAGACCGAGGCCGTGCACCGCGACGCCGAGATTGCCCAGCAGCAGATTCGCCTGCGCCTGATCGAGAACCAGGAGACGCTGGTACGGATCGCCCGCGACCTCAGCAGCCCGGACAGCCGCAGAGTCGACTTCGCGACCCAGGTGGCGGCGTTTGCCGCCACCCGACCCGAAATCACCCAGATCAACTGGCTGAGCGCCGAACGCCAGCGCCGGGCCAGGCACCTGGCCGCAGGCCGCGACGAAAACGCCAGCGCCGTGCTGCCTGCGGTCGAGCCGGCAACGGGCGGAGCGTCGGCGGTGCGAAACGAATCGGAATGGGCCTTCGTCGCGGCCCGCGACCTGCGTCAGCCGATCTACTCGCGCGCCTTCATGGACCACAGCGGGCTGATGGTGTTCCAACTGCATGTGCCCATGCTCGACCAGGGGCGCTTCAGTGGCGACCTGCAGGTGGACTATGCGATCGACCAGTTGCTGCGCCACTTCGTGCCGCCCGAGGTGACCCGGCGCCACGCGCTGGCTGTGATCGACGACCGCGAACAGACCATTGCCAGTTCGGTCATGCTGATGCCGGGCTTGAAGCGCGCCCGCAACGCGATCCTGCACGATGTACCGCTGGCCCCGGCCGCCAACGGCCTGGTGCTGCGCTCGACCGGCTACCGCACCTCGGTCGGCCTGATCGGCAATACCTTGTTCTGGATGGTGGTGGCGCTGTCGGTGCTGACGCTGTGGATGCTGCTGGGCACCTGGCGCCACATGCGCCGGCGTGGGCAGATCCAGAACGCGCTGGTGCAGGAGACCAACTTCCGCCGGGCGATGGAAAACTCGATGCTCACCGGCATGCGGGCGATGGACGTGCAGGGCCGGGTCACCTACGTCAACCCGGCGTTCTGCGCGATGACCGGGTTTGCCGAGAGCGAGTTGATCGGCCGTTCGCCGCCCTACCCCTACTGGCCCAACGACCGGGTTGACGAGAACAACCGGCTATTGCAGCAAGAGCTGCAGGGCCGCAGCCCGGCCGGCGGCATCGAGGTCAAGGTGATGCGCAAGAACAGCACCTTGTTCGACGCCCGGATGTACGTCTCGCCCCTGGTCGACGCGCGCGGCCACCAGACCGGCTGGATGACCTCGATGACCAACATCACCGAGGCCAAGCGCATCCGCGACCAGCTCACCGCCTCGCACGAGCGCTTCACGACCGTGCTGGAGGGCCTCGAAGCTTCCGTGTCGGTGCAGTCAGTGCAGAACGGCGAGTTGCTCTTTGCCAACCGCTCCTACCGCCTGTGGTTCGGGGCCGAAGGCCATGGCCATGCCCTGCTGGCCAGCGGCTCCGCCTCGCCGCTGCCGTACCAGGCCGACGCCGACGAGGAGATCGACAACCTCTCCGGTCTGCCGACCCAGGAACTGGCTGGCCTGGGTGCCAACCCGCGCGAAGTCTTTGCCCCGGCGCTGGACAAGTGGTTCGATGTTCGCGCCCGCTACCTGCAATGGACCGATGGCCGGCTGGCCCAGATGGTGATCGCCACTGACGTCACCACCCGGCGCCGCGCCGACGAGCTGGCAGCCCAGCAGGCCGAGAAGGCCCAGGTGTCGAGCCGCTTGATCACCATGGGCGAAATGGCCTCGTCGGTCGCGCATGAACTGAACCAGCCGCTGACCGCGATCACCAACTACTGCAACGGCATGGTCTCGCGCGTCAAGGCCGACACCATCGACCGCGAGGCCCTGCTGTCGGCGCTGGGCAAAACCGCGCGCCAGGCCGAACGCGCCGGGCAGATCATCCACCGCATCCGCGCGTTCGTGAAAAAGAGCGAGCCGCAGCGCCAGCCGGCCCACGCCAAGGACATCGTCGAGGACGCGGTCGAACTCGCCAGCATCGAGTTGCGGCGGCGCAATGTGGCGATCCACCACTATGTCGCGCAGCGCCTGCCGCTGCTCAGGTGCGACCCGATCCTGATCGAGCAGGTGCTGCTGAACCTGCTGAAGAACGCCGCCGAGGCGATCGACAACGCCAAGCTGCCGGGCTCGCGCCGGCACATCGAGTTGCGCGTGATCCCGCGCCACACGCCCGAGGAAGGCGGGGTGATCGAGTTCACCGTCAACGACATGGGGCCGGGCATCCCCGAGGATGTGCTGGCGCGGCTGTACGAGGCGTTCTTCTCGACCAAGGCCGAGGGCATGGGCATCGGCCTGTCCCTGTGCCGCTCGATCGTCGAGTCCCACCGGGGCCGGATCAAGGCACAGAACCTCTACAATGGGGCCCTAGTTGTAGGGTGTAGGTTCGCCTTCACCCTGCCCGTCGAAACCACCTCGGCACGGCATGAGGAGACAACGCTGTCCAGCCCGTCCGGACTCGCAGCACTCAGCGCCGACGCTGGCCCCGCCACGAAGGGCGCCGCATGAGCTTGATCCCCAAAAAGGGAACCGTCTACGTGGTCGATGACGACGAGGCGGTTCGCGATTCCTTGCAATGGCTGCTCGAAGGCAAGGACTACCGGGTGCGGTGTTTCGATTCGGCCGAATCCTTCCTCTCCCGATTCGACCCGCGCGAAGTCGCCTGCCTGATCGCCGACATCCGCATGGACGGCATGAGTGGCCTGGAACTGCAAGACCGGCTGCTCGAACGCAGGAGTCCGCTGCCGGTGGTCTTCATCACCGGCCACGGCGACGTTCCCATGGCTGTCACCACGATGAAAAAGGGGGCGATGGATTTCATCGAGAAGCCCTTCAAGGAAGACGACCTGACGAGTCTGGTCGAGCGCATGCTTGAGCAAGCGCGCAGCGCCTTCAGCCAGCACCAGGAACAAGCCAGCCGCGACGCGCTGCTGCAGCGCCTGACCACGCGCGAGTCGCAGGTGCTGGAGCGCATCGTCGCCGGCCGGCTGAACAAGCAGATCGCCGACGACCTGGGCATCAGCATCAAGACGGTCGAGGCGCACCGCGCCAACATCATGGAAAAGCTCAACGCCAACACCGTCGCCGATCTGCTCAAGATCGCGCTCGGTGCGGTCAGCGCACACCCCGCTGCGGCCAAGGTTTGATGCCACTGCGGCCTGCGCATGTCGATTTGCCGAGGCCGCTGACCCCAGCGGCCTCGTTCGTTGGGAGTTGAAGATTTGAGTGCGCATTTGATCGACGGCACCGCGCTGTCGCGGCAGATCCGGGCTGAAGTCGGACAACGTGCGGCTGCCTTGAGCGCGCGCGGCGTCACCCCCGGCTTGGCGGTGATCCTGGTCGGCGACGACCCGGCCTCGGCGGTGTACGTGCGCAACAAGGTCAAGGCCTGCGCCGAGCACGGCCTGCACTCACACCTAGAGCGCCACCCCGCCACGTTGCCCGAGACCGAGTTGCTCGCGCGCATCCGGCTGCTGAACGACGACCCCAGCATCCACGGCATCCTGGTGCAGATGCCGCTGCCCAGGCACATCCGGCCACAGCGCGTGATCGAGACCATCGCCACGACCAAAGACGTGGACGGCTATTCGGTCCAGAGTGCCGGCGACCTGATGGCCGGATTGCCCGGTTTCAGGCCCTGCACGCCCTATGGCTGCATCAAGCTGATCGAGGCCACTGGCCAGCCCATGGCCGGCAAGCACGCCGTCGTGATAGGCCGCAGCAACACCGTCGGCAAGCCGATGGCGCTGCTGTTGCTGCAGGCCAATGCCACGGTCACGGTCTGCCACAGCGGCACGCCCGACATCGGTCGCCACAGCCGCATGGCCGACATCGTCGTGGTCGCGGTCGGCCGGCGCAACCTGCTCAGCGCCGACATGGTCAAGCCCGGCGCCATCGTCATCGACGTCGGCATGAACCGCAATGACGAAGGCAAACTCTGCGGCGACGTCGATTTCGCCGGTGTCGCGCCGCTGGCGGGCTGGATCACGCCGGTTCCTGGCGGGGTCGGGCCGATGACGATCACGATGCTGCTGGTCAACACCTTGGAATCGGCCGAGCGCGCCGCTGCCAACCTCACCTCTACCGCCCACACCATCACCTCGACATGACCAACCCACTCCTCAGCGGCGCCGAATTGCCGGCGTTCGCAGCCATCCGCCCGGCGCACATCGGCCCGGCGCTGGACGTCCTGCTGGCCCAGGCCGATGCCGCCCTGGAGCGTGCCGTCGGTGCCGATTGCCCGGCCGACTTCGACGCCCTGGCGCTGATCCTGGATGTGCCGCTGGAGCGGCTGAGCCGGGCCTGGAGCGCGGTCGGCCACCTCAACGAAGTCGCCGACACGCCCGAACTGCGCGCCGCCTACAACGAAAACCTCGGCCGCGTCACCGACCTGCACACCCGCATCGGCGCCGACGCGCGGCTGTTTGCCCGCTACCGGGCGATCCACCAGGGTGCCGACGAGGCCCGCCTGAGCCCGCCCCGACGGGCCGCGCTGGACCACGCGATCCGCGACTTTGTGCTCGGCGGCGCCGAGTTGCAGGGCGCAGCCAAGGCGCGATTCACCGCGATCCAGAACCGCAGTGCCGAGCTCAGCCAGGCGTTCTCCGAACATGTGCTCGACGCCACCGACAGCTTCAGCCTGCTGGCCAGCGCCGAGCAGATGGCCGGTGTGCCGGCCGACGTGCAACAGGCCAGTCGCGACGCCGCGCAGGCCGCCGGGAACGCCAGCGGCCACCTGCTGAGCCTGCACATCCCCGTCTACCTGCCGGTCATGCGCCATGCCCAGGACCGCGACCTGCGGGCGCAACTGCACCGCGCCTACCAGACCCGGGCCAGCGCATTCGGGCCACCCGAGCGCGACAACAGCGCCCTGATGCAGGAGCTGTTGGCGCTGCGCGCCGAGGAGGCCGCTTTGCTCGGCTACGGCAGCTACGGCGCGCTCTCGCTGGTGCCCAAGATGGCCGAGTCGCCCGGCCAGGTCATGGCCTTCATGCGCGACCTGGCCAGCCGTGCCCGGGCGCATGCCGAGCGCGATGTCGCCGAACTGCGCGAATTCGCCGCCAGCGCGCTCGGCCTGGCCGAACTGCAACCCTGGGACGTGGCCTTCGCCAGCGAGCGGCTGAAGCAGGCGCGCTATGCCTTCAGTGAGCAAGAGCTGAAGGCCTACTTCACCGAACCGCGGGTGCTGGCCGGGCTGTTCGACCTGATTGAGCGCCTGCTCGAAGTGCGCATCCTGCCCGACACCGCCGAGGTCTGGCACGCCAGCGTGCGGTTCTTCCGGATCGAGTGTGGCGGCGAATTGGTCGGCCAGTTCTACCTCGACCCCTACGCCAGGCCGGGCAAACGCCCAGGCGCCTGGATGGACGTGGTGCGCAGCCGCTGGGCCCGCCCCGACGCCGCCGGCGCGCTGCAGACACCTGTGGCGCAACTGGTGTGCAACTTCGCCGCCCCGGTCGGCGAGCAGCCGGCGCTGCTGACCCATGACGACGTGGTCACGCTGTTCCACGAGTTCGGCCACGGCCTGCACCACCTGCTGACCCAGGTCAATGAACTGGCGGTAGCCGGCATCTCCGGGGTCGAGTGGGACGCGGTCGAACTGCCCAGCCAGTTCATGGAGAACTTCTGCTGGGAGTGGCCGGTGCTGTCGCAGCTCTCGGCGCATGTCGACACCGGCCTGCCGCTGCCGCGCGACCTGTTCGACAAGATGCTGGCGGCGCGCAACTTCCAGAGCGGCATCGCCACCCTGCGCCAGGTGGAATTCGCCCTCACCGACATGCGCCTGCACACCGAGCCCGGCGCTGCGCAGGCCGTCGACCGCATCAGCGACGAGGTGCGGGCCGAATGCGCGGTGCTGCCGCAGGCCGCCTACAACCGCAACCTGCACAGCTTCAGCCACCTGTTCGATGGCGGCTACGCCGCCGGCTACTACAGCTACAAGTGGGCCGAGGTGCTGTCAGCCGACGCCTTTGCGGCGTTCGAGGAAGCCGGCATCGGCGACCTCACCACTGGCCGGCGCTGGCGCCAGTCGGTGCTCGAGGTCGGCGGCAGCCGCCCGGCACTGGAGAGCTTCAAGGCCTTCCGTGGCAGAGCACCGACGATAGACGCTTTGCTGCGCCACCACGGCATGGCCTGAGCGCCTGAACTGCTAACCTCGCTGCTGTGCGCCAGCCCACCCCACTTGCCCACTGTTGGGGCGCCTTGCCGCTGGCGCTGCTGCTGGCCTGCGCCGGCCCGGCGCTGGCGCAATTCAAGGTCGTCGCCCCCGACGGCACGGTCACCTACACCGACCGGCCGGCCGCCTCCCCGGGCAGCAAGGTGACGCAGTTGCGCAAGGATGCCTCAGCGTTGTCGGCGCAGGCGCCCGGGCCAGCGGCCTCGACCTCGGCAGGCACCGCTACCGCTGCCAGCCTGGCCCGCTTGCCCTACGAACTGCGCCAGGTCGCCGAGCGCTTTGCGGTGGTGCTTTACGCCAGCGCCGATTGCGCGCCCTGCGACGCCGGCCGGCGCCTGCTGCTGCGGCGCGGCGTGCCCTACACCGAGCGGCTGATCCAGACCGAGGAGGACCAGCAGGCGCTGGCCGGCGTCAGCGGCGCCCGCACCGTGCCGGTGCTGAGCGTGGGCAGCCAAGTCAGCCGCGGCTGGTCAGACAGCGAATGGTCGGCCAACCTCGACCTGGCCGGCTACCCGCAGCAGTCGCGCCTGCCGCGCGACTGGCCGGTGGCGCTGGCCACGCCGCTGACCCCCCGCCCGGCGACTGCCGAGCCGGCACCCGCCCAGCCCGCAGCACCGGCCAACGAGGCCGCGCCGGCACCCGAGGTCGCCCCGGGCAGCGTTCGCTTCTAACGCCGGTCGGGGTCGGCCGCTGTCGCGCCGGCCAAGGCCTGGCGCAGACCACCGGCGGCCCAACTGCCGCCACCGACCGCGCTGCCCATGGCCCAGAGCATCACCGCCGGGCCGACCGCGCTGCCGGCCAGGCCGAACGCCAGCGGCATCAGGCTGGAGCTGGCATTGATGGCCATCGAGCGCAGCGCAATCGCCTCGCCGTGGCGGCTGGGCGGCGTCAGGTGGTGCAGGGTCGACATGACCATCGGCTGGACCGCGCCCAGGGTCAACCCCAACAGGCAGGCGCAGACGCCCATCAGCCAGGCGGTGGCGGCAAACGGGTAGAGCATGAAGACGCAGCCGGTCAGCAGCATCGCGCTGCGCAGCACCGTGATCTCGTTGAGGCGGTGCGCTAGCAAGGGTATGGCAAAGCGCACCAGGGTCACGGCCAAGGTAAAGCTGCCCAGCACCAGACCGATCGTCGAGGCGTTGTAGCCGCGCGCGTGGCCCAGCACCGGCACGGCGAAGCTGTGCACATCCCAGCTCGCCGACAGCAGCCAGTTGACCGTCAGCAGCCGCCGCATCCCGGGCAGGCGCAGCAGCGCCCAACTGCTGCCCGCCTCGGCCTGCGGCAGCGCCAACGCCGCGTCGGGCGTGGCCGGCACCCGGCGGGCGACCCACAGGCTGGCCAGCGGCAGCACCAGCATCAGCGCATAGGCCCAGGCAAATCCGCCGGCGTCGATCATGAAGCCGGCCGAGACCGGTCCGACGACATTGGCCAGGGCCGGCGCCATGCCCAGCCAACTGAACACCCGCAGCCGCTCGGTGGGGTCCGCGACCATCAGCCCGGCGGTACGCTGGACCACGATCAAGCCGATGTTGGTGCCGGCGCCGGACAGGCTCGCACCCAGGCACAGCAGGCCGAACTGCCAGCCGCCGGACAGGGCGCAGGCGGCCAGCGCCAGCGCCGCACCGAGCATGGTCAGGCCGACCGCGAGCTGCACCGGCCGGTGGTAGCCATGGCGATCGGCCAGGCGGCCGGCGGCCAGCGCGATCAGCACCGGCAGCGCCGCGAACAGCGCCAGCAGCAAGCCCACGGCCCAGGGGGCGTAACCCAGGTGCAGGGCCTGCAAAGGTGCCGCCAGGCGCTGGCCGGCCATCGCCGAATGCATCGCCACCTGGCCGGCGATCAGGGCCGGCAGGATCCGGCCACGGGCCGTGACGGCGGCGGCGGCTTCAGCCACCCGGCTCGGACGGCAGCGCCGCGCCGCCGTCCTCGGCGTCACTGCCGTCAATCTCCAGCCCAGGCAGGAGTTGTCGGCTGCGGCCCTCGGGCAGGGCCTCGACCGACTTCAGACTTCGCGCCATCGCCCGGGTGCGGACGCCGGCAGCCTCGATCGTGCTGCTGGCTTCGTCGAGCTTCTTCTTGGTCTTGGCCAGGACTTCGCCAAACTTGCTGAACTCGGTCTTGACCGCGCCCAGCACCTCCCAGACCTCGGCGCTGCGCTTTTCCAGCGCCAGGGTGCGAAAGCCCATCTGCAGGCTGGTCAGGGTGGCCAGCAGCGTGGTCGGGCCGACCAGCATCACCTTGTGCTCGCGCTGCAGGGCTTCGAGCAGTCCCGGCCGGCGCAGCGCCTCGGCATAAAGGCCCTCGGTCGGCAGGAACAGGATCGCAAAGTCGGTGGTGTGCGGCGGCGCGACGTACTTGTCGCGAATCGTCTTGGCCTCTTGCCGCAGCCGCATCTCGATCGCCTTGGCCGCAACCTCGGCGGCAGCGGCGTCGGCCCGCTCCTGGGCGTCGACCAGGCGCTCGTAGTCCTCGCGCGGAAATTTGGCGTCTATCGGCAGCCACAGCGGCACGCCGTCGGCGCGCTGGCCGGGCAGGCGGATGGCGAACTCCACCCGCTCGTTGCTGCCCGGCACGGTGGCGATGTTGGTCGCGTACTGCTCGGGCGTGAACACCTGTTCGAGCAGGCCGGCGAGCTGCACCTCGCCGTAGATGCCGCGGGTCTTGACGTTGGTCAGCACCCGGTTCAAGGCGCCGACATCGCGCGCCAGACCCTGCATCTCGCCCAACCCCTTGTGGACCTGCTCCAGCCGCTCGGCGACCTGCTTGAAGCTCTCGCCCAGGCGCTGTTCGAGCGTGGCGTGGAGCTTCTCGTCGACCGTCGCCCGCATCTGTTCGAGCTTGGCCTCGTTGCCGGCCTGCAGCGCCTGCAAGCGGCCCTCGACCGACTGGCGCAACTCGCCGAGTCGGCGCTCGTTGGCCTCGGACAGCCCGCGCAACTGCTCGGCCAGGGTGCTGCCCAATCGGGCCAGCGCCTCGGTCTGGGCGGCGCCCAGGCGCTGCGTCGCCGCGTCCTGGGCGTCGCGGGCCGCGCCAAGCTGCTGCGCGACGGCGCCGCGCAGCGCTGCGGTCTGCTCGTTCTGGGTCCGCGCCAGGTCACCGGCCTGGGCCTGCAGGCCCTGCTGGAACAGGCCCAGGCTGTGCTGCAGCTCCTGCCGGGTGGCGCGGGCGCTGTCGTGCAACTCGCTGCGCTGGGCCTGCGCCAGGCGCTCGGCCGCCTCGCCCTGGCTGCGGGCCTGGGCCTCAAGCGCGTCATGCAGGGGCTGCATGCCCGCGTCGCCGGCCCGCTGTCGCCACATCCAGGCCAGCAGCGCCGCCAGGTTCAGCAGCGCCAGAGCGGCCAGCAACAGGAGGGCGGGCAGGAGCCAGTCGCTCATGTCGCCAGGCGATCGAGCAGGTCGCGCGCCGCTGCCACCACGGCCGTCGGGCCGCCGTCGGCCAGCGGCACCGACAGCGCGCTGGCGTAGCCGGCAAAGTTCCGTGCTATCGAGCGGTTGTAGAGCGGGTCGTAGTGTTGGCGCATCAGATCGGCGAAGACGCCCGGCCAGTCACCGGCATTGGCCTGCGCCTGCCAGGCTTCGACTTGCTCGCGGCCACGCAGCGTCACCAGGCCATCCAGGAGTTGGCAGAACCGCGCCGGCTGTTGGGCAAAGAAGCCGTACTCCTGGACCAGCAGTTGCAGCCGCGCCGCGTCGTCCATCTCCACCCGCAGGCAGTGGCCATCGGTGCGCATATGGGTCAGCAGCGCCTCGGGCACTTGCAGCGCGCCGATCTTGCGGCTCTCGCTCTCGACGAACACCGGCCGGGCCGGATCGAGCGCCGCCAGCGCCTGCCACAGCAAGGTGTCGAAGCGCTTCTGTGAAGGCTGCGGCGTGCCCGGCAGCCCGCCCAGGATCGAGCCGCGGTGGCAGGCCAGGGCCTCCAGATCGAGCACCTGCGCGCCGGCCTCGGCCAGGGCCTGCAGCAGCCGGGTCTTGCCGCTGCCGGTGCGCCCGGCCAGCACTTGCAGGCTCAGGCGCTGCGGCCAGGCTGCCAGGTCGGCCCGCACCTGGCTACGAAAGGCTTTGTAGCCGCCACCGAGCTTGGTCGCGCGAAAGCCGATCTGGTCGAGAAACCAGGCCAGCGCGCCCGAGCGCTGGCCGCCACGCCAGCAATAGACCAGCGGCTGCCACTCGCGCGGCTTGTCGGCCAGGTGGCGCTGGATGTGGTCGGCGATGTTGCGCGCCACCAGCGCCGAGCCCAGTTTGCGCGCCGCCAGGGGCGAGGTCTGCACATACAGCGTGCCGACCTCGCGGCGCTGCGCGTCGTCGAGCACCGGCCAGTTGAGCGCACCGGGCAGATGGTCCTCGGCGAATTCGGCCGGCGAGCGCACGTCGATGATGCTGTCGAAGCGGGCCAGGCCGTTCGCCGCCTCGGCCATGTCGATCTGGCGCAGCGCCATCTCAGGCCGGCGCCAGGGCGTCGAGCAATTCCGACTCGATCTGCAACTGCGCCCGGGTCTGCTGCAGCTCCGGCCCGTCGATCAAGAAGGTGTCCTCGACCCGCTCGCCCAGTGTCGTCACCTTGGCCAGTTGCAGGTTCACCTTGTGCTGCGCCAGCACCCGGGCGATGCCGTAGAGCAGGCCGCTGCGGTCGCTGGTGCTGACCGACAGCAGCCAGCGCTGGCCACGTTCGTCCGGTCGCAGCGAGACCCGGGGCGTGATCGGAAACGACCGGACCCGACGCGACATGCGGAAGTGGCCGGGCTCGGGCAGCGCCGCCTGGCTGTTGATCGCCGCCGCAAGCTGGGTCTCGACCAGCGAGATCAGATCGCGGTAGCCGCTCGGGTCACCGACCTCGCACTGCGGGTGTATGACCTGGAAGGTGTCGAGCGCAAAGCCGGTGCGGCTGGTGTGTACCTTGGCGTCCTGGATCGAGAAGCCGGCGCGGTCAAAGTAGCCGCAGATGCGCACGAACAGGTCGCTGCGGTCGGGCGAATAGACCAGCACCTGCAGGCCGTCGCCGACCGGCGAGGGCCGGGCACAGACCACCGGCACGGCCGAGTCGACGCAGCGCCACAGGGCCCGGGTGTGCCAGGCGATCTCGCTGGCGTCGTGGCGTGCAAAGTAGCTCAGCTCCAGCGTCCGCCAGAGCGGGTCCTCGGTGCCGGGCAGCTTGCTGTACAGCGCCAGCAACTGGATCGCCTCCTGCTTGCGCGCGGCGATGTCGGCGTCGAGGTTGGGCTTGGCGCCACCGAGGGCGCGGCGGGTCAGGCGGAACAGATCTTCGAGCAGCTTGCCCTTCCAGGCGTTCCAGACCTTGGGGCTGGTGCCGCGGATGTCGGCCACGGTCAACAGGTAAAGCCCCGAGAGGCGCCGCACATCGCCGACGGTGGCGGCAAAGGCATGGATCACCGCCTGGTCGGACAGATCCTCCTTCTGCGCCACGGTGCTCATCGTCAGGTGGTGCCGGACCAGGAACTCGATCAGCGCCGAATCCTCGCGGGCCAGGCAATGGTCGCGGCAGAAGTGCCTGACCTCCTTTGCGCCCAGGGTGCTGTGGTCGCCGCCGCGGCCCTTGGCCACGTCGTGGAACAGCGCGGCGATGTAGAGCAGCTCGGGCCGGTCCCATTCGGCCGCCAATTGCGAGCAGCCGGGATACTCGTGGGCATGCTCGGGGATGAAGAAGCGGCGCATGTTGCGCAGCACCATCAGGATGTGCTGGTCGACGGTGTAGACATGGAACAGGTCGTGCTGCATCCGCCCGACGATGCGCCTGAAGACCCACAGGTAGCGCCCCAGCACCGAGGTCTGGTTCATCAGCCTGAAGGCATGGGTGATGCCCTGCGGCTGGCGCAGGATCTCGCCGAACAGCGCGCGGTTGAACGGGTCGTGGCGGAACCCGCTGTCCATCAGATTGCGGGCGTTGTAGAGCGCGCGCAGGGTGCGTGCCGACAGCCCGCTGATGCCCGGCGTCTGCTGAAAGATCAAGAAGGTTTCGAGGATCGCGTGCGGGTTCTCGGCGTAGAGCCCGTCGTGCGCCACCTCGAGCATGCCGGCACGGTCGTAGAACTGGGCGTTGATCTGGCGCATCGGCGCCGCCTCGCTGGCGTTGACCCGCTCCTCGATGTTGAGCATCAGGATCTGGTTGAGCTGGGTCACCGCCTTGGCCGCCCAGTAGTAGCGGTGCATCAGCACCTCAGAGGCTCGTTGGGCGCGGCTGTGGCTGTAGCCGAAGCTCTCGGCGACGGCGGTCTGCAGGTCGAACACCAGCCGGTCCTCGCGCCGCCCGGCGACGGCGTGCAAACGGGCGCGGATCAGCCGCAGCGTGCCCTCGTGGCGCTGCAACTGGCGCACCTCGAAGGGCGTGATCAAGCCGTTGGCAGCCAGCTCGGCCCAACTGCGGCCCAGGCCGGCGGCACGCGCCACCCAGATCACCAGTTGCAGGTCGCGCAGGCCACCCGGGCTTTCCTTGCAGTTCGGCTCCAGCGCGTAGGGCGTGTCCTCGAACTTGGTGTGGCGCTGGCGCATCTCCAGGGTCTTGGCGCGCAGGAAGGCGGCCGGTTCGAGCACCTGGGCAGTGAGCGTCTGGAACTGCGCCACCAGGCGCTTGCTGCCGGCCAGCCAGCGTGATTCGAGCATCGCCGTCTGCGAGGTGACATCGGCCCTGGCCTCGGCCACGCAGTCGTCGAGCGTGCGCACCGCCGAGCCGATCTCCAGCCCGACATCCCAGCAGCCGCTGACGAAGGCCTCGATCCGGGCCTGGTGCTGCTCCAAGGTGGCGGCGTCGGGCAGCAGCAGCAGCACGTCGACATCGGAGTACGGGAACAGCTCGCCCCGGCCATAGCCGCCGACCCCGACCAGGGCCACCGTCGGCGGCAGTTCGGCCTGGCGCCAGAGCGTGGCAAAGCTGGCGTCGACATGGCGGCACAAGGCCTTGAGCAGGCGTGTGGCGGCCGGCGCGCTGGCGCGCGAGGCCATGAAACGGGCGATCAGCGCCTGCTTGCCGTCGCGGAACTGGGCCCGCAAGGTGGCCAGGGATTCGGCCGCTGCAGGCGCGTCGGGCACGGCCGTCAAGGCGCCCCGCCGACTCACACCGTGGCCGGCTGTACGACGCTGCTGACCGGGGTGACGAAGGCCGGTACGGCCGGGCTGCCGGCCGACAGCGTCAACACTTCGTAGCCGGTCTCGGTGACGACCACGGTGTGCTCCCATTGCGCCGAGAGCGAACGGTCGCGGGTGACGATGGTCCAGCCGTCGCCGGCCTCACGGATCTCGCGCCGGCCGGCGTTGACCATGGGCTCGATCGTGAAGACCATGCCCGGCACCAGTTCGTCGAGCGTGCCCGGCTTGCCGTAATGCAGCACCTGCGGCTCTTCATGGAACTTGCGGCCGATGCCGTGGCCGCAAAATTCGCGCACGATAGACAGGCCCTGGCGCTCGGCAAAGGTCTGGATCGCATGGCCGATGTCGCCCAGGCGCGCGCCCGGCCGCACCCGGCTGATGCCCAGCCACATTGCCTCGTAGGTCAGGGCGCAGAGCCGCCTGGCGGCGATCGAACCCTCGCCGACGACGAACATGCGGCTGGTGTCGCCGTGCCAGCCGTCCTTGATCACGGTCACGTCGATGTTGACGATGTCGCCACTCTTCAGCGCCCGGTCGTTGGGAATGCCGTGGCAGACCTGGTGGTTGATCGAGGTGCAGATCGACTTCGGGTAGGGCACATAGCCCGGCGGGGCGTAGTTCAGCGGCGCGGGGATGCCGCCCTGGACCTGGACGATGTGGTCATGCGCCAGCTTGTCGAGCTGTTCGGTGCTGATCCCCGGGCGGACATGCGGCGTCAGCATGTCCAGCACCTGCGAGGCCAGCCGGCCGGCGATGCGCATGCCGGCCAGATCGGCGGCAGTCTTGAGGGTGATGGCCATGGGTCGAATTATCCCACCGCGCCCTAAAATCGCGGGCGTACCCCTGGACTGGCCCGAGATGCTGACCGCCACTGCGAAAGCGTTGTGTTTTGAAGGCGGCCCTGCGCTGTCGGAGTTTCGCGCCAAGGCGCTCTTGACCCGGCTGCAAGGGGCCGTGCCCCGGGTGGTGGCGCTCAGCGCTCGGCATGTCCACTGGGCCGCATTGGCAGCCGAAACCGCAGCCGAACCGGCAGCCGAACTGCGCCGCGCCCTGACCGCGCTGCTCGGCCAGGATGAGGCCCGCCACGCCCCCGACGCGGGCAGCCTGGTGCTGGTGATGCCGCGCCTGGGCACGCTCTCGCCCTGGGCCAGCAAGGCCACCGAGATCGCCGCCAACTGTGGCCTGGGCGGCCTGCAGCGCCTGGAGCGGGTCACCGAGTACCGCCTGAGCGTCAGGCCCGGGCTGCTGGGCGGCGCCGGCCAGGCCCTGTCGGCGCATGAGTTGGCGGCTGTCGCGGCCCTGCTGCACGACCGCATGACCGAGAGCGTGGCGTTTGAACGCGACGCCGCACGCCAGCTGTTCGATGCCCAGGATGCCCCGCCGCTGGCCCATGTCGATGTGCTGGGCGCTGGCGCCCTGGCGCTGCAGGCGGCCAACGCCGAATGGGGCCTGGCCCTGTCCGACGACGAGATCGACTACCTGGTCGAGGCCTTCAGCGGCCTGCAGCGCAACCCCAGCGATGTCGAGTTGATGATGTTCGCCCAGGCCAACAGCGAGCATTGCCGGCACAAGATCTTCAACGCCGAGTTCAGCATCGACGGCCAGCGCCAGCCGCTGAGCCTGTTCGCCATGATCCGCCACACCGAGGCGGTCTCGCCGCAGCACAGCATCGTCGCCTACAGCGACAACGCGGCGGTGATGGCCGGCGGCCTGATCGAGCGCTGGAAGCCAGAAGGCTTTGCGCCGGCAGCGCCGTACCGGGCCGTGGCCGAGACCGCCCATGTGCTGATGAAGGTCGAGACCCACAACCACCCGACCGCGATCAGCCCGTTCCCTGGCGCGGCCACCGGCGCCGGCGGCGAGATCCGCGACGAGGGCGCGACCGGGCGCGGCGCCAAACCCAAGGCCGGGCTGACCGGCTTCTCGGTCTCGCACCTGCGCCTGCCCGGGCAGCCCGAGACCTGGGAGGCCGGCGGTGTCGGCAAGCCCGAGCACATCGCCAGCGCGCTGCAAATCATGACCGAGGGCCCGCTCGGCGGCGCGGCCTTCAACAACGAGTTCGGCCGACCCATCCTGGGCGGCTATTTCCGCAGTTTTGAGCAGCCGGTGGCGGGCGTGCTGCGCGGCTACCACAAGCCGATCATGATCGCCGGCGGGATCGGCTCGATCAGCGCCGGCCAGACCCACAAACTGGCGTTCGGCGCCGGCACCCTGCTGGTGCTGCTCGGCGGCCCCGGCATGCGCATCGGCATGGGTGGCAGCGCCGCCAGCTCGATGGCCGCAGGCAGCAACAGCGCCGCGCTCGATTTCGATTCGGTCCAGCGCGGCAACCCCGAGATCCAGCGCCGCGCCCAGGAGGTCATCAACCACTGCTGGGCGCTGGGCGAGCACAGCCCGATCCTGGCGATCCACGATGTCGGCGCCGGCGGCATCAGCAACGCCTTCCCTGAGTTGATCGACGGTGCCGGCATGGGCGCGCGCTTCGACCTGCGCAAACTGCCGCTCGAAGAGACCGGCCTGGCGCCCAAGGAAATCTGGTGCAACGAGAGCCAGGAGCGCTATGTGCTGGCGATCGCTCCGGCCGGCCTGCCGGCCTTCGAGGCGATGTGCCGGCGCGAGCGCTGCCCGTTCGCCGTCGTCGGCGTGGCCACCGACCAGCGCCTGCTGGTGCTGGCCGACGACCAGGCCGACGACCAGGCCGGCGCCGACCAGCCTATCGCCATGCCGATGGATGTGCTGCTGGGCAAGCCGCCGAAGATGCAGCGCGACGTGACCCGGCTCGAACGCCGGGGCACAGCACTCGACCTGAGTGGGGTGGCGCTGGCCCAGGTGGCGTTCGACGTGCTGCGCCACCCGACGGTGGCGAGCAAGCGCTTTCTCATCACCATTGGCGACCGCACGGTCGGCGGCCTGAGCCACCGCGACCAGATGGTCGGCCCCTGGCAAGTGCCGGTGGCCGACTGCGCGGTGACCCTGGCCGACTTTGCCGGCTTTTCCGGTGAGGCGATGGCCATGGGCGAGCGCAGCCCACTGGCCGCGCTGGACGCCCCGGCATCGGGCCGAATGGCGGTGGCCGAGGCGATCCTGAACCTGCTGGCCGCGCCGATCACGCTGGACCGGGTCAAGCTTAGTGCCAACTGGATGGCCGCCTGCGGCGAGCCCGGCGAGGACGCGGCGTTGTTCGACCCCGTGCGTGCGGTCGGCATGGAGCTGGGCCCGGCGCTGGGCATCGGCATCCCGGTCGGCAAGGACAGCCTGTCGATGCGCAGCCGCTGGACCGACGCCAGCGGCCAGGCCCGGCAGGTCACCGCCCCGGTCAGCCTGGTCGTCACCGCCTTCGCCAGCCTGGGCGATGTGCGCGGCAGCCTGACGCCGCAGTTGCAGCCCGGCAACACCAGCCTGATCCTGATCGACCTGGGCGCCGGCCGGCAGCGCCTGGGCGGCTCGATGCTGGCCCAGGTGCTGGCGCAGTTCGGCGACAGCGTGCCCGACCTGGACCGGCCGGCGGAACTCGGCGCGCTGGTCAAGGCGATCAACCAGTTGCGCGACGCCGGACTGCTGCTGGCCTACCACGACCGCAGCGACGGCGGCCTCTGGGCGGCGGCCTGCGAAATGGCGTTTGCCGGCCAGATCGGCGTCAGCCTGAACGTCGACCTGCTGGTGACCGAGGGCGACGGCATCGCCGACAGCCGCGCCGATGTCGGTGACAGCAAGAACTGGGAAGCCCAAGTCGGCGCCCGGCGCGACGAGCTGACGCTCAAGGCGCTGTTCAACGAGGAACTCGGCGTCCTGATCCAGGTGCGGCGCGAGCAGCGCGACACGGTGCTGGCGGTGCTGCGCGCGCAGGGTCTGTCGCGCCTGTCCCATGTCGTGGGCAGCACCAACGACAGGCGCGTGGTCGAGGTCTGGCGCGACGCCAGGCCGCAGTTCAGTGCCCCGCTGCGCGAATTGCAGCAGGCCTGGGACAGCGTCAGTTGGCAGATCGCCCGCCACCGCGACAACCCGGCCTGTGCCGACAGCGAGCATGCCGCAGCAGGCGCGGCCGACGATCCCGGACTGCACAGCCAGCCGAGCTTCGACGCCAGCCAGGACATCGCCGCGCCGTTCCTGAACCTGGCCCGGCCCAGGGTGGCAATCCTGCGCGAGCAAGGCGTCAACTCGCAACTGGAGATGGCCTACGCCATGGCCCAGGCCGGCTTCGACACCTTCGATGTCCACATGACCGACCTGCAGGCCGGCCGCACCGATCTGGCCCGATTCCAGGGGCTGGTGGCCTGTGGCGGCTTCAGCTACGGCGACACCCTGGGCGCGGGCCAGGGCTGGGCCCGCTCGATCCTGTTCAACCCCGCCCTGGCCGACGCCTTTGCGGCCTATTTCCAGCGCACTGACAGCTTCACCCTGGGCGTCTGCAACGGCTGCCAGATGCTGGCGGCGCTGAGCAGCCTCATCCCGGGCACCCAGGCCTGGCCGATGTTCGGCCGCAACCGCAGCGAGCAGTTCGAGGCCCGATTGAGCCTGGTCGAGGTGCTGGACAGCCCGTCAATCTTCTTCAGCGGCATGGCCGGCAGCCGCTTGCCCATCGCCGTGGCCCACGGCGAAGGTTATGTCGACTTCAGCCAGCGCGGCGACGCCGCCAAGGTGCTGCGCGCACTGCGCTTCGTTGACCACCATGGCCGCGCCACCGAGGCCTACCCCTGCAACCCCAACGGCAGCCCCGACGGCCTGACCGCCGTCACCACCGCCGACGGCCGGGTCACCGCCCTGATGCCCCACCCCGAGCGGGTGTTCCGCAACATCCAGATGAGCTGGACTGCGAGCGATCCGTCCGCCCGCAGCCCCTGGATGCGGATGTTCGGCAATGCCCGGCGCTGGTTGGGCTAGCGCCGCCGCCGTGCAGGCACTACCCCGGCTGAGGATCAACCATGACCGACCGCGAGCACCTCTACCGCCTGCAACTGGACTGGATCGGCAACCGCGGCAGTGGCACCTCGGGCTACACCGCCTATGGCCGCGAACACCGCCTGTCGGCGCCCGGCAAGGCCGACATCGCCGCCAGTTCGGACCCCGCCTTTCGCGGCGACGCGGCCTGCTGGAATCCCGAAGAGCTGCTGGTCGCCAGCCTGTCGAGTTGCCACCAACTCTGGTACCTGCACCTGGCCAGCGCTGCGGGCATTGCGGTGCTGGCCTACCGCGACCTGCCCATCGGCACGATGCATGAGCAGGGCAATGGCGGCGGCCGTTTCAGCCGAGTGCTGTTGCGGCCGCAGGTGAGCATCCGGGCCGGCGACGACCTGGCCCGCGCACAGGCGCTGCACCACGAGGCGCATGCGCTGTGCTTCATCGCCAATTCGGTCAACTTCGAGCTGGCCTGCCAGGCCGAGGTGGTCCACGCGCCATCACCCCAGGAGTGAAGAATGGAACCGCCAGCCCTGTCTGCATTGACGTCCGCCCGCCAGGCGCTTGAATGTCTCTGGGCCGACGCGGCGCTGCCGCGGTCGGCGCTGGCGCGGCTGAGCCTGATCGGCGCCGACCCGGTGCTGCCATCGACCTTTGCGGTGGGCACAGTCGCGCAGGCGGCGTTGGCAGCGGCAGCGCTGGCGGCCAGCCAGATCGGCCGGGTGCGCAACGGCCTGGCGCAGGACGTGGCGGTCGACATCACAGCAGCCACGCTGGAATGCCTGAATTGGTTCAGCATCGATGGCCGCACACCCGAGGCCTGGGACAAGCTCTCGGGCCTGTACCGCTGTGCTGATGGCTGGGTCCGGGTGCACACCAACTTTGCCCACCACCGCGATGGCGTGTTGCGCCTGCTCGGCCTGCCCGAGGGCGCGCAGACACCGCGCAGTGCGGTCGAGGCCGCACTGGCGCCACGCAGCGCGCTGGCGTTCGAGCAGGCCGCCGCCGATGCCCAACTGGTCGTTGCGGCGGTACGCAGCGTCGCCGACTGGGATGCCCACCCCCAGGGCCAGGCGGTGGCCGGCCTGCCGCTGCTGGTCTGGCAGAAATTGGGCGACGCGCCGCCGCTGCCCTGGGCGCCTTTGGCCACCGAGCAGCGCCCCCTGAGCGGGCTGCGGGTGCTCGACCTGACGCGCATCCTGGCAGGGCCGATCTGCGGCCGCACCCTGGCGGCCTACGGTGCCGACGTGCTGCTGGTCAATTCGCCGGCGCTGCCGAACATCGAAAGCATCATCGAGACCAGCCGCGGCAAGCTTTCATGCCATCTGGAGTTGCGCGAGCCGGCGGGCCAGGCGGCGCTGCGGGCCCTGCTGGCCGAGGCCGATGTCTTCGTCCAGGGCTACCGCCCGGGCGGCCTGGCGGCGCTGGGCTTCGGCCCCGAGCAGGTGGCGCAGATCCGCCCCGGCATCGTCTGCATCAGCTTGTCGGCCTACGGCCATGTCGGCCCCTGGTCCGGCCGGCGGGCGTTCGACTCGCTGGTGCAAAGCGCCAGCGGCTTCAACGAGGCCGAGCGCATGGCGGCCGGCGCCGATGCCCCCAAGGCACTGCCGACCCAGATCCTGGATTGCGCCACCGGCCTGCTGATGGCCTTCGCGGCCCAGGCCGCGCGGCTGCGCCAGGCCCGCGAGGGTGGCAGTTGGCTGGTCCGCCTGAGCCTGGCGCAGACGGGCCATTGGCTGCGCAGCCTGGGTCGCGTGGCCAATGGCCTGGCCGCCATCAAGCCCTCCATCAAACCCTATCTGGAAACCACCGAATCCGGGTGGGGCAAGCTGGTGGCCGCACGCCACGCGGCCCGGTTCAGCCACACCCCTGCGGGCTGGGACAGACCCTCGGTTCGGCCGGGCACGCATCCGCCAGCCTGGCCGGGGCGATAAAGGCGGGCTCCGGTCTGCTGCCTTGGCCGTTGGTCAAATTCCGAAGTAGAATCATTGTCTTTGCCAAAAGCCATGCGCGAAGTTGGGCCCTGCCCAACGCGCTGAGCGCCAAAGGCGGCTGCGCAGATGTTTAGCGACCGTTTAGTGGCCGTTTAGCGGCCGTTTAGTGGCCGAGCTTGGCGGCTAAGCCTAGGCGCAATCAGCAGAGCTGGCGCAACACCTGAGGACCTGACCTTTACATGACCACGATTCGCGTCAAAGAAAACGAGCCTTTTGATGTGGCGCTGCGCCGCTTCAAACGCACGATTGAAAAGCTCGGCCTGCTGACCGACCTGCGCGCCCGCGAGTTCTATGAAAAGCCCACCGCCGAGCGCAAGCGCAAGAAGGCGGCTGCGGTCAAGCGCCACTACAAGCGCGTGCGCAGCATGCAGTTGCCGAAGAAGCTGTTCTAAGCGCTTCGCATCCACTGTTTGACCTGACGCCCGCGCGGCTTGCCGCAGCGGGCGTTTTGCGTTCCTGTCGCCCACACTCCACCTGCCCTCCAGCCCCTCGCCATGCTCCTGAAAAACACGCTCAACGACGACATGAAGGCGGCCATGCGCGCCAAGGACAGCGCCCGGCTGTTGACCATCCGGATGCTGCTGGCCGCGATCAAACAGCGCGAGGTGGACGAGCGCATCATGCTCGACGACGCCGCGATCACGGCCATCATTGACAAACTGATCAAGCAGCGCAAGGACTCGATCAGCGCCTTTGCCGCGGGTGGCCGCGCGGACCTGGTCGACAAGGAAAGCGCCGAGATGGCCGTGCTCCAGGCCTACCTGCCGCAGCGCCTGTCGGCCGAGGAAGTGGCTGCCGCCGTGGCCGCCTTGGTGGCCGAACTCCAACCCAGCGGCCCTGCCGACATGGGTAGAGTCATGGCCGCCGCCAAATCCCTGCTGGCCGGCAAGGCCGAGATGGGCCAGGTCTCGGCCGCCGTCAAAGCCGCTCTGTCCAAATGAACCCAGCCGACATGAACACCTCCATAGCCTTGCGCCAGATCGCCACCGACGTCTGTGTCGCCCCGCAACTCGGCCCCGAGGCCATGGCCGAGGTCGCGGCGCTGGGCTTCAAGAGCGTGGTCAACAACCGGCCCGACTTCGAGTTCGGCCCTGACCAGCCTACCCACGCGGCGATCGCCGCAGCAGCCGCTGCCGCCGGGCTCGAGTACCGCTTCCTGCCGGTGGCCGGCGGCTACCAGTCGCCCGAGGAAGCCGCCGCGATGGCGGCCCTGCTGGCCGAGTTGCCTCGCCCCATCCTGGCCTTCTGCCGCACCGGCAACCGCTCGGCCAACCTGTACCAGTTGGCGCTCAGGGCCTGAGGCAGCCGCACCGGGGGCAAGCTCTCGGTGCTTTCCCTAGTCGGGGCTTCTACCGCCCGGCCGGCGCCGTCGCGTCCGTACAGTACGCATCGAATCGCCCTTCCCCTCAGACCACCCCTGGAGACGCCGGTGAGCGCATTGCTGCAACTCTCACGAGCCATAGACCGGCTCAATGAATTCGTCGGCCGCTGGATATCCTGGCTGGTGTTGGCGGCGGTGCTGGTCAGCGCCATCAACGCGGTGGTGCGCAAGGCCTTCAACTTCAGCTCCAACGGCTTCCTCGAGATCCAGTGGTACCTGTTCGCCGCCGTGTTCTTGCTCGCCGCCGGCTACACCATGCTGCGCCAGGAGCACGTCAAGATCGATGTGGTCCTGAGCCATTTCAGCAAGCCCACCCAGATCAAGATCGAGATGTTCGGCATCGCCATCTTCCTGATGCCGTTTGTGTTCACCGTGGTCATCCTGGTCTGGCCGCTGGTGACCAAGGCCTTCTACTCGGGCGAAATGTCGTCCAACGCCGGTGGCCTGATCCGCTGGCCGGTATTTGCCCTGGTGCCGCTGGGCTTTGGCCTGCTGGGCTTGCAGGGACTGTCGGAGTTCATCAAGCGTGGCGCCTTCCTGGCCGGCCTGATCGCTGACCCGACCAAGAAGCAGCAGTCCAAGACGGCCGAGGAGGAACTGGCCGACCTGATCCGCCAACGCGAAGATGCTGCCTTGGCGGCCGGGGGTGCGAAGTGATCGAGTTCCTCAACGCCTACATGGCGCCGGTGATGTTCGCCGGCCTGATCGTGTTCCTGCTGATGGGCTTCTCGGTGGCCTTCTCGCTGGGCGCCTGCGGCCTGATGTTCGGCTTCATCGGCATCGAGCTGGGCATGCTGCCGGCCTCGCTGATGCAGGCGCTGCCGCTGCGCATCTTCGGCATCATGCAGAACGACACCCTGCTGGCGATCCCGTTCTTCACCTTCATGGGGCTGATCCTGGAGCGCTCGGGCATGGCCGAGGACCTGCTGGAGACGATAGGCCAGCTCTTCGGCCCGATTCGCGGCGGCCTGGCCTACGCCGTGATCCTGGTCGGCGCAATGTTGGCAGCCACCACCGGCGTGGTCGCCGCCTCGGTGATCGCGATGGGCCTGATCGCCCTGCCCATCATGCTGCGCACCGGCTACGACCGGCGCGTCGCCTCGGGGGTGATCGCCGCCTCGGGCACGCTGGCGCAGATCATCCCGCCCTCGCTGGTGCTGATCATCCTGGCCGACCAGTTGGGCAAGAGCGTGGGCGACCTGTACAAGGGCGCCTTCATTCCCGGATTCGTGCTGACCGGGCTTTACATCCTGTTCGTGCTCGGCGTCAGCCTCTGGCGCCCGGCCTATGTGCCGGCCCTGCCCAAGGAGGCGCGCACCATCCGCGAGGACAACGGCAGCCCCGGACTGCGCTCGCTGGGCGTGTTGTTCGTGCTGTGCGTGGTCTGCGGCGTGGTCTTTGCCCAGCGCCAGCCGGACAGCACCCCGACCGACGAACTGATCGTGGTCAGCATGAGCCTGGGTGTGGGCCTGGCCTTCGTCCTGGCGGTGGTCAACAAGCTGTTCAAGCTGGGACTGCTGTCGCGCATTGCCGAGCGCGTCACCTTCGTGCTGATTCCGCCGCTGGCGCTGATCTTCCTGGTGCTGGGCACGATCTTCTTGGGCGTGGCCACGCCGACCGAGGGCGGCGCGATGGGTGCCGTGGGCGCGCTCATCATGGCCATCGCGCGCAAGCGGCTGGACATGCACCTGATGCGCCAGGCCATGGACACGACCATGAAGCTGTCGTGCTTCGTCGTCTTCATCCTGCTCGGCTCGACCGTCTTCAGCCTGTCGTTCCAGGGCGTGGACGGGCCCAAATGGGTCGAGCACTTGCTCACCAGCCTGCCCGGCGGCCAACTCGGCTTCCTGATTGTCGTCAACATCCTGATCTTCTTGCTGGCCTTCTTCCTCGACTTCTTCGAGCTGAGTTTCATCGTCATCCCGCTGATCGGCCCGGTGGCGGAGAAGCTCGGTATCGATCTGGTCTGGTTTGGCGTGCTGCTGGCGGTCAACATGCAGACCTCGTTCATGCACCCGCCGTTCGGCTTTGCCTTGTTTTACCTGCGCAGCGTCGCGCCGGTCGACGATTACAAGGATCGCTTGACCGGCAAGCTCACGGCCAAGGTCACGACCGGCCAGATCTACTGGGGCGCGGTGCCCTTCGTGTTGATCCAGATCCTCATGGTTGGGCTGATCATCGCTTTCCCCAACCTGGTCTCGGGCGGGCTGGGCAAGAAGGAAGAGATGGACACCAGCAACGTCAAGATTGAGAGCCGCGCGCCGGCCGATCCGGCCGCCAAGGACGAGGACCCGATGGAGTCGGTGCGCCGGGCCTTGCAGCAGGAGCAGAAGAAGTAGCCGCCACGGGCAAAAAAAACGGGCCCCAAGGGGCCCTTTTTTTGCTGCCGCTGGCTTGGCGGGCTAAGCGCAAAAGCCTGGTTTCAGAGCTTCTGGCGCTGCATGAAGGTGTCGAAACCAGCCTCGGTGAACTGGAACCACAGGTTCGCATCCTTGCGGAAAGTGGAGTAGTCCTCGTAGACCTTCTTCCAGTTGGCGTTCTTGGCCGACAGCTCGCTGTACAGCGCCATCGATTCCTTGAAGGCCGTGTCCATCAGGTCCTTGGGGAAGGGGAACAGCTTGGCACCACCGCCGACCAGTTGCTTGAGCGCGGAGGAATTGCGCGCGTCGTACTTGGCCTGCGTGTCGAGGTGGGCGTAGGCCGAGGCGCACTCGATCACCGCCTTGTACTCGGCCGACAGGCTGTCGTAGGCCTTGGTGCCGACATACAGGTCCAACTGCGGGCCACCCTCCCACCAGCCCGGGTAGGCGTAGTTCTGCGCGACCTTGTTGAAGCCCAGCTTCTGGTCATCGTAGGGGCCGACCCACTCGGCCGCGTCGATCGTGCCTTTTTCCAGCGCCTGGTAGATCTCGCCGCCGGGGATGTTCTGCGGCACCCCGCCCAGGCGCTCGACCACCTTGCCGGCAAAGCCGCCGACGCGGAACTTCAGGCCCTTGAAGTCGGCCAGCGACTTGATCTCCTTGCGGAACCAGCCGCCCATCTGCGCGCCGGTGTTGCCCATCGGGAAGTTGATGATGTTGTAGTTCTTGTAGAACTCGCGCATCAGCTTCAGGCCGTTGCCTTCGTACATCCAGGCCGTCATCTGCCGGCTGTTCAGGCCGAACGGGATGGCGCAGCCCAGGGCAAAGGTCTCGTCCTTGCCGAAGAAGTAGTACGGCGCGGTGTTGGCCATCTCGACCGTGCCGTTCTGCACCCCGTCGACCACGCCAAAGGCCGGCATCAATTCGCCGGCGGCATGGGTGCTGATGACGAACTTGCCGCCGGTCAGGTCGCTGACCTTCCTGGCAAACACCTCGGCCGCACCGAACAGCGTGTCCAGCGACTTCGGGAAGCTCGATGCCAGGCGCCAGCGCAGGCTGGCCTGGGCGTGGACGATGGCCGGCGCGACACCGGCGGCCAAGACGCCGGCCAGGCCAGCGCCGCGAACAAAGTGACGACGTTCCATTCAAGTCTCCTGTGGGAAGTGGTGGCCGTTACTGGCCGCAGGTGTGGGCCAAACAGGGCCGGGTCGACGAACAACGACCGGCCGATTTTAGGGAGGCGGGTCGCGGCCGCAGCCAGTGAAAGCCCGCAGGCGCGGCGGCGGCGGCGGCAGCAGCGGGTCAGCTCCCGGCGACCTTCATCCGCTCGACCAGCATCGAGCCCACCGTCTTGCCGCCCTGGGTGTACTCGTCGGCGCCGAGGGCGACGATCTGGCGGAAGATCTGCGCCAGGTTGCCGGCGATCGTCACCTCGTGGACCGGGTGGACGATGCGCCCGCCCTCGACCCAGAAGCCGGCCGCGCCGCGCGAATAGTCGCCGGTGACGCCGTTGACGCCCTGGCCCATCAGGTCGGTGACGAACAGTCCGCGGCCGAGCTTGCGCAGCATCTCTTCGAGGTGGTCGCCGGGTTGGGTCAGGCGGCTGGACAGCCGCAGGTTCTGCGAGCCGCCGGCATGGCCGGTGGTCTTCATGCCCAGCTTGCGCGCCGAATAGGTCGACAGGAAGTAGCCCTGCACCACGCCGGCGTCTACCGCCCGGCGGTCGCGGGTGCGCACGCCCTCGTCGTCGAACATCGCGCTGGCCTTGCCCTGCAGCAGGTGCGGCGATTCGTCCAGGTCCAGGTGCTCGGCCAGTACCGGCTTGCCCAGGCTGTCGAGCAAGAAACTGGCGCGGCGGTAGAGCGCGCCGCCACTGGTGGCCTGGACATAGGCGCTGAGGATGCCGGCGGCCTGGGTCGACTCGAACAGCACCGGCACCTCGCAGGTCGGCACGCTGCGGCCCTTGAGCCGGGCCAGCGTGCGCTCGGCACCATAGCGGCCAACCGCCTCGGGCGACGACAGAGCCAGCGCCCGGCGCATCGAGCTGTACCAACCGTCGCGCTGCATCTGGGCGCCCTTGCCGGCGATCACGCCGACCGAGATCGAATGCCGCGAGCTGGCATAGCCGGCGCGAAAGCCGCGGCTGTTGCCGGCCCAGAAGTGCGACTGCTGGGCTGAGGTCGCGCCACCATCGCTGTTGCTGATGCGTCGGTCGGTGGCCAGCGCGGCGGCCTCACAGCGCCCGGCCAGCGCCGCCGCGCCGGCAGCGTCAATCACCCAGGGGTGGAACAGGTCGAGGTCGCGGCCGGCCTCGTCGGCGCCGACCAACTCATCGGCCTCGGGCAGGCCGGCGGCCGGGTCCTCGGCCGTGAACCGGGCGATGTCGTAGGCGGCGCGCACCGTCTCGGTCAGCGCCTGGCGCGAGAAGTCCGAGGTGCTGGCGTTGCCCCGGCGTTGGCCCAGGTAGATGCCGACGCCGACCGACTTGTCGCGGTTGCGCTCGACGTTCTCGATCTCGCCGTGGCGCACCGACACCGACAGGCCGACCCCCTCGGACACCTCGGCAGCGGCGTCGCTGGCGCCCATCTCACGGGCGATCACCAGCGTGTCCTCGATGATCTGCTGGAACTGGGCACGGGTGTAGGCAAATCCGGGGTCGGCACTGGAGGCGGGCATGGGCAGGCGGGAGACGGTCGTGGGCGACAATCATGCCATCGACCCCTTCAGTGCATGCCTGCCTACGCCCGCCCGCCCCGCCGCCACGCCATCGAGGGCGAGGTGCCCGACACCCGCCCCAGCCGCACCCAGCTCAAGGCGCAGATGCTGGACCTGCAGACACTGGGCCAGGAGCTCTGCGACATGCCGGCCACGCGCCTGGCCCAGACGGCGATGCCGGAGCGACTGCGCGAGGCCATCGCCGAGTACCACCGCACCCGCAGCTTCGAGGGCAAGCGGCGGCAGATGCAGTACATCGGCAAACAGATGCGCGCCGCTGACGATGCGCCGCTGCGCGAGGCGGTGGCGGCGTTCAAGCTGGGTTCGGCCAAGGACAGCCTGAGGCTGCACCTGGCCGAGCGCTGGCGCGACCAGATGGTGGCCAGCGACGAGGCGCTGACGCGCTGGGCCAGCGAGCATCCCGGCAGCGACCTGCAGCAGTTGCGCAGCCTGGTGCGCACCGCACGCACCGACACCGCCCGTGCGCCCGAGCAGCGCAGCGGCCGTGGCTACCGGGCGCTGTTCCAGTTCGTCAAACCGTGGTTGGACGCTGACGCGCCGGATGCCGGCGACTCCCCTGGCGACTACAAGCGTGATGGCGACCTTGACGATGACCACAAGGCCTGAGCTTGAGCCGATCCGCATCGGCCTGGTCTCGGCCAGCGACCGCGCTTCGGCCGGTGTCTACCCCGACCAGGGCATCCCGACGCTGCAGGCCTGGTTGGGGCGTGCGCTGCACAACCCAATTACCTGGGAAACCCGACTCGTCCCCGATGAGCAGGACAAGATCAGCGCCGCGCTGCGCGAACTGGTCGACCAGGCCGGCTGCGACCTGGTGCTGACCACCGGTGGTACCGGCCCGGCGCCGCGCGACGTGACGCCCGAGGCGACGCTGGCGGTGGCCGACCGGCTGCTGCCCGGCTTTGGCGAGCAGATGCGCCAGATCAGCCTGCGCTTCGTGCCGACCGCCATCCTCAGCCGGCAGGTGGCGGTGATCCGTGGCAAGGCGCTGCTGATGAACCTGCCGGGCCAGCCCAAATCGATCGCCGAGACCCTGCAAGGCCTGCCCGACCTGGGCGTGCCCGGGATCTTCGCCGCCGTGCCCTACTGCATCGACCTGATCGGCGGGCCCTACCTGGAGACCGACGCGGCTGTCTGCAAGGCGTTCAGGCCAAAGTCGGCACAGCGCGCCAGACCGGCTACTTGACCATCCGGCTCAGGCCGTCGGCGTCAAAGTGCTCGCTGGTGTGCGCGTCCTCCGGCACACAGTCACCGGCCGGCAGTTCACGCGACACCGTCGCCAGTTTCTCGACCGCATGCCAGAGCAGGGCGATCTGGTGCTCGTGGCCCGAGGCGCTGTCGATCAGGCCCTTCATCGCCTGCGCCAGCGGGTCGTCGCCCTGGGTCACGCCGTAGGCCGAGAAGCCCATCTTGGCGGCGGCGTCCTCGCGCGCCCGCTCCAGGTCGGCCAGGATGATGCGGGCCGGGTTGCCGACCGCCGTGGCGCCTGCCGGCACCGGCTTGAGCACCACCGCGTTCGAGCCGACACGGGCACCGTCGCCGACCGTGAAGCCGCCCAGCACCTGCGAGTTGGCGCCGACGATCACGTCGCGGCCCAGGGTCGGGTGGCGCTTGCTGCCGCGTCCGAGCGAGGTGCCGCCCAGCGTCACGCCCTGGTAGATGGTGCAGCCATCGCCGATTTCAGCGGTCTCGCCGACGACCACGCCCATGCCATGGTCGATGAAGACCCGCCGGCCTATGGTCGCACCGGGGTGGATCTCGATGCCGGTGAAAAAGCGCCCGAGGTGCGACAGGAATCGGCCCAGCGTCTTCAGGTTGGCGCCCCAGGCACGGTGTGCCCAGCGGTGCCAGATCAGGGCGTGCAGACCGGGATAGCAGCTCAGAACCTCCCAGTCTGAGCGCGCCGCAGGGTCGCGCTCGCGGATGCATTCGATGTCTTCACGCAGGCGGCTGAACATGGTGTCTGGCAAGGGCAAAGGTCGGGCGGGCGGGAGGGCCGAGTCAGTGTAGCGAGGCGGTTTCGGCCTTGGCCGTGACGGGCCTATTGTCGGAGGTTAGCGTCGGCCTGCGGCCGGAGCTCAGGCTTCAGCGCATGGTCGACGGCGTTGGCGATGCCGCGCAGGATATGGATCTCGTCGGCGCTCAAGGCGGCGCGGTTGAGCAGTTGCTGCAGCCGCGGCAGCAGCCGCTTGGGCACGGCCGGGTCGAGAAAGCCGATCTGTGTCAGCACCCGCTGCCAGTGCTCAAGGGCACCGGTCACGGCGTCCATGGTCGCCGGCTGGGCCGGCGCCGGGCCGCTGGCCGGCAGGTCGAAGCCACCCAGCGCCTGGCGCCAGTCGTAGCCGATCAACTGCACCGCCTGGGCCAGGTTGAGCGAACCGTAGCCGGGGTGGGTGGGGATGCTCAAACAGGCGTGGCAGCGCCAGACATCGGCGTTGGCCATGCCGAAGCGCTCACCGCCGAAGACCAGTGCCACACGCTGTCGACCGGCGCCGGCCAGTGGCGCCAGGCGCGCGAAATGGTCGCGCGGGGCCAGCGTCGGCGGGCCGAAGTCGCGTGGCGTCATCGCCGTAGCGCAGGCATGGTCGATGCCGACCAGGGCCTGCTCCAGCGTCTGCACCACCCGCGCCCGCACCAGGATGTCGGCCGCACCGCTGGCCATGGCGACGGTCTCCTCCTGCACCAGCACGTCGGCAAACCGTGGTCGCACCAGCACCAGGTCGGCGAAGCCCATCACCTTCATCGCCCGCGCCGCCGCCCCGACATTGCCGGGATGGCTGGTGTGCAGCAGCACGAAGCGGGTGCTGTCGGCAGGGGCGCGGGGAGCAGGGGGCACGCGGCTAAAATTGCGGCATTCAGTCGGAGCGCCATTGTCGGCGTCGGCCGCCGCTCTTTCACCCCGGCAAGGCCCCTGCCTTGCAAAGCCCGCCCATGTCGCAATCACTGCACCCCATGCTCAACATCGCCATCAAGGCCGCGCGCGCGGCTGGGGCGGTTATCAACCGGGGCTCGCTGGACCTGGATCTGCTGAAGGTCACGCGCAAGGGCCACAACGATTTCGTCAGCGAGGTCGACCGGGCCGCCGAGGCGGCGATCATCGACGTGCTGCTCAGCGCCTACCCCGGCCACGGCATCCTGGCCGAGGAGTCGGGCAGCACCCACGGCGCGCGCGACAGCGATTTCGTCTGGATCATCGACCCGCTCGACGGCACGACCAACTTCCTGCACGGCTTTCCGGTCTACGCGGTCTCGATCGCGCTGGCCTTCAAGGGCGTGGTGCAACAGGCGGTGGTGTTCGACCCGACCCGCAACGACCTGTTCTTTGCCTCGCGCGGGCGCGGCGCCTTCCTCAACGACAAGCGGTTGCGGGTGTCCAAGCGGGTCCGTTTGGCCGAGGCGCTGATCGGCACCGGCTTTCCGTTCCGTCAGGGCGACGACTTCGGGCGCTACCTGAAGATGTTCGAGGCGGTGACGCGCCAATGTGCCGGGGTGCGCCGCCCGGGCGCGGCCGCGCTCGACCTGGCGTATGTCGCCGCCGGGCGACTGGACGGCTTTTTCGAAAAAGGCTTGAAACCCTGGGACATGGCGGCCGGTTCGCTGTTGGTCACGGAAGCCGGCGGCATCATGGGCACCTTCCACGGCG
>JANXYH010000150.1 GCA_025350145.1 Burkholderiales bacterium | reverse complement strand
CGCCCCCGAGCGATCACGTGCCGCCAGGATCGGAATCAGGTCGCTGCCGCGATCCTTGCGCGACGCGCGCCCGCCGCGCTTGCGGGGCTTGCGGCCCGGGCGTTGGCCTTTGCTGGAGCGCAGGAAGAATGTCTCGTCGGCCTCGACAACGCCCGTGAGGTCTGGCGCCTTGACCGGTTGGGCCAACTTCAAGAAGCGATGGCGCCAGCGAAATGCCGTGCTGGTGGCCACCCCGAGCGTGGCGGCTGCCTGGTTCACGCTCAAGCCCTGCAACAGGACGTCTTGCTGCCGCAACCACTTGGTCTTCGTGCGCAGCCTGGCCAGCGGCGTAGCGCTCAATGCGTTGAAGGTGCGGCTGCATCCCCGGCACTTGTAGCGTTGCAAGCCACTGGCGCTGCCGTTGCGCACCACGCGCTCGCACTGGCAGTGCGGGCAGGCCAGTGCATCGGCCAGGCGCGACTCGACCAGCGCGCAAACCTCCTCATCCGGCCTGCCCGAACCCAGTGCAGCCATCAAATCAGCCTTCTGCCCTGGCGTCAGCCGCGGCACCGACATCAGCAACACCTTCATCTCGGCCGAGTTCATCGCAAGCTCCTGCGGCCCTCAACGCGGGGCGGCAAGGCAAGTGTCTCTGCCGTGTGGCTCATAGAGTGAGCCTGTCACGAATTAACGCGAAAAGAGCCTGATTGTTGACGCGCTTGACGAATAGATCGGGCCTTTTTAACTGCCATCGTTTGAGTGCTTGAACGGGCGAGTCGTGACCCAAGGCGCGCTGTGGGATCAAATGATTGTAGGTTTCTCGGTAGTCCACGAGGTCGCCATCAGCGCCACCGTTCAAAAAGGAATTCATTCCCCCTGGGTGTCATCGCGCTGTGTTAACCGAGAGCATGCCGAAGCAATAATGAGTATTACCAGGAAAGAAATGGCAATAGAAATCAGAAAAACGAAAGCAAGCTCGATGTTTGAATTAACTTCGGCCGAGTCGGAGCCTGACAGGCCAATCAGCGTGTTGCCCAATGCCCTGAGGGCACCAGGGAATAAGTCTGGCCAGCGATAGATCAACTTCGTCAAGATCAAACCACCGATAAGCGCGGCAACCAGCTTCAGTGTCAACTTGCTCCTCGCGCTCATTCAACCAACACCTTCGCGTAGGCTTTGATTTGACTGTTTGGAATGCCCTCAAGTGGGTATGATTTAAGTTTGCTGCGAATCGCATTAAAATCGCCCAAAGAATCTAATGTGATACAGCCCTCACTTCTTCCGAGGGGGCCCTTTGGGTGAAGTCTGAAGTTTCCCCTGACGGTTTTATCGCACAGTGTCTGATCGTCAACTGAGCCGTCATCTGCGAAAAGTGCGAACCAGTCTCCCTTGTTGCCGAGCCAATCTCGAGCCGCACCCAGCATCCCACCGGTGGGGCGGTCGACGATGTAGTACATGCCAGGCGGGATTGGCCCTGTGCCTTGCAAGCATGCGGATTGCTTCTTGTTCCGATCTTTCCCCATGCCCGAGAATGCCGGATAGCTTGAGTTTCCGATTGCAAAAGTGCTCATCGGTTCACCGTTCAGCTTGAACTTACAGCCGGTTATCGACATTTGCCCTTCCTCCATATATAGGGCCAGACCTGCGGCCGGCCGCGTTGCCAAAGAAGAGCGCTTCTCGGACGCGCCACCGATTTCTTCCGCACAGCCAAGCGTGGCCCACGTCAGCTCGACCTTGTTGGACTGAACTGCCGTGGTGGGTCGTTGCAGGGGCAATGTAGGCCCAGCCCGTCGCGCTGGCAAGGGGCGATATGAGGATGACGGGCGACAGCGCAGGGCCTGCGCGGGCCTGTTGCGGTAGTCGTATCCGGCTGCGGTGGCGGGCTGGTCATCGCGCCGGCCGGTAGTGCTTGCGCCGGGCGAACTGGCTGCCAGTGCCGCGCGCAGAGGGCCAACGGCGCTTGTGGTCGCGCACCCAAACCTGTGGCCAATACCGCTCACGGCGGGCCCTTTGCAACGGTTGGCAGCCAACTCGTCGGCGGCTGCCAGCAAGCACAGTCACACCTGCGCCACACAGGCCTTCAATCTCGCCGCCGCCGTGTTTCGATCAAGCCGCACGGGGCTGCGCGCCGATTACCTCCGAATATGCTCCGGCATGGACAAGGGCAAGGCGGTCACGGCCGGCGTCCACAGGCCCGCTTAAATGGTCTTCCTGATATTGACCCGCAGCCAAGAGTATGTTGATCCAAACCAGAATTACTGCGAGAAATGTTATTGCGGCCGGGTCTTCCGCAACCCGACCAAAAAGGCCGTCGAACTCGGCCTGAAACGCAGGGGCCAGGCCGCGCTCTTTCGCTACCAGCGAAGTTGCTCGACTTCCAGCCCCAAGGCCGAAGCGACCTTGTCCAGCGTAGCCTTGCGCGGCTGTTTGACGCGTTCCATTTGAGCGTACGCGGCCTGAGTGATACCAATCCGACCTGCCACTTCAGCTTGCGTGAGGCCCAGATGCTCGCGCCAGGCGGCCATTGGCGAGGCGCCACGCTCAAAGGACAGGTTCACCACTGCATTCGGAACCGTGCCGTGGCTGAAGCCGCCGTTCATGCGACGGAACTGGTCGTATGGCACGACGACAAAGGCAGGCTTGCCGTCCTTGCCAACGATGACTTGGAATTCAGTATGTGCGTTCATCGCGCTTCCTGACCTCTTCAATGCTGACGATGCGGACTGCGCCGTCGAAGTTGAAGAAGACCCTGTAGTTGCCCACTCTCAGGCGGTAGTCGTACTCGTGGTCAGTCAAGGCCTTGACGTTCCTGGCCATTGGCAAGTCAGAGAGTTCGGCTGTGGCGGCTGACCGGATCTGCTTGCCCGCGTGAGCGTCGATCTTGCGTAGCTGGCGCAGTGCCTAGGGTTGCCAGTTGATCGCGTTCACACTTCGATCATAAGCAATTAATACGTATTGTCAATGCTCGCAGGCTAGGGCTGGGCATACATGCTATGCCGCCCATGCCCATGCCCATGCCCTCTGGCTGACGCTTTTTCTGTCTGTACCATCGGCGCGCCAGCTTGCCTTGCGCCGGGCCTGGCTTTCCGCCGACCACACCACCGTCTGGGTTTGTGCCCTATGCCTTAAGCGCTGTGCCCGACCCGACGCCGCCCGGCCCACCGATTTCAACCGCCTCCACAACACCATGCGCAACATCACCGCAGACAACATCACCGACGCCGTTTTGGCCCGCTTTGCGGGCTGTGACAACCCACGCCTGAAGGAGGTCATGGGTGCGCTGGTGCGGCATACCCACGACTTCATCCGCGAGGTCAAGTTGACCGAGGCCGAGTGGCTGGCGGGCATCCAGTTCCTGACCCAGACCGGGCTGAAATGCACCGGCCAGCGGCAGGAGTTCATCCTCCTGTCGGACACCCTGGGGGTGTCGATGCTGGTCACCGCGATGAACAACCAGTACCCGGCCGGGGCGACCGAGGCGACCGTGTTCGGCCCGTTCCACACCGAGGTCATGCCGCTGGCCGAGAGCGGTGCCGACATCGGCGGCGACGCGCCCGGCGAGCCCTTGTTCGTCAACGCCCAGATCAACGGCCTGGGCGGCGAGCCGGTGGCCAACGCCGAGGTCGACATCTGGCAGGCCGACGACGACGGCCTTTACGACGTGCAGCGGCCCGAGTTGGGCGACACCCGCAGGGCACGCGCGCGGATGCACACCGACGCGCAGGGCAATTTGAAGTTCCGCACGGTCGTGCCCACGCCCTACCCGGTGCCCACCGACGGCCCGGTCGGGGCGATGCTGGTGGCTACCGGGCGCCACCCCTGGCGGCCGGCGCACCTGCATTTCCGGATCCGCGCTCAGGGCTATTCGACCCTGATCACGCACATCTTCAGGGCGCCCGATCCCTACCTGGACTCGGACGCGGTGTTCGGCGTGCGCTCGTCGCTGATCGGCGAGTTCGTTGAGCATCCCGCCGGCACCGCGCCGGACGGCTCCCGGCTGGAGCGACGCCACTTCACGCTGGACCAGCAGGTCGTGCTGGCGCCGGCCTGAGTGCGGCCCGAGCGCGGCTTGAGCCCAATGCGGCCATGATCGACAAACAAGTCCCCAGCCTGGCCGATGCGGTCGCCGGCATCGCCGACGGCGCGACCGTGATGGTCGGTGGTTTCGGCACCGCCGGTCTGCCCGATGAGTTGGTCGGGGCGCTGCTGGCGCAGGGCGCACGCGGCCTGACCATCGTCAACAACAACGCCGGCAACGGCGACACCGGCCTGGCCGCGCTGCTGGCCGCCGGCCGGGTGCGCAAGGTGATCTGCAGCTTTCCGCGCCAGGCCGACAGCCACCATTTCGACCGGCTTTACCGCAGCGGCCAACTTGAGCTGGAATTGGTGCCGCAGGGCAACCTGGCCGAGCGGATCCGCGCCGCCGGCGCCGGCATAGGTGGCTTCTTCACCCCCACCGGCTACGGCACCGCCCTGGCCAAGGGCAAGGAAACGCGCATCATCGATGGCCGCGGCCAGGTCTTCGAGACGCCGATCCACGCCGATGTGGCGCTGATCAAGGCCGAGCGCGGTGACCGCTGGGGCAACCTCTGCTACCGCATGACCGCGCGCAACTTCGGCCCGGTGATGGCGATGGCCGCCAGGCTCACCGTGGCCTCGGTGCACGAGGTGGTGGCACTCGGCGAGATTGACCCCGAGACCGTGGTCACGCCGGGCATCTTTGTTCAACGCATCGTCAAGATCCCGCGCCAGCCAACCGGCGGCGGCGGGTTCAAGACCTGAGGGCTGACACGCCGCCATGACCACCACCGCCGAATCCACCCTCCCCAGATGGACCCGTGAGCAGATCGCCAGCCGGGTGGCCAGAGACATCCCCGAGGGCGCGGTCGTCAACCTGGGCATAGGCCTGCCGACCCTGGTGGCCAACCACCTGCCGCCGGGCCGCGAGATCCTGATGCACAGCGAGAACGGTATCCTCGGCATGGGTCCGGCGCCGGCCGCAGGCGCCGAGGACTACGACCTGATCAATGCCGGCAAGCAGCCGGTCACGCTGCTGCCCGGCGGCAGCTTTTTCCACCATGCCGACAGCTTCGCGATGATGCGCGGTGGCCACCTCGACATCTGCGTGCTCGGCGCCTTCCAGGTCTCGGGCCGGGGCGACCTGGCGAACTGGCACACCGGCGCGCCGGACGCGATTCCCGCCGTCGGCGGGGCGATGGACTTGGCCGTAGGCGCGAAGAAGACGCTGGTGATGATGGAGCACTGCACCAAGTCCGGCGAACCCAAGATCGTCGCCGAATGCAGCTACCCGCTGACCGCCGCGGCCTGCGTGCGGCGCATCTACACCGACCTGGCGGTGCTGGACATCTGCCCCGAGGGCGTGCGCGTGGTCGAGCGGGTGGCGGGCCTGGGCTGGGAGGCGCTGCAGGCGCGCACCGGCGTGCCCTTGCTGGTGGCGGGCTGAGCGCCGCCCGAGATCAGTCGTCCACCAGCCTCAGTCGTCCACCAGCCTCAATCGTCCACCAGCCTCAATCGTCCATCAACCTGAGCTTGACGCTGCGCCCCTTGACCTTGGTGTTGCTCAAGCGCCGCGCTAGTTCCGGCGCGATCTCGCGGGCCACCGCCAGGTAGGTCGAGTAGTCGTTGACCTTGATCTTGCCGATCTGCGCGGCGGCATAGCCCAGGTCCTTGGTCAGCGCCCCCAGCAGGTCGCCGGGGCGGATCTTCTCCTTGCGGCCGCCGAGGATTTGCAGCGTCGCCATCGGCGCCAGCAAGGGCCCGCTGCCGCTGGCGGTCAGCTCGGCCAGGGGCTGCCAGGTGGAGCTGAAGCCAAGCTCATGCTCGATCTGCCCGACCCGGCCCATCTCGTCCAGGCTGGCCAGGCTGAAGGCCCAGCCGCTGTTGTCGACGCGGGCGGTGCGGCCGATGCGGTGGGTGTGGGTCGCGACATCGGGCGTCACGTCAACGTTGATGACCGCCTCCAGGTCGGTGATGTCCAGGCCGCGGGCAGCGATGTCGGTGGCCACCAGCACGCTGGCGCTGCGGTTGGCAAAGCGCAGCAGCATCTGGTCGCGCTCGCGCTGGTCGAGGTCGCCATGCAGCTCCAGCGCGCTGAAGCCCTGCGCACGCAGCACCGCCACCAGATCGCGGCATTGCGCCTTGGTGTTGCAAAAAGCCAGCGTGCTGACCGGCCGATAGTGGTTCAGCAGCAGGCCGACGGCGTGCAGGCGCTGGTCTTCGCGCACTTGGTAAAAGCGCTGGCGAATCTTGTCGGGCTGGTGGGCCTGTTCGAGGCGGATCGTCAGCGGTTGGCGCAGCAGCGCGGCGGCGATCTTGGCGATGCCCTCGGGGTAGGTGGCCGAGAACAGCAGGGTCTGGCGCGGCTGCGGGCAATGGCTGGCGACGGCGCTGATGGCGTCGTGAAAGCCCATGTCGAGCATCCGGTCGGCTTCATCGAGCACCAGCGTGTTCAAGGCCGACAGCTCCAGGCTGGCGCGCTCCAGGTGGTCGAGGATGCGGCCGGGCGTGCCGACCACGATGTGCGCGCCATGGGCCAGGCTGGCGAGTTGCGGGCGCAGGGTCGCGCCGCCGCACAGGGTCAGCACCTTGATGGAGTCTTCAGCCCGGGCCAGGCGGCGGATTTCGGCCGTGACCTGGTCGGCCAGTTCGCGGGTCGGGCACAGCACCAGGGTCTGCACCGCGAAGCGGCGCGGGTTCAAATTGGCCAGCAGCGCCAGGGCGAAGGCCGCGGTCTTGCCGCTGCCGGTCCTGGCCTGGGCGATCAGGTCGCGGCCGGCCAGCGCCGGCGGCAGGCTGGCGGCCTGGATCGGCGTCATCGCCAGGTAGCCCAGGCGCTGCAGATTGGCCTGCATTGCTGGCGACAGCGGCAGGCTGGCGAAGCCCGGGCCGGCGGCCACCCTGTCTGCGGCCACCCGATCTGCGGCCACCATGTTCGCGGCCACCACCTCTGCGGCGGGCGAAACCTTGGGCGAAGTCTGAGGATGCGAGGCAGGGTCTGAGTGCATGGGCGATTGTCGGGGTCCGCCGCAGGCTTGCGCCTGTCACGGCCCACGCGGTGGTCGGCCGCGGTTCTGGCCCGGGCCCGGCCGGTCGCGCCAGGCGCCGCCGTCGCGCCCGGCCGGGGCGTTGGCCGGGCCGCTGCCGGGGGCTGCGGCCGGCGGTCGTGGCTCGGGCGGCGACTCGCTGCGCACCTGGGCCAGCACCGTGTCCAGCGCCGCCTCGGTCATGCCCTTCAAGGCGCAGAAGCTGGATTTCTTCAGCGGACTGGCGGCAAAGGCGCGGGCCAGCGCGGCGCGGCCGCGGCGGGCCTCGTCCTCGGGGCTGTAGACCGCAGCAGGCGAGGCACTGGGCACAGCCCTCGGCTGGGTCGGCGCAGCTGCGGGTCGGCCCTCGCCTGGCGCCTGATCGGCAAGCTGCGGTGCGGCCAGGCGCTCTGGTCTGGGGCCGGCAGCGTCGCGGTAGGGTGGCCGAGCGCTGCCGCTGGCGCCGGCGCCGCGTTCGGGTCGGCGCTGCGGTCGCGGGTCTTGGCGCTGTTCCTGGGGCCGGCCTTGCGGCTGACCCGGCGATCCGGCTTGCGCTTGGGCTAGGCGCGGCCGGTCGTGGCCACGCGGTCCAGCGTCGCGCCGGGGTGGGCGATGCTCGGGCCGACGCTCGGGGTGCTGCGGTCTGGCCTGCGCGCCGAGCGCTGCTGCGGGCGCGCCATCGACGGGCGCCAAGGGCTCAACACCGGCGGCGTCGGCTGGCTCCCCGGGCCGGGCTTGTGGTGGTGCAGCAGCAACAGGGCCCCGCGCTGCGCGGAAGGCCTCACGCTGGGCCTGGCGCTGGGCGTCACGTTCGGCCTTGCGCCGCTCCTCGTACAGCGCCTTGCGCCGCGCCAGTTCGGCGGCGGCGGCGTCGCGGTGTTCCTGGCTCAAATCGCCGGCCGGCTGGCCGTCGAGGTCAAAGCGCTGTGTCGCCGTCGCCATCGCCCGCAGGTAGGGGTTGCCGGTGGTGTGGCGGTGGAGAAAGACCGAGAGCGCGCGTTTGGTGAAGGTGCCCGGCGCACGCTGCTGGATGTCGGCCTGGATGCGCAGCTTCAGCGGCTTGGCGTTGCCGGCGCCGAACACCGCCGCGAACAACTCGGCCAGGCGGGCGGCGCAGGCGGCGGGTGAGAGTTCTGCGATGGCGGGTGCGGCTGCGGCTGCGGCTGCGGCGTCTGCGGCGGGCGCGGCGGCGCTGTCGCTGGCCGCTGCAGGGTCGGCGGCTACAGACTCGACCGCCGGGGCTGCCTCGGCCACGGGCACGGCCGCTGGTTCGGCCACATTTGCCGCTTGCTCGGCTGCCGTCGCCGTGTCGTCCTCGGCCACAGCGGCCACTGCGACTGATTCGGCCGCTGGTGCGGCTGCTGCTGGCGCCGCTGATTCGGCGGCTGCTTCGACGGCGGGCGCAGCCGGCGAGGCCGGGCTGGTCGCCGCCGACTCGGGCACCGGACTGTCGGCGGGCGGCAACGGCGTGGGTTCGTTCATGACGCGGGCTGGGCTGGCTGCTGCTGAAAGGGGCCGAATTGTCGCCGCTGCGCAGGCGTCGCAGCGGCTGCCGCGCAGGCCCGGGTGAAGATGCCGATGACAGGCCGTGTCAGTTCCGGCTACGCTGGCGCCTCCAGCCACTCTCAACCGCCAGTGAACCCATGAAAACCCGCATCACCGAACTCTTTGGCATCGAGCACCCGATCATCCAGGGCGGGATGCACTATGTCGGCTTTGCCGAGCTGGCCGCAGCCGTGTCCAATGCCGGCGGGCTGGGCATCATCACTGGCCTGACGCAGCGCACCCCCGAGTTGCTGGCCCAGGAGATTGCCCGCTGCCGGGCCATGACCGACAAGCCCTTCGGCGTCAACTTGACCTTCTTGCCGATGGTCAACTCACCCGACTACCCCGGCTACATCCGGGCGATCATCGACGGCGGCATCAAGGCGGTCGAGACCGCCGGCAACAACCCGCAGAAGTGGATGCCGATGCTGCACGAGGCCGGCATCAAGGTGATCCACAAATGCACCTCGGTGCGCCACTCGCTCAAGGCCGAGTCGATTGGCTGCGATGCGGTCAGCGTCGACGGTTTCGAGTGCGGCGGCCATCCGGGCGAGGACGATGTGCCCAACTTCATCCTGCTGCCGCGCGCTGCCGAGGAACTGAAGATCCCGTTCGTCGCCTCGGGCGGCATGGCCGACGGCCGCAGCCTGGTCGCGGCGCTGGCGCTGGGCGCCGAGGGCATGAACATGGGCACCCGCTTCATGGCCACCGAGGAGGCGCCTATCCACGCCAACGTCAAGGCCGCGCTGGTGGCGGCCAGCGAACTCGACACCCGGCTGGTGATGCGGCCGCTGCGCAACACCGAGCGGGTGCTGCGCAACGCCGCGGTCGACAAGCTGCTGGCCAAGGAAAAGGCGCTGGGCGCGGCGATCAAGTTCGAGGACATCATCGACGAGGTCGCCGGTGTCTACCCGAAGATCATGAAGGACGGCGCGATGGAGGTGGGCGCCTGGTCCTGCGGCATGGTCGCCGGCCTGATCCACGACGTGCCGACGGTCAAGCAATTGATAGACCGGATCATGGCCGAGGCCAACGCCATCATCGGCCAACGGCTGGCCCGGTTGGCCGGATTCGCCAGCGCCTGAAGCCGAAGGCACAGCCATGACGACCGCAACCCGCCCCAGCGTCGCCGACAAGCGGCGCAACTTTCAGGCCTTGCACGCGCAAGGCTGCTTCGTCATCCCCAACCCCTGGGACATCGGCAGCGCGCTTTACCTGCAAAGCCTGGGCTTCAAGGCGCTGGCCAGCACCAGCGCCGGGTTCGCCTGGTCGCGCGGCCGGCCAGACAACGGCGTCAGCCGCGCCGCCATGCTGGCCCACCTCGCCGAACTGGTGGCGGCCACCGACCTGCCGATCAACGCCGATTTCGAGAGCGGCTTTGCCAGCGACCCTGCCGGCGTGGCCGAGAGCGTGCGGCTGGCGGTCGAGGCCGGTGTCGCCGGCCTGTCGATCGAGGACTCGACCGGCCAGGCCGGGCAGCCATTGTTCAGCCTGGACGAGGCGGTGCTGCGCCTGCGCGCGGCACGCCAGGCGATCGATGGGGCCGGCGGCGACACCCTGCTGGTGGGCCGCGCCGAGTGCTTCCTGGTCGGCCGGCCAGACCTGGACGAGACAATTGCCCGGCTGCAGGCCTATGCCAATGCCGGTGCCGATTGCCTGTACGCCCCGGGGATCACCGAGCCGGCGCAGATCCGCAGGCTCGTGGCGGCGGTCGCGCCCAAGCCGCTCAACCTGCTGGTCGGCGGCCCCAGCCCCCTGACCGTGGCCGAAATTGCCGCCCTGGGCGTGCGCCGCATCAGCGTCGGCGGGGCGCTGGCCCGCTGCGCCTGGGGCGGCTTGATGCAGGCGGCGCAGGTCCTGGCCGAGCAGGGCAGCTTCGCCGGGCTGGGCGCTGGCGCGCCGGGCAAGCTGCTGAATGGACTGTTCGGGGATCTGGCGACTGGCGCCGTTGCGAGTCAGTCGGGTTAGGCCCAATGACGGCAGTTGGATCCGCCCAGGCGGGTAGCGATGGGCTGTGACCTGATGGGCTGGCCGGGCTAGATCATGCTGTGGTCGCGATGCCCACCAGCAGAAGCGACACTACTCCAGTACAAGCACCAAGCGCTTGCCAAGCGCCGCAGCAGCTCTGTCGAGCGTTTTCAGAGACGGCCAATGGGTTGGATCTTCAAGCCGTTTCGCAGCCGGCCAAGAAGTTTCCAGCGCGCGCGCAAGTTCCGACAAACTCCGCTCGCCACGCGCCAGACGAAGAAGCATGGCCGCTTGGGTCTTGGCATCCGGCGCGACGTAATACGCCCCTTTGACCTTTTGACTTGGCGCCGGAACGTCCTTTGCTTCATCAAGGCGCCATGCCAACATGACCGACAGAACTTCGCCTGCGTTGAACAGCGCCTCCTCCTTCGTCCGGCCTTCGGTAAAAGTGTCGGGCAGGTCAACGAATTGGACGAGAAAGCTTCCATCGGTTTGCGACGCAACGGTGGCGGGGTAACGGATTTCCACAGTAACACCTCACTTCAGTTTGACGCCCGACTGCCGATGAATGGCAGCGAGCAAACCGGCTCCGATGTCTCGCGCGCCATGGACCGGTACCGGCACAGCCTTGCCACCTTTGGCCATGACGTGGTGACTGCCGTGAATGCGGTCAAGCTTCCAGCCTTCGGCTTTGAGCCTCGCAATGACTTCCTTGCCCGTCATGGAAGCCAATGATAGATCAAAAACGATCTATCACAAGGGCCCCACTCCCCTGAGGCGCAAGCCGCTGTCGCGCCGCCATCAGTACCCAGGCCCGACACCGACAGGACGGACGCCAAACCGGTCAGGGGCAATTCTGTGCGACCGAGCTGGAGGTGGCGCTGGGTCGCCGATGTCCCGTAGGCTGCGGCGACGCTGTGGCACCAGACGTGACTGGCCATTCGCGGTCGCAGGGTTCGTCACTGCCTCTGTTCGTTCGCCCAGCGTACGACGCCAGTCGCGGCCAGCCTGCCATTGCTCCCGCATGGGTGACCAGAATGCGGCTGCGGTATCAGTGCATCGCGCGGCAACTGGGCTCTGCCCGGACCGAACTCAGCCGCCTGGGCGCCATCGACTGGATGCCGAGTCAACTCGACCGGGATCAGGTCGGGTATCCGCAGGTCCACGCCGAAGCTGACTGCGCCGATCCGCCACAAGCTCCCTTTTGGCCACCTCGCTCAATCCGCGACGCGCTCAGGTCGGCAGCCGCACCTGCCTGCTGCTGAAGCCGCGGACGAAGGCCGAGCGCACGCGGATGGATTCGCCGACCACCTCGATCACCGGGAAGCGCTGGAGGATTTCCTCCCAGAGGATCTTCAGTTGCAACTCGGCCAGGCGGTTGCCGACGCCATGTTGAGTAAGGTGCTGCACGGCTCGCACTCCTTGGCGCGGAAAACGGGGCCGCTGCGCCGGGTCAAGGCCCAAGCCTGACCGCATCCCAGGCGGGTCCGACTTCAGATCGGTCGCTTTGGCAGCGCACCCAGCGCTTCCTCGATCAGCCTGGAATGCGCAAATCGCGCATCCCTGTTCCTGCCACGAAATACCGAAACGGTACCATAATGGTTCCTGTCATACATCGGAGAGACGCATGCCTGCCAACCTGACCTTGAAGGGTGTTCCGGACGATGTCTACGAGCGGCTGAAGCAGTCGGCAACGGTGAACCATCGAAGCCTCAACAGCGAAATCATCGCTCGGCTGGAGGCCCAGGTTCTTACTCGGCGGGTCTCCGCGCAGGAGCACCTGTTCGCGATTCGACCGACCCGGGATCGATTGACAGCGGTGTCCTTCGATCACACCGATGTGGATCGGTTCAAGCGGGCAGGTCGTTCGTGATCGTCGTCGACGTCAATCTGCTCGCCTACTTGTTGATTCCCGGCAAGTACACCAAGAGTGCTGAGTTGGTGCTAGAGGGCGATTCGCTCTGGGCTGCTCCGCGCCTCTGGCGCAGCGAGCTGCGGAACATCCTGGCAACCTACATTCGTGCCGATCTGATCGAGGTCGCGGACGCGCTTGCCCTGTTCCAACGCGCGAGCGACATCATTGGCGTTGAAGAGTACGAGGTTGAAACATCTGAGGTGCTGCGCCTGAGCAAGCAAAGCAAGTGTTCAGCCTATGACTGCGAGTACCTGGCCTTGGCTGAGTTTCTCGACTTGGACTTCATCACCGCAGACGCGAAACTCGCCAAAGCCTTCCCGCAACGTGCCCGGCTGCTGTCCGATATCTGAGTGCGCATTGACTCATCGGTTCTGTTACCGCTTAAGCACCATCGCGCTCAGGTCGGCATCTACTCGGCAGGACGGCAAGGTTAATCCCGGTAACTCACGTTGGATTTTCTATCGATTCAGGTCGCAGCGCATCGAAGGCGACGGATTGGACAACACCTGCGGGCTTAAGATGCGGGTGCTGGGGTCAGCCAGAGGCAGCTATGCGGGTCACGCTAACGTGACGGAAAAGTCGGCAAAGTCGGCAAATTCTCAGGTTTCGCGCTTGCCGATCAGCGGCATATTGGTACCAAATAGGCGGATTCGCCGGGCCGGCCCGAATAGGCAGTGAGCTCATGATTCGATTTTCTTCGGAGCAGTTTGAGAAGATCGGCTTGGATATATTCCATGACCGATTGCGCGGATCACTGGCGCGGGCCGACGCTGAGTTCTCCCGTCTGCCGGCAGCCGGCAGCCGAACAGCGGGAGTTCATCGAAATCAGCCACGATCGGGCTCGTCAACTGGGTCTGCGGACGGAGCAGGGTGTTGCGGCTTACGTGCTGGCTGCGTCGTGGATGGGCATCGGCTTCGAGGACTCGGTGCGGCTGCTGAAGGCGCTGCTCGGCGCGCCGGTTCCCGAGTTGCGCAAGGTGCACGGGATGAGCCAGTGGGTGCACGACCAGTTGGGACCGAACGCCACGCCCGAGTCGGGCGACAACGCACTTCGCAGGAGTTTCCATCTGACCCGGCCTTGGGGGCTGCAGTGAGTGCTGATCGACAAGGGCTTGACCTGTGACCGACATCATCGCGGGAATGTCGGCAAAGTGGCTGGCAGGGCGGCAGGCAAACTCGCTGAACGAAGCCAGGGCCAAGGCGCTGGCTGCCAACCCAAACCTGCCGCAGCAGGAGTATCAGCAAGCCCGTGAAGCGATGCTGGGCAAGGATTTTGGTACGACCCCCGCCGGGGCGCCCTGCCTGCCGTGTGTTGCCAACGCCAAGGCGGTGCGACGGCTCGAAAGGCTCGATCTGCTCAGCACGAGCATCAACGGCTGCCCTGAGCATGCCGACGTGGCGGCGCGCTTGCGCGGTGACATGGACCAGGTCGAACAGGCACGGGTGGCCAAGGCCATCTACCTGAAGTACGACCCCGACGCGCCGGCCGACCTCAAGCGGCCGCCACCGGGATTTCTCGAACCTACTGACGATGAACTGGCCGGGCTGGGCCTGACCCGAAAAGACCTGACGCCCGCCGGCACTGAGTTCAAGGCTGCGGTGTACAAGAAGGATCCGGACCTCTGGGGCAAGAATCCCAAGCCCGCTTTTGACCTTGTGTTCCGTGGCTCGACGCTGGCCAAAGAGGACTGGCAGAACAACTTTGCGCAGAACGCGAACAACGAATCGAGCTACTACAAGCGCGCCACCTTGATCGGCAACGCGATTGCCAAAGCTGGTGCGACCGACCAGGTGCAGCTTGTTGGCCATTCGCTTGGCGGTGGCCTGGCGTCTGCCGCACAAGGGGGCTCCGGCGCCATCGCGACAACCTTCAATGCCGCCGGACTCAACCCCAACACCGTTGCGCGGTATTCGAAAGTCAGTGACCGTACGGCGGCAGAGTCGAGCAAGATCGTCGCGTACAGGGTCGAGGGCGAGGCCGTTACTCAGCTGCAGGAGAGTGGCATGTCCCAACATTTTTCGCACGCGGCACCGGGCGTGCGCCAGACCACGCCGACAACGTCTGAGGCGCTGAGTCCGAACGATAGACACGCCATGGATGAGGTGATTGCCTCGATCGAGAAGCAGAAGACTGCTGACGAGATGACACTGAAGAATGGCCGTGCCGGCAAGCAATGAATCACGGGGCGCGCTGGGCATGCCGTCTGAGCGTCGGCGCTGGATCGCGCTCGCAACAGGAGTGATCACCATGGGCTTGTTCGAAAGCTTCGGCTGGGGGGCGGCGAAGTTGGGCGATGCCAGGGCACCGAAACTGGGGCCGCCGGAGGCGTTCTTTGAGGGCCAGGCGTTGTCCTTGCTGCAGGCGGCGCGGGCCAACGACGAGCTCAGAGTTCGCGAGCTCGTCGCGCGCGGTGTCGACCCCAACAGCCACGGGCCGGTCACCGCGTCCAAGGCCGTGCCGCAGGTGTCGCTGCTGGGCTATACGGTCTATTTGCACGACGCCCGCGCCGCGCGTTTGCTGATCGCTGCAGGCGCAAATCCGCTGCTGGAGACGCGCCCGGAAGATGGCAACGACTTTGTGCTGCCACTGGTCCGCGGCGATGCGGTCGGGCTGGACCTGCTTTACCAGCTTTTCCCGATGTCGCGCATTCCCGCCGAGGTGCAATCAAGCGACGCCTTCAGCGCGCTGGGCTTTGAATGTCGGCCCTGCCTCGAGGTCATGTTTCGGCGCGGCCTGCCGGTCGGCGTGGAGGATACAGCGCACTACACCTTGTTCATGACGGCCCTGCTGCGCGAGGACTTTGACATGGCCGAATGGCTGCTCGTCGACATGAAGGTGCCGCTGACGGCGCAGACTGTGCGCGGCGTGACCGCGCCGAACATGGTGCAGAGTGCGCTCACCGAGGACTTCAGGCCAGGGTCGCCGACCTACCTGCGCTACGAGAAGTTCCGCTCGGTGATGGAGGATCGCGGCGTGCGATTCCCAGTCGAATCTTCTGCTGCGATTCTCTCGCGACTGGGACGGAAGTAGTGGCGCGGGCGGGGGTCAGCGTGCGCCCGCCGCGCTCAGCTCGGCAGCCGCACCTGCATGCTGCTGTAGCCACGAACGAAGGCCGAGCGCACGCGGCTGGGCTCGCCGACCACCTCGATCACCGGGAAGCGCTTGAGGATTTCCTCCCAGAGGATCTTCAGTTGCAACTCGGCCAGGCGGTTGCCGACGCAGCGGTGGACACCGAAGCCGAAGGACAGGTGCTGGCGCGGGCGGGCGCGGTCGATGATGAACTCATCCGGGCGGTCGATTGCAGAGCCGTCGCGGTTGCCCGAGAGGTACCACATCGCCAGTTTGTCGCCCTTTTTGATCTGCTGGCCACCCAGCTCGGCATCCTGCAAGGCGGTGCGGCGCATATAGGCCAGCGGCGTCTGCCAGCGGATGATCTCGGGCACGGCGCTGTCGATCAGCGCCGGGTTGGCGCGCAGCTTGGCGAGTTGCTCGGGGTGCTGGGCCATCGCCAGCAGGCCGCCGGTCATGGAGTTGCGGGTGGTGTCGTTGCCGCCGACGATCAGCAGCACCAGGTTGCCCATGAACTCCATCGGGTCCATATTGCGGGTGGCCGGGCCATGGGCCAGCATCGACACCAGGTCGGTGCGCGGCGGGGCGTTGACGCGCTCGTTCCACAGCTTGGTGAAGTAGGCCAGCATCTTGCCCAGCTCGGCCATGCGCTCCTGCGGGCCGAGCGCGTCCGGGTTGGTGAGCTTGTTCATGGTCGACACGTCGGACCACCAGGTCAGCAGCCGCCGGTCCTCGAACGGGAAGTCGAACAGCGTCGCCAGCATGCAGGTGGTCAGCTCGATCGAGACCTTGTCGACCCAGTCGAAGGGCTCGTCGCGCGGCAGGCTGTCCAGCACCTGGGCGGTGCGCGAGCGGATCAGGTCCTGCCAGTTTTGCAGATTGGCCGGGGCGACGATGGGGCTGACCGCCTTGCGCTGGTCGTCGTGCTTGGGCGGGTCCATGGCGATGAACATCGGCAGCCGGTCGCTGGCCGGGGGGTTCATCAGGGTGATGCCGCCCAGCGTCCAGTCTGAGGAATACAGCGCCGGCTGGGTGTCGACGCTCATGATGTCCTGGTAGCGCGTCACCGACCAGTAATGGCCCATGCCCTCGATCGGGCTGAACGAGGGGTGCACCGGGGCATCGCGGCGCAGCCGCTCGAAGGTGTAGCCGACGGTGTCGTCGACGAACAACTGCGGGTCGGCGGGGTTGAGTTCGGACAGCGGCGCGGTGGCAGCGAAATCGCGGGCGGCGGCGTGGATCGCCCGGGTCGCGGCCGACATCGTGGCGCCCTGGGGCTCGGCAAAGCTGTCGTCAGCGGGCTTGAGTACGGCGTTCATGCGGGGCTCCGGTGGGACAAGGGAAACGGGGTCAGTGCTGGCCTTCGGGCATGGCCACGACCAGGCCGTCGAGCGCATCGGTGACAGTGATCTGGCAGGCCAGACGCGAACTGTCGCGCAGCTCGGCGGCAAAGTTCAGCATGTCGTCCTCCATCTGGGTGCGCGCGCCGGTCAGGCTGCGCCAGTCGTCTTCGATGAAGACATGGCAGGTGGCGCAGGCACATTGGCCGCCGCAGTCGCCGTCGATGCCGCGAACGCCGTTGTCGACGGCGGCGCGCATCAGCGACAGCCCAGCCTCGGCTTGGACCTCATGGCGGCTGCCGTTGTGGGCGATGAAGGTGACCTTGGGCATGTGTGGCTCGGAGTGGAGTTGCAAAAGTGGCAGCGCCGCGGCCGTTGGGCATCGGCTGCGGCGCGATCCAGCCATCATGCCACCGTGATCGCCGGACTAACCTCGGGAAATGACCCAAGGCGGCGGCGGCGGCGAACTTCCACAATGAAGTCCGACCGCCATACCGACAGGACCGCTGCGATGCTCAACACCGTCTTCAGATGCCTGTGCCTGCTGGTGTTCGGGCTGGGCCTGGGCGACGCCCTGGGCTGGGCGCCGGGCAGATGGTCGGCGGCCCTGCCGCTGAGCCTGGCGCAGATCGCTGCCCTGCTGTTGGCGATCCATGCGCTGGAGCTGATCGTCTTTCAGCGCTACCTGCGGCGCTACCCCGGGCCGCTGGCGGTGAGCGTGCTGCTGATGCTGCTGTACGGCATGATGCATTGGCAGCCGCTGGCCGAGGCGGCCAAGCGCGACGACCGGCCGGCCTGAGCCGGGCCCCGGGCGCCCTACCGCAGCCTGCTTGGCTCAGCCGCGCGGGCCCTGGCGGCGTTGTTGCCAGGCCAGCAACTCGCCGACGATGCCGCGGCGAAAGCCGACCACGCAGACCACGAAGATCGCGCCGATGATCACCGTCACCCAGGAGCCGACCCGATCGGCCAGCAGGTCTTGCAGGCCGATGATGGTGAAGGCGCCCAGCACCGGCCCGGCGAAGGTGCCCATGCCGCCGAGCAGGGTCATCAGCACCACCTCGCCCGACAGCGACCAATGCGCGTCGGTGAGCGTGGCAAAGCCCAGCACCATGGTCTTGAGCGAGCCGGCCAGCCCGGCCAGCATGGTCGACAGGATGAACGCCAGCAGTTTGTAGCGGTCCACGTCATAGCCCAGCGAAATGGCGCGCGGCTCGTTCTCGCGGATCGCCTTGAGCACCTGGCCATAGGGCGAATGGACGATCCGTATCACCCCCAGAAACACCGCCACAAACACCGCCAGCACCACGTAATACAGCACCAGATCGCTCTGCAGCGGGATCAGGCCGAACAGGTGGCCGCGCATCACCCCCTGCAGGCCGTCCTCGCCGCCGGTGAAGGGCGCTTGCAGCCAGACGAAATAGACCATCTGCGCCATCGCCAGGGTGATCATGGCGAAGTAGATGCCCTGGCGGCGGATCGCGATCGCGCCGACCACCGCGCCCAGCAGGCCGGCGCCCAGCATGCCGGCCAGCACCCCCAGCTCGGGCGAGAAACCGGCCGAGCGCACCAGCCAGCCGGTGACGTAGGCGGCCGCGCCCAGGTAGGCCGCATGGCCGAAAGACAGCAGCCCGGTGAAGCCCAGCAGCAGGTTGAAGCCGCAGGCAAAGATCGCAAAGCACAGCGCCTTCATCATGAAGACGGGGTACAGGCCGATGAACGGCGCCGCCAGCAACACCGCCAGCGCCACCGCCCAGGCCGCATAGGCCGAGCCGTTGTGGCGGTTCATGGCTGCCCCCGTCGCGCCGGGCTTGCCGACCGGCGCGCGACCTGTTTCTGACCCATCTGCGAGCGGTTCATCAGGCTTCCTTGCCGAACAGCCCGGCCGGGCGCAACACCAGCACGATCGCCATGATGACGAACACCACGATTGCCGAGGCCTCGGGGTAGAAGACCTTGGTCAGGCCCTCGACCAGGCCCAGCCCCAGGCCGGTCAGGATCGAGCCCAGGATCGAGCCCATGCCGCCTATCACCACCACCGCGAACACCACCACGATCAGGTTGCTGCCCATCAGCGGCGTGATCTGTATCACCGGCGCGGCCAGCACCCCGGCCAGCGCCGCCAGGCCGCAGCCGGCGGCGTAGGTCAGCATCACCAGCAGCGGCACGTTGACGCCGAAGGCCTGCACCAGCGCCGGGTTCTCGGTGCCGGCGCGCAGGTAGCTGCCCAGCCGGGTGCGCTCTATCACCCACCAGGTGAGCAGGCACACCAACAGCGAGGCGAAGACAACGAAGGCGCGGTAGTTGGGCAGCACCATGAAGCCGAGGTTGGTCGCGCCCTGCAGCAGCTCGGGCACCGGGTACTGCTGGCCGGAGACGCCGAACTGCTCGCGGAACAGGCCTTCGGCGATCAGCGCCAGGCCAAAGGTCAGCAGCAGGCCGTAGATCGGGTCGATCCGGTAGAGCTGGCGCAGCAAGCTGCGCTCCACCATCACGCCCAGCGCGCCGACCACCAGCGGGGCGATCAGCAGCGCCCACCAGAAGCCCAGGCCGAACTTGTCCAGCGACAAGTAGGCGACGAAGGCGCCGATCATGTACAGCGCGCCGTGGGCGAAGTTGACGATCCCCAGCAGGCCGAAGATTACCGCCAGGCCGAGGCTGAGCATGGCGTAGAACGAGCCATTGACCAGGCCCAGCAAAAGCTGGCCGAGAAAGGCCTGCATCGGGATGCCGAAGATCTCCATGGCCTGACGCTTGACTCAGCAACCGACGGCGACGTTCACTTCCAAAGCGCGCACTTGGATTCGGCCTTGGTGGTGAAGGCGTCCTCGCCCTTGATTACCTGGGCGACGTTGTAGTAGTCCCAGGGCTCGACCGATTTGTCGGGCGACTTGACCTGCATCAGGTACATGTCGTGGACCATCCGGCCGTCCTCGCGGACCCAGCCGCCCTTGGCGAAGATGTCGTTGACCTTGACCTTGCGCAACTGCGCCAGCACCTTGTCGCTGTCGTCACTGCCGGTGGCCTTGACGGCCTGCAGGAAGTTCAGCGCGGCCGAATAGTCGGCCGCCTGGATCGAGGTCGGCATGCGCTTGAACTTCTCGAAGAAGCGGCGGCCCCAGGCGCGGGCCTCGGCGTCGCGGTTCCAGTACCAACTGTCGGTCAGGTACATGTCCTGGGTGGTCTTCAGGCCCAGCGAATGGATGTCGGTGATGAAGATCAGCAGCCCGGCCAGCTTCATCGTCTTGGTGATGCCGAACTCGTTGGCCGCCTTGATCGCGTTGATGGTGTCGCCACCGGCGTTGGCCAGGCCGAGGATCTGGGCCTTGCTGGACTGCGCTTGCAGCAAAAAGGAGGAGAAATCGCTGGCCGACAGCGGGTGCCGGACCGAGCCTACAACCGTGCCGCCGGCCGCCTTGACGACGGCGGTGGTGTCGTTCTGCAGCGCCGTGCCGAAGGCGTAGTCGGCGGTCAGGAAGTACCAGCTCTTGCCGCCGGACTTGACCACCGCGTTGCCGGTGCCCTTGGCCAGCGCCACGGTGTCGTAGGCCCAGTGCACGGTGTAGGGGCTGCACTGCTCGTTGGTCAGCGCCGAGGTCGCGCCGCCGATGGCGATGAAGAGCTTTTTCTTCTCCTTGGCCACCGCCGCCATCGACAGGTTGGTGCTGGAGGTGGTGCCGCCGATCAGCAGGTCCAGGCCCTGGGTGTCGAACCACTCGCGCGCCTTGGACGCGGCCACGTCGGCCTTGTTCTGGTGGTCGGCGTAGAGCACCTCGATCTTCTTGCCGTTGATCGCCCCGCCCATGTCGGCCACGGCCATGCGGATCGCCTCGACGCCCGCCGGGCCGTCGATGTCGGCGTACAGGCCCGACATGTCGGTGATGATGCCGATGCGGATCACGTCGCCAGAAATCTGTGCCCTGACGGGGGCGGCGAACAGGGCGGCAGCGGCCAGGCCGCAGGCGGCCAGCAGTGGTTTGAGTTTGGGCATGGTCAAGGTCTCCGAAGGTAAAAGTGGCGTGGTCGGGGCGTCAGACGCCCAGGGTCTCATGCAGGGTGTCGATCCGGTCGGGCAGTTCGGCCTGGCTGAACTGCTCGGTCACCTGGCCATGCTCGACCACCACGAAGCGGTCGGCCAGCGGCGCGGCGAACCTGAAGTTCTGCTCGACCATGACGATGGTGTAGCCCCGGGCGCGCAGGGTGCTGACCATCTCGGCCAGCTTCTGCACAATCACCGGCGCCAGGCCTTCGGAGATCTCGTCGAGCAGCAGCAGCTTGGCGCCGGTGCGCAGGATGCGTGCCACCGCAAGCATCTGCTGCTCGCCACCGGACAGCCGCGTGCCCTGGCTGCGGGCGCGCTCGCGCAGGTTGGGGAACATCGCGTAGATCTCGTCCAGCCCCATCGCGCCGCTGGCCAGCAAGGGCGGCAGCATCAGGTTCTCTTCGGCCGAAAGGCTGGCGAAGATGCCGCGCTCCTCCGGGCAATAGCCCAGGCCGAGGCGGGCGATGCGGTGGGTAGGCCAGGCGATGGTCTCCTGGCCACGGATCTTGATCGAACCGCGGCGCCGACCGATCAGGCCCAGCACCGCGCGCAGCGTGCTGGTCCGGCCGGCGCCGTTGCGCCCCAGCAGGGTCACGACCTCGCCCTCTTCGACCCGCAGGGCCATGCCGTGCAGCACATGCGACTCGCCATACCAGCCGTGCAGGTCGGCGATCTCCAGGAACGGCAGGGCCATCAGTGCGCACCCGCCAACGCGCTCTGGTCGCTGCCCATGTAGGCCTCGATCACCGCCGGATCGCGGCAGACCTGCTCATACGGCCCCTCGGCCAGGATCGCGCCGCGCTGCAGCACGGTGATGGTGTCGGCGATGCTGGCGACCACGCTCATGTTGTGCTCGACCATCAGCACCGTGCGCTCGGCCGCCACCCGCTTGATCAACTGCCGGGTGCGCTCGACATCTTCCAGCCCCATGCCCTGGGTGGGCTCGTCCAGCAGCATCAGTTGCGGCGCCATCGCCAGGGTGGTGGCGATCTCCAGCGCACGCTTGCGGCCATAGGGCAGTTCCACCGCCGTCAGGCCGGCATGGGCGCCCAGGTCAACCTGGTCGAGCAGCGCCCGCGCGGGCTCGTTCAGCGCCTTCAGGCTGCGCTCGGAGCGCCAGAAATGGAACGAGCTGGGCAACTGCCGCTGCAGCGCCACCCGGACGTTCTCGAGCACGCTCAGGTGCGGAAACACCGAGGAGATTTGAAACGATCGGACCACGCCGCGGCGGGCGATTTGGACCGGCGTCTCGGCGGTGATGTCGACGCCGTCGAAGATGATCTGGCCCGAGCTTGGCGCGAGGAATTTCGTCAGCAGGTTGAAGCAGGTCGTCTTGCCCGCGCCGTTGGGCCCGATCAGCGCATGGATGCTGCCGCGCCGGACGTTGAGGTTGACATTGTTGACGGCGGTGAAGCCCTTGAACTGTTTGGTCAGGTCGCGGGTTTGGAGCAGGCTCTGGCTGGGCATGGAGCCGCCAGTGTAGGCGCTGGCCTGGCCGGGGCCGTGCTCAGGCCAGCGGCAGCACCATTGCGTCCAGCGCTTTGGCCAGCGCCGGCATCGGCCAGACCACCTCGTGGAGGCTGCGCCGCGGCAGGCCGGCGGCGCGGTCGGCGAAGGCCGCGACATCGGCGGCCTCGATCCGGCCGACCAGGGCCGGCAGTTCGGCAAAGCGCAGGCCCTGGCCGCTGAGGTGGTCCAAGCAGGTGTCGCGCAGCATTGCCAGGCTCAGGCCGGCGCCCTGTGCCAGGCCGGCGTCGACCGCGCTGCAGGCCAGCAGGCTGTGCAACGCCGCCTCGTCCAGCGCCTGCCCGGCAGCGTCGGCCAGCAACGGCGCATCCGCCGCCGCTCCGGCCACGGCCCGCGCCAGCGCAGCGGCCAGCCAATGCGGCAGGGCCACCGACCGAGACCCGGCGCCGGCGACCCGCAACCGGGCAGCAGCGGCATCGACATCGGCCGCCTTCAGCACCAGCAGTTCCGGCGTGCGCAGGCCGAGCAAGGCCAGGCTGGACAAAATCAGCGCCGGCTCGGGTTTGAGCGGGTCGGTGGCCGAGCGCGTGGCCCGCAGCAGTTGCAGCACCTCATGCTGCTGCAGGATCGGCCGGGGCGGCACCGGCCGTGGTGGAGGATGGGCGTTGCCGGCCAGCAGCAGCGGCGCATCGGCAGCGCCGATCAGGCCTGGCGCGGTGGCTGCCATGGCCTCGACCAGGGACGGCGCCGGCAGCCCCCAGGCCGGCATCAGCAGGGCGGTGTTGGCGCCCGGCGCCTGCGGCAGCGGGCTGCGGTTGAAGGTCTCGACCAGGGCCATCGCCAGCAGTGCCAGCAGCAGGGCGGCGGCGCTGACAGCCACGCCGTCGCGCAGCCGGTCGGGCGCGATCGGCTGCCGTGGCGGCTCGGCGGCTTCCAGCACCGCCACCTGCGGCACCGCCCGTTGCAGATCGGCCTCGAGCCGGGTCACCCGCTCCAGCGTCTGCCGCCGGGCGAGCTGGACTTGGGCCAGGTCCTCGGCCAGCGCCTTGGCCTGGGCGTAGCGGGCCGAGGCGCTGTTCAGCGCCGGCCTGGCCGCCGCCACCTGCTGGCGCAGCCGCTCGGCCGTCGTCTGGGCGCTGGCCAATTCCTCCTGCGCCGACTGCAACTGCGCCTGCATGCCGGTCTGGCGCTGGCTGGCGATCTGCCGCTCCAACTCGGCCAGGCGGGCGCGCAGCGATTTGGCCTTGGGGTCGAGCGCCAAAAATTCCGGGGTGAAGCTGCGCTCCATGTCGCGCAGGTCCTCGCGCGCCAGCGCAGCGCGGGCCTCCAGCGCCGCCAGGGTCGGATCGTCCTTGGCGCGCGACACCCCGTTGCCGGCGGCGGCTGCATCACGCAGCGACTGGACCTTGGCGTCCAGCGTGGCCTGCTTCTCGACCGCCTGGTTCAAGGCGTTGGCCAGACCCTTGCTGGCGTTGACGGCGTCGCTCTCCTCGCGTTCGGCTTGCAGCCCGGCGGCCTCGCGAAAGCGCTCCAGCTTGGCCTGGCGCTCGGCCGTTGCCGCATCGAGCCTGGCGAGTTCGGCACGGGCGTGCACGGCTTCGCTGTCAGCCGTGCGCGCCTGGTTGGCGCCCAATTCCTGGCGCACCAGCTCGGCATGGGCTGCCAGCACCTCGGCCAGCGGCGACGGCGTCGGGCCGCTGGCCTCGACCAGCAGCACCTGGGTGCCTTCGACCAGGCTGATCCGCAGCATTTTCTGCAGGATTTGCACGGCCTCATCGGGCGATGCCGCCAACGGCTGGCCGGCCTCGGCCATGGCCTGGGCCAGCTTGGCCAGCAGCGGCCGGGCGTTCAGGGTCTGGAGCTCGCTGCCATAGGCCGCCGACGCCGCCTGACCCGGCCCAGCGGCATTGGGCAGGCTGACCTGCAGGCGCATGCTGGCGCGGAACTGGTCGGGCCGGGAGAGGTTCCAGCCCTGGCCGAGCAGCATGGCCAGCAGGAACACGCCACCGAACACCGCCAGGCGGCGCCGGTTGCCGCGCCGCGCCGCGCGTTGCGCCGCCTGCGCTGCGGCGTCGCCAGGCCCGCCGGGCGACCATTCGCGGGCAGCGCCTGGGCCCGGCTTGCTGGGGTATGTCACCTGCATGGCACCTGATCTGCCGGCGCCTTGGGGGTTGGCGCCCGAGCCGGGATTGTGTGGCGCCGGGCCGGCGTGCCGGGCTCAACTTGCGCAGCCGCAGGTATCAAAGGCAAGCGAGTAGCGGCAAATTGCCGGGCCGCAGCGGGGCCCGGCCTCGGCCCGGGCGCAATCCCGTGTCAGTCGGCCAGCATGAAGCCGGCGAAGAACGCCGCCAGCGCGGCATGCGCGTCCAGCGGCAGGACATGGGCGATGTACTGGTCCGGGCGCACCACCACCAGGGCGCCGCGCGGCCGGTCAATGCCACGCAGCGCGAAGATGTCTTGGCCGGACTTCAGGTCCGGGCAGAAGACCTTTTCGTAGTCCGGCAGGCCATGGCGGCCCTTGCGCGGCAGCAGCAGCGCCGGCATGGCCTCGATCGCCAGCGCGGTGTGTGCGGGCTGAAAGATGGCCCGCAGATCGAACACCGCGTCAACGTCCTGGCCCGGGCGGGTGCAGCGGCGCAGCGGCGAATCGACCGCCTCGGCGAGGAACCGGCACAGCCCGAACACGCCGCTGGCGCCGGTCGCTGCGAGCTGGTTGCTGGCGCCAGCCGCCGCCAGGTGATCGCCGGCGCCGGCAAAGGCGTACAGCCGCCAGCGCCCGTCGGCCCTGGCGACATGGCCGAGCTGGATCGGCCGGGCGTCGCTGAGGCGCAGCACCGGCGCCGAATGAAAGCGCGTGCCGACGACAAAGCCGCTGGCCAGCGCCTGGTGCGTGGCCGGGCCGCAGATCGTCGACGGCGCGTAATGCGTGCCCATGCCGGCGGTGAAGCGGCCGTGCTGCTCGAAGTAGGTCTGCAATTTCTGCGGATCGACGCCGGGCGCGGCACCGTCGCCGGCCTGCTTGGGACGGTCGCTGAACATCGCCGCCCACTCGCGGTCGAAGTCGATCAACTGCTGGGCCACGACCTGGCGCTCGGCCGAATAGCTGTGCAGCAGCGCTGGCGCGCACTGCCGGCGCAGCACCGCGGCCAGCTTCCAGCCCAGGTTGAAGCTGTCCTGCATTGAGAAGTTCATGCCCTGGCCGGCCTTGGGGCTGTGGGTGTGGCAGGCGTCTCCGGCGATGAAGATGCGCGGCTGCGCCTCGGCGCCGGCCTGTGCCGGGAGATCGTCGTACTGGTCGCAGATGCGCTGGCCAATCTCGTAGACCGACCACCAGGGCACCTCCTTCACGTCCAGGGTGTAGGGGTGGAAGATGCGCTGGGCCGCCGCGATGAGTTGCTCCAGCGTGACCTTGCGGTCGCCGACGCGTTCTTGCTCGCCGAGCTTGTCGATCTCGACATACAGCCGCACCAGGTAGCCGCCTTCGCGCGGGATCACCAGCAGGTTGCCGGCGACGGACTGGACCGCGACCTTGTAGCGGATGTCCGGAAAATCAGTCGCCACCAGCATGTCCATCACGCCCCAGGCATGGTTGGCCGAGTCGCCGACCAGTTGCCGGCCGATCGACCTGCGCACCGCACTCCGGGCGCCGTCGCAGCCGACCAGATAACGCGCCTTGACGGTCTCGATCTTGCCGACATGGTCCGGGTCGAGGCGCTCCAGGCGCACGCTGACGGGGTGGTCGCTCGCCTGCGGGTCACGCCTGGCGTCGACGAACCGGCGCGCGTAGTGCGGTGCCAGCCGGCTGGGTGACTGGCGCATCAGCTCCAGATAAAAGTCGTGCACCCGGGCCTGGTTCAGCACCACATGCGGGAACTCCGACAGCCCGTCCTCGGTGTCCTGCACCCGGCCTTGGCGGACGATTGCCTCGGGCCGGCGCTCGTCGGGCTTCCAGAAGGTCACCTCGTTGATCCAGCAGGCTTCCTTGAGCACCTTCTCGCTGAAATTGAAGGCCTCGAACATCTCCATCGTGCGGCAGGCGATGCCGTCGGCCTGGCCGAGCAGCAGCGGGCCGTCTTTTTGTTCGACGATGCAGGTCCGGATGTCGGCAAAGGCCGCCAACTGCGCCGCCAAGGTCAAGCCGGCCGGGCCGCAGCCGACGATCAGGACATCGACTTCGGCCGGTGCGGCGTCGGCGTGCGGCAGGGCCGACGGCGACGCCTGGGCCAGGTGCGGGTCGCCGGGCAGGAATTGGTCGAGGTGGAATTGCATGGCGGGGCAGGTTGCGTGAAGCTGGCGAAGCTGGGTTCAGGCGATGGCACGGCGGGCGCGTTCAATACATCACCGCCTCGAAGCCGGCGCTGCGCAGCCGGGCCAGCACCTCCTGCACATGCGCCGGGTTGCGGGTCTGCAGCACCAGTTCGATCTCGACGCTCTGCGCCGACAGGGCCGAGAAGGTGCGCTGGTGGTGGACCTCGTCGATGTTGGCGCCGCTTTCGCCGATCAGGCTGGTGATCTGCGCCAGCATGCCGGGGTTGTCGCGGGTATTGACGCGGACGCGAGCCAGTCGGCCGGCGCGGACCATGCCATGGCCGATGATCGCCTGCAGCAGCAGCGGGTCGATGTTGCCGCCGCTGAGTACCAGGCCGACACGGCGGCCGGCAAAGCGCGCCGGGGCCTTGAGCAGCGCGGCCAGGCCGGCCGCGCCCGCGCCCTCGACGACCGTCTTCTCGATCTCCAGCAGCATCACGATCGCCTGCTCGATGTCGCCTTCGTCGACCAGCAGCAGGTCGTCGACCTGGCGGGCGACGATTTCGCGGGTGAGCTGCCCCGGCGTGCCGACCGCGATGCCGTCGGCGATCGAGTTCAGGCCCTGGCCATGGGCCGTGCCCTTGATGGCGTTGAACATCGCCGGGAAGCGGCTGGTCTGCACGCCGACGACCTCGATCCCCGGCCGGATCGCCTTGGCGGCGGTGGCGATGCCGGCGATCAGCCCGCCGCCACCGACGGCGATGACCAGGCTGTCGAGCTGCGGCTGGGCGCGCAGCATCTCCAGGCCGATGGTGCCCTGGCCGGCCATCACCAGCGGGTCGTCGAAAGCGTGGACAAAGCTCAGGTGCTGCGACGCCGCCAGGGCCAGCGCATGCGCCCGCGCGGCGTCGAAGCTGTCGCCATGCAACACCACCTCGGCGCCGAAGCCGCGGGTGCGCTCAACCTTGACCATGGACGCGTGCTGCGGCATCACGATCACCGCCCGCAGGCCCAGCCGCTGGGCGTGGTGGGCCAGGCCCTGGGCATGGTTGCCGGCCGAGGCCGCGACCACCCCGCGAACGCCCTGGTCGACCAGCGCCAGCAGCTTGTTCAGCGCCCCGCGCTCCTTGAACGAGGCGGTGAATTGCAGGTTCTCGAACTTCAGGAAAACCTGCGCACCGGTGACCTGCGACAGCGTGCGGCTCTCCAGGAAGGGCGTGTCCAGCACCTGGTCTGAGATTCGCGCGGCGGCGGCTTGGATGTCGGCGAGTTCAAGCATGGTGGTGTCGGTCGGGCATGGCGGCAGTATGGCCTCGCCCCGGCCCGCCCCGGCCCGCCCCGGCCCACCATGACCCAGTCTGGCCGCAGGGTGAAAGCCCCAATGGTCAGCAGGCCGCTGGATCGCATCCACTGCCCCCAAAGTGCAGACCATGGTCAGACCGCCGACCCCCCTGAACCCCTGCCATCCGGCCAGGCGCAGGCTGCTGGGAGCGGCGCTGCGCCTTGGCGCGGTCGCGGGTTGTGGCTGCGCCGCCTGGCCGGGCGGCGCTGCGGAGTCAAGCCCGCGCCAGGACAGGATCATCGACCTGCACCACCATTTCGCGCCGCCGGCCTGGCTGGCCGGGGTGCGTGGCCGGCCGCTGTTGCAACCGGCAAACAACCGCTGGACGCCGCAGCAGTCGATCGACGACATGGATGCCGGCGGCGTGGCGGTGGCCGTCGTCTCCATCACCAACCCTGGCCTGTGGTTTGGCGACCCGGCCCAGACCCGGACCCTGGCGCGGGCCTGCAACGACTATGGCGCGCAACTGGTGGGCGACCATCCCGGCCGCTTCGGCCTGTTTGCCGCGCTGCCCCTGCCCGACATCGACGCCTCGCTGGCCGAGATCGAGCGCGCCTTCGACAGCCTCAAGGCCGACGGCATCGGCCTGTACACCAGCTATGGCGACAAATGGCTGGGCCACCCGTCGCTGCGCCCGGTGATGGCCGAACTGAACCGGCGCAAGGCGCTGGTGACGGTGCACCCGACAGCGGCCGACTGCTGCCGCAACCTCGACTACGCCCCGGGCGTGGGGCCAGGTAGCCTGGAGTACGGCACCGACACCAGCCGGGCGATCATGGGCCTGGCCTTCAGTGGCGACGCGCTGCGCTTCCCTGACATCCGCTTCATCTGGTCGCATGCCGGCGGCACGGTGCCGTTCCTGGCCGAACGGATCGAGGCGGCAGCCCGCTCCGCCCCCGCCGCGCTGCCCGACGGCTTCAAGGCCGCGCTGCGGCGCTTTCACTACGACACCGCCGGGGCATCCAACCGGGGCGCGCTGGCCTCGCTGCTGCAACTGGTGTCAGCCCGACAGATCGTCTTCGGCACCGACTTTCCGCCCGGAGCGAGCAGCAGCGCGACCGCCAAGGCGCTGCTCGACACCGGCCTGTTTACCGCCGAGGACCTGCGGGCGATAGGGCGCGACAACGCCCTGCACCTGCTGCCCCGGCTGGCGGTCTAGCTGGCCTGACCGGCCGCCCGCCGCCGGCGCCGCCCCGTCGACCTGCCTGCAACGCCTGCGCGCCGAGACGCCGGCTTGGACCGTATGCCAGCGGGGCGGACTGTGCCGCGTGGGACAGTGGAGAGTTGACAAACTTTGCCATGCTTCGACAATGCTCATATGCGTACCAAGAGTCCCACCATGAACGTCTCGCTCACTGGCGCCCTTCGGGATGTGGTTGACGAACGCCTGCGCTCTGGCCTCTACGGCAACGCCAGTGAATACGTGCGCGAGTTGATTCGGCGCGATGAAGAGGCTGCCAGGCAGCTCCGTGCGCTTTACCAGGCCGGGATTGACAGTGGAGAGTCCTCTGCGATGTCCGATGGGGACTGGGCAGCGCTGCGCGTGCTTGCTCGTTCGCCTGCCGCCGGGCAGGCATGAAGCCGATACACCGTCGCCCTGCCGCCATCGAAGACATGGTTCGGCAGGTGGCGTATCGGCGCAGTGCCGCTGGAGTAGCCTCAGCCGCAGCACTGGTCGATCAGATGCAGGAGTGCCTGCTGTCGATCTCGGAGGCCCCCGCCATCGGCTCACGGCGTATCGGTCAGTTGCTGGGTGTCCCTGAGCTTCAGTGGCAGCGTGTGGGCAAGACCAAGCTCTGGTTCTGGTATGGGGAAGAGGCGTCACGAATCGATGTCATCCGGCTGGTCAGCACAGACCAGCTACCCCGCCAGGCGATGCTGCCGGATGATCTTCATTGATCGCGTCTCGGTTCCGGGGCAAGGCCACCGGCTATCTGCAAAGCCATCTCGGCTGTTTCCGTGCGCTTGAGTAGAGCTAAAGACGTTCGCGCGCGACCGCTTCGGCAGCGTGGCAGAGTGCCATTCACGCATGCCGCCGGTCTGGTCTGGGGCAGGAACGGTAGGGCGGGTGCCCGCATCGTCCACACGACAAGCGCCATGTGTAGCGCCCGAGGCCTTCGCCGGCTAGCGTCAAGCCACCGCGACCTGGGGCACCTTCTTCGGCCGCCCGCCCAGCTTGCCATTGGCACGCCCTGCAGCGGCCTTGGCAGGGGAGGTCGCCGAACCGCCAGCCTTTCCGAGCCGCGCCGCCATCCAGCGACGTGAGCCGAGAAAGCCTTCAAGCAGGGTAGGGAGGTACAGGTCCGCATCGAGCGCGGGGAAGTGCAGCCCGAGGCCTGAGGGAGAAATCTCGATCTTGGCCAAGTGCGCTGGCGTTGCTGCTTCGAGCCCTTGGGCATCGTGGGCCTTGAAGGCAATCGACAACCCGCTGCTGAGGTCCACCACGACACGACCTGTCCGGCGGTCGTAACGCGCCGCGACCACGGTTGGTGTCTTGGCCAAGCGCGCCGCGCCCCGCTCGTTGGCGGCGTTGAATTCGTCTTTAGGGTGTGCCACTACTGTCCGGTTAAATGGTCCGCGCCGGGCCGAAGATCAAGCATTAGCGCGGGTTGCAGGCTGATTTGACTTGGTGCCGATTTGAACTTCGCTTGTCCAAAACCGCGTACTTTCCCGGGCTTGACGGCCTCTGGGGAAGCGCGTGCACGTCGGCAAGACCTTGTTCGCTCAAGTCATGGAATTCGTTCCATGGACCAGCTTCGCGCGCATCGTGCAGCGCCATGGAGGCAACGCGGGCGTGCGAGCGCTGTCGTGCGCCGAGCAGTTCCGCGCCATGGCCTTCGCGCAA
>JANXYH010000134.1 GCA_025350145.1 Burkholderiales bacterium | reverse complement strand
GCCCTGGCACACCGCCACCAGCTTGGGCGAGAAGGCGCGCAAGGCCGACTCGATCTGCGCCAGGTCGAACACCCTGCCCCATTCGGCCTGCAGTACCCGCACCTCGGCGCCGCAGCGCTGGGCGATCTCGTCGAGCAACTGGCCGAAGCGGCCGAAACTGCAAACCAGCACCTTGTCGCCCGGCTCGATCGCCGAGAGCATCACCATCTCGATGGCCGCGCGGGCGGTGCCGTCGATCACCAGGGTCCAGTCGTTGCGGGTCTCGAACACCTGGCGGTACAGCGCCATCGTCTCGCGCATCATTTGCCGGAACTGCGGGTCGAACTGGCCGAGCAGGGGCGTCGACATCGCGCGCAGCACGCGCGGGTCGGCATTGATCGGGCCCGGGCCCATCAGCAGTCGGGGGCCGGGGTTGAGTTCGGCCAGCGCCGAAGCCGGATCGGCCAGCGGTGACAGTGGCGGCAGGGGCAGATCGTTCATCCGGCGATGCTAGCAAAGGCGCTTAAAGTGCATTCCCCGCGCGCCCCAGCCCCAGCCCCAGCCCCCCCCGCCCATGCCCAGCCCCTTGCATACCCTGGCCTTCGTGCAGACCAACCAGTACAAGGACTCGGTCGCGTTGATGCGGGTGGCCCAGGGGCTGCTGGCGCTGCCCGATGTCGTCAACGCGACGCTGCAACTTGGCAACCCGGCGAACAAGGAGATCCTGCGCGACGTCGGCCTGCTCAGGCCCGAGGTGGCCGAGGCCGGGCCCAGCGACATCATGGTGGTGGTGCAGGCGCACAGCGTGGCGGCGGCCGAGGCCGCCCGCGCCGAGGCCTGCGCCCAGCTCGCCGGGCGTGCCAGCGTCGGCGCCGTTGGCGCGGCCATGGAAGTGCCGGCCACCACCCTGGCGATGGCGCAGGCCCGCCATCCGCAGGCCAACCTGGCGCAGATCTCGGTGCCTGGCCCCTATGCCGCCGCCGAGGCGCTGAAGGCCGTGAACCTCGGGCTGAACGTGTTCCTGTTCAGCGACAACGTGCCGCTGGCACAGGAGGTGGCGCTCAAGCAGGCGGCCGAGCGCCAGGGTGTGCTGGTGATGGGGCCGGATTGCGGAACGGCCATCGTCGGCGGTGTGCCGCTGGGTTTTGCCAACCAAGTCAGGCGCGGCAGCATCGGGCTGGTGGCCGCGTCGGGCACCGGGCTGCAGGAGGTGACGACGCAGATCCACCGCATGGGCGGCGGCATCAGCCACGCCATCGGCACCGGCAGCCGGGATGTGCTGGCCGCCGTCGGCGCGATCACGATGCGCCAGGGCATCGCGCTGCTGGCCGGCGATGCCGGCACGCGCGTGATCGTGGTCATCTGCAAACCACCGGCGCCCGAGGTTGCGGCACAGGTGATGGCCGCGCTGCGCGCCGCCGCCAAGCCGGCCGTGGTGCTGTTCATAGGCGCTGCGCCAACGCCGCTCAAGGCGGACCGGGCCGCCGCGACGCTGCGCCAGGTGCACACCCTTGTCGACTGCGCCGCCGCCGCGATCCGCCTGGCGGGCCAGCGGCCACGGCCCGGCGCCAGCTACGCGCTGCCAACCCGGCCGCGTTTTGCCCAGTCGCAAAAGTACCTGCGCGCGCTGTACTCGGGCGGCACCTTTGCTGCCGAGGCCCAGGCGCTGTGGGCCGCGCAGGGCCTGAAGGTCTGGTCCAACGTGGCGCTGGACAAGGCGCTGGCCCTGCCCGAGCCGCGCAAGGCCTCGCGCGAGCACAGCGCGCTCGACCTGGGTGACGACGCCTTCACGGTCGGCCGGCCGCACCCCATGATCGACCAGACCACCCGGATCCAGCGCCTGCTGCAGGAGGCCGCCGACCCGACGACGCGGGTGATCCTGATCGACGTGGTGATCGGCTGGGGCGCGCATGCCGATCCGGCCGGCGAACTTGCCCCGGCGCTGCAACAGGCGCAACGCATCGCCGCAAACGGCGGGCGCAGGCTCGGCCTGGTCGGCTTCGTCTGCGGCACCGAGCAGGACCCGCAAGGCCTGGCCCGGCAGGAGGCCACCCTGCGCGGCGCCGGCATGGCCCTGGCCGGCAACAGCGCCAACGCCGCCTGGCTGGCGGCACAGTGGCTGCAATGAGTGAAGCCGCGCCGGCCCGCCGCCGGGTGGTGGTCGCGCTCGGCGGCAATGCCGCCTACCCGCCGACGATCAAGGGCACCGCCGAGGAGCAACTGGCGCTGATGCGCCAGGTCTGCGCCCACTTGGTGGACATCATCCGCGCCGGCTGGCAACTCACCCTGACCCATGGCAACGGCCCGGTGGTGGGCAACATCCTGCACCGCATGGCGCGCACTGCCGACGAGTTGCCGCCGATGCCGATGGACGTGTGCGTGGCCCATTCACAGGGCGGCATGGGCTACATGCTGCAGCAGAGCTTTGCCAATGTGCTGCAGGACGGCGGCCTGGACATGGTCGTGTCCTGTGTCGTCACCGAGGTCGAGGTCGATGCCGCTGACCCGGCCTTCGGCCAGCCGACCAAGCCGGTCGGCCGCTTCCTGAGCCAGGCCCAGGCCGAGCAGGCTGCGGCCGCCACTGGCTGGCAATTTGCCGAGGATTCCGGCCGTGGCTGGCGCCGCGTCGTGCCCAGCCCCAAGCCGCGCCGCATCCTCGACCTGAAGACGATCGATGCCCTGCTCGATGTCGGCGTGATCCCGATCTCCTGCGGCGGCGGCGGCGTGCCGGTGGTGCGCGGCAGCGACGGCCGCTGGAGCGGGGTTGCGGCGGTGATTGACAAAGACCTGAGCAGCGCCCTGCTGGCCGCCCATCTGCACGCCGATGCCTTGATCCTGCTGACCGGGGTCGAGCGCGTGGCCCTGGACTTCAACCGCCCGACCCAGCGCTGGCTGGACCACATGAGCCTGGCGCAGGCACGCGAGTACGCCGCCCAGGGCCAGTTTCCGGTCGGCAGCATGGGGCCGAAGATCGACGCCGCGATCAGCTTTTTGCAGGAGTCGCCCGAGGCCAACCCCAACGGCAGGGTCATCATCACCTCGCTGGAAAAGGCCTACGAGGCCTTGCTCGGCCGGGCCGGCACGCACATCACCCTGGCTGCGTTGTGACCCCGACAGCGGCGCCACTGCGGCCGATTGCCGGCTTCGAGGCCACCGCCTACGCCTGGCGCGGCAGCGAGATCGTCTGGACCGGCGAGCACGGCCAGACCGAGCATCCGCGCCACGCCAGCCGGCCCTGGCGGGCGCCGCCGCTGGACTGTGATCGGCAGCGTCTGCGCGCCGGTGCCGGGCAATGCCTGGCGCTGCTGGGCGCGCAGAACCCGATTCCGGCGCGCGGCCTGCTGGCCTGGCTGGTCGGTGCGCCGCTGGATTTTCCCTGGCAGGCCGCCGTGCCGCGCCTGGATGCCCTGCGCCAAGCCTTGGGCCACGGCGATCTGCCGGCCTTCGAGGCTGCCGCACGGCGGGTGCTGGGCCTGGGGCCGGGCCTGACGCCCAGCGGCGACGATTTGCTGGGCGGCGTCTTTTTTGTCCTGGCGCATGCGCCGCTGCCAGACTGGCAGGCGGCGCTGCCGGCGGTGGCTGCCAGGCTGCGCGCGGCATGTGCCGGTGCCACCAATGCCATCAGTGCCGCGCTGCTGGCCGACTTGATGGCCGGCCAGGGCTACCGCCTGCTGCATGAATTCGTCGCCGCGCTGGACCGTGGCGCGCAGTCCGAGATCGTCTCAACGGCCCTGGCCCTGCACCGCCTGGGCGCATCCTCCGGCGCCGACCTGATGGCCGGCGTGCTGCTGGCGCTGAGCGCCGAACCCACACCTCCCTTCGTCAGTTAGCCAGCCATGAACCTGCACGACAACCCCCTGCTGCACCAGCAGCCCAGCGCGCTCAACCTCGGCATTGCCGATTTCAACGCCAGCCTGACTGCGGCCGGCGCCACGGTCAGTCAGATTGACTGGCGTCCGCCCGGCGACGCCGACCCGGCCAAGGCCTGGGCGCTGGCGCAACTGCAGGCCGACCCGCGCATCGCCGCCGCCAATGCCACCGCCTGCCAGCGGGTGATCGCCGCGCGGCCGATCTGGCAGGACGTGGCGCTGCGCGCCGACGGCGTATGGCCCGAGCTGCGCGACACCCGGCTGCTGCTGCACGCCGGCCCGCCGGTGCAATGGCTGGAGATGTGCGGGCCGATGCAGGGCGCGCTGGTCGGGGCAGTGCTGTACGAGGACTGGGCCGACACCCCCGAGCAGGCGCAGCGGATGTTGGCCGGCGGCGAGATCGCCTTCGGCCAGTGCCACGATTTCGGCGCCGTTGGGCCCATGACCGGCATCATCAGCGCCTCGATGCCGGTGCTGCAGGTGCGCGACGCGACCCACGGCAACCTGGCCTACACCAACATCAACGAGGGCATAGGCCGCTGCCTGCGCTTTGGCGCCAACGGGCCCGACGTGCTGCAGCGCCTGAAGTGGCTTGCGGCGGTGGTGGCACCGGTGCTCCAGGCCGCCGCGCGCTCGGCCCTGGACAGCCACGGCGGCATCGACCTGAAGGCGATCCAGTCGCAGGCCCTGCTGATGGGCGACGAGGTGCACAGCCGCAACGCCGCCTCGACCGCGCTGTTCCTGGGCCAACTGGCGGTGGCGCTGACCGCCCCGGCGGCGCGTGATCGGGTGCCCGCCGACGCTGTCCACCAGACCTTGGATTTCATCGCCCGCAACTCGCAGTTTTTCCTCAACTACTCGATGGTCTCGTGCAAGGCGATCATGGATGCGGCCCACGGCGTACCCTTCAGCACCGTCGTCACCGCCACCGCGCGCAACGGCAGCGAGACCGGGCTGCGCGTCAGCGGCTTGGGGCCGCAGTGGTTCTGCGCGCCCTCGGCGATGCCGGTGGGGTTGTTCTTCCCTGGCTACGGCCAGGCCGATGCCTGCCCCGACATCGGCGACAGCGCCATCACCGAGACCGCCGGCTTTGGCGGCTGCGCCTTTGCTGCCTCGCCGGCCCTGACCCTGCTGGCCGGCGGCACGGTCGGCGACGCGCTGCGCTACAGCCGGGAAATGTGGGAGATCTGCGTCACCCGCAACCCGGGGCTGAGCCTGCCGGCGCTGGACTTCGCCGGGGCGCCCTGCGGCATCGACGTGCTCAAGGTCATCGACACCGGCATCCAGCCGGTCGTGACCACCGGCATCGCCCACCGCCAGGCCGGCATCGGCCAGATCGGCGCCGGCATCGTGCGCGTGCCGATGGCCTGCTACCAGCGCGCCTTTGACGCCGCTGCCGCCGCATTTCTGCCCACTTAAGACCCGGAGCCAGCGCCATGCGACAGACCCTCAGCTCACCCCGCGGCATGGTCACCGCACCGCACCACCTGGCCGCCAGCAGCGCCGCCGCCGTGCTGCGCGAGGGTGGCAATGCAATCGAGGCGATGGTCG
>JANXYH010000101.1 GCA_025350145.1 Burkholderiales bacterium | reverse complement strand
GTGCGGACTGCGCGTCGCGCCTTGCTCAGGACCCTTGGTCACCCCGGCGCGGGCGCATGGGATTGCCTCTCAGCCTCTGATCCCCGCTCAGCCGGCGCCCAGGCCCAGCATCCGGCCTATCGCGGCGGCGTCGGCGCCACTGGCGGCGAAATCGTCAAAGGCCCGCTCTGCCACCTCGATCAAATGCCGGGCGATGAAAGGCGCGCCCTCGGCCGCGCCCTGCTCGGGGTGCTTGATGCAGCACTCCCATTCCAGCACCGCCCAGCCGCGGTAGCCGTACTGGGTGAGCTTGCTGAAGATCGCCGCGAAGTCGACCTGGCCGTCGCCCAGCGAGCGGAAACGCCCGGCCCGGTTGACCCAGGATTCGAAACCGCCATAGACGCCCTGGCGGCCATTCGGCCGGAACTCCGCGTCCTTGACGTGGAAGGCCTTGATGCGGCTGTGGTAGAGGTCGATGTAGTCCAGGTAGTCGAGCTGCTGCAGGACGAAATGGCTGGGGTCGTAGAGCAGGCAGGCGCGCGGGTGCTGGCGGACTTCGGCCAGGAAGCGCTCGTAGCTGGCGCCGTCGCAGAGGTCCTCGCCGGGATGGACCTCGTAGCAGACATCGACACCCTCGGCGTCGAAGGCATCGAGGATAGGCAGCCAGCGCTTGCCCAACTCGGCAAAGGCGGCCTCGACCAGGCCCGCCGGGCGTTGCGGCCAGGGATAGAGGTAGGGCCAGGCCAGGGCGCCGGAGAAGGTCGCGTGGGCGCTCAGGCCCAGGCGGCTCGAGGCACGGGCGGCGAGCTTCATTTGCGCCACCGCCCAGGCGGTGCGCTCGGCCGGCTTGCCACGCAGCTCGGCCGGCGCAAAGCCGTCCATCGGCAGGTCGTAGGCGGGGTGGACCGCCACCAGTTGGCCCTGCAGGTGGGTCGACAGCTCGGTCAGCACCAGGCCATGGCTGGCCAGCACACCCTTGACCTCGTCGCAGTAGTCGGCGCTCTCGGCGGCCAGGGCCAGGTCGAAGATCTCGGCCGGCACCGTGGTCGGCATCTGTACCCCGACATAGCCGTGGCCGGCGGCCCAGCCGGCCAGGCCGGCCAGGGTGTTGAAGGGCGCGGCGTTGCCGACGAATTGGGCCAGGAAGATGGCCGGGCCTTGGATGTGGTTCATGGTCTACGGGCTCCGGGTTCAGGCCAGCAGGTGTTGCTTCATGCAGGCCAGGCCGTCGACGAGCTTGGTCGCCGGGTCTTTGGGGTTGTCATGCTCAAACACGAACAGCCCGGTGTGGCGGCGCAGCACCGCAAACAGCGGGCCCCAAGGCAGCACGCCCTGGCCGACCGCCGCCCAGCCGTCCTCATCGCGCGCCTGGCCCTCGTGGGCGATGTCCTTGGTGTGTACCGCCACCAGCCGGTCGGCGTAGCGCTCGGCCCAGAACGTGCCGCTGGCGCCGGCGCGGTAGACCCAGCCCATGTCGGCCTGCCAGCCCAGATCGGCCGGCGCGGTGGCGTCGAACAGCCATTGCAGGGCCGGCCGACCGTCGTAGTTCAGGAACTCGAAATCGTGGTTGTGGTAGCCAAAGCGGATGCCGTCCTCGGCCAGCGCCCGACCGACGCCGGCCAGCCGCAGGCCCATCGCCTGCCAGCCCGCCGCGCTGCGCGGCCGCTCGCCATAGGGCAGGTACGGCATCACCACCAGCGGGCAGCCGGTAAGCCGGCAAAGTTCGACCAGCATCTCGCGCTGGCCCTCGACCTGGGCCAGGCTGGCGTGCATAGACGACAGCTTCAGGCCATGCGCGGCCAGCGCGTCGGCAAAAGCCTGCGGCGCCAGGCCATGGGCGGCAACGCTCTCGACCCATTCGAAACCACAGTCGCGCAGCAATGCCATCTGGGCGTTCAGGTCGCCGTGGTTGCGCAGCGAGTAAATCTGGGCGGAGAGTCGAATCATGGGCAGGGACCGACGGTGCTGGCCGTCGTGGCAGGGTGGCAGACGGGCGCATTCTCGGTCGCTTGGTGAGCCGGGCAGCGGACGCCGGCCGGGTGCCTGCCAGTGCCATCGCCGCCGCCGCTTTATGCTCGCCCGCCTTCCAACCCCAGGGAACCACCGTGCCCGCCGCCCAAGCCGCAACCGCTGCAACCGCCGCACCTGCATCCGCCGCGCCCAGCCGTACCAGCTTGCTGCGGCAAATCCTGGCCCTGGGCGCACCGACCACGGCGCTGTCGATGCTGATGGTGGTGGCACAACTGGTCGAGACCTGGCTGGCCGCGCGCCAGGGCACGGCGGCGCTGGCCGGCTGGGCGGTGATGCTGCCGTTCACCCTGGTGCTGCAGCAGATGTCAATCGGCGCGATGGGCGGCGGCGTGGTCTCGGCCGTGGCCAGGGCGCTGGGCGCGGGCCGGCGCGACGAGGCGCAGGCCCTGGTGCTGCATGCGCTGATCATCGCCAGCGCCTTCGGCCTGGTATTTGCGTTTGGCGTGTCGGCGCTGGCGCCGCCCTTGATCAGCGCCGTGGCCGGGGCCGAGGCGGCACGCCAGGCCGCGCCCTATGCCTTCTGGGTCTTTGGTGGCGGCGCGCTGGCCTCGTGGTGGGGCAACACCCTGGCCTCGGTGCTGCGCGGTGGTGGCCAACATGGCGTCACCGCCAGGCTGCTGGCAGCCAGTTCGGCGGCGCAGCCGCTGCTGGCCTGGGCGCTGGCCGAGCCTGCCGGCCTGGGGCTGGCCGGGGTCGGCCTGGCGGTGGCGATCCAGGCCTGGTTCGCGGCCCTGGCGATGGCCATGCTGGTGCGGCGTGGCCGCGCCGGCTTCGTACCGGTGCTGCGCGCCAGGCCACGCTGGCCGCTGTTCCGGCGCATCCTGGCGGTCGGCGCGGTGGCCTCGGCCATGGCCCTGGTCGGCAACCTGGCGACCATCCTCGTCACCGCCCAACTGCGGGTCTACGGACCGGTCACCGTCGCCGCCTACGGCATCGCCGCGCGACTGGAGTTTCTGATCGTGCCGATTGCCTTTGGGGTTGGCTCGGCCCTGACCGCGCTGGTCGGTCGCTCGGTCGGCGCGGGCGATTGGGCCACCGCCCGGCGCATCGCCTGGCTGGGCGGCTGGATGGCCCTGGCCGTGACCGGCCTGATCGGCCTGGCGGTCGGCCTGTGGCCACTGCCCTTCGCCCGGCTGTTCACACCCGACCCGCAGGTCACGGCAATCGCGGCGCAGGCGCTGCGCTACACCGGCCTGGGCTTTGGCGGCTTCGGCATCGGCATGGCGATGTACTTTGCCTCGATCGGCGCCGGCCGGCTGGGCGCGGCGGTGGTCGCCGGCCTGGCCCGACTGGCGATCGCCGCCGGCGGCGGCGCAATCCTCAGCCAGTTCTGGGGGCTAGACGGCAATTTCATCGCCGTCGCCCTGGGCATCGTCGCCTACGGCCTGATCAACGCTGCCGGGGTCAACCGCCGGGCCTGGCGGGCCGGCGCATAAGGCACCCGTTGGGGCAAGCGCCAGGTGGGGCGCCCAACGGGATGAAACTGAGTGTCAAGCCACAGCACCTTGGCATAGGCTTGGGCCACTACCTCAATGGCGGTGTCGCGGTCCTGGACGCTGGCCGGGGTGATCGTCACCGCAATCACCAGGCCCAGCGTATCGACCACGAGCTTGTGCTTGCGGCCCTTGACCTTCTTGCCCGCGTCGAACCCGGTGTTGCCGCCCTCAGGCGTGCTGCGCGTGCGCTGCGAGTCGGGTGATGGCCGCCGTCGGATCGGCCTGCCTGCCCTGGCGGCTGCGCCACTGCTGGCGCAGCCGGTCGTGCATCTTCTCAAATGCCGGCTGCCGACCAGCGCTTGAACGACATGGATACCACCTGCCAGGGCGCAAAGGTCTTGGGCAGAACTCGCCATGCGCAGCCCGTGGGCACCACCTGGCAGCAGGCGTTGGCTATCGCCCGGCGGTCGTCACGAGCAGGCGCACCGCGCATGCCATCGCGCTCGAACAAGTCGGCCACCAGCGCCCACTCCGCGTCGGTCAGGTCCGTGCTTTTCCCCCTTGGGGCCAGCGTCGCGACGGTGCATTTCGGTGTCGCCGGTACGCAGTCCCGCGCCGCGACCCTGCTGGGCACGAACGCCCGACGAGCGCCGCAGCGGTTTCAGTCGCTCTATGCCCGCCTGACGCAGCGCCTTGCCTACCGTCACCGGGTTGACTTTCACGCCCGTGCGGCGCTCCAGCTCGCGCGTGACCTCGTCCAGAGACGAGCGCGCCATGTCGACGACGATGGTGCGCAGCGACTGGACATGTTCCGCAGTCAATATCGGGCTATGCCCGGATTTGCGCTTGCCTGATGTGCCGTCCGTCGCTGCTGCTGCCATGTCGTGCCTGGTGGGTTGCCGCCTCGGTCAGGGTACACGGCACGAGCGCATGATTTCGTCTACGCCTTCTTAGACCCCGACCTCTTCGAAAATTGCGACTGGCACGCTGCGCTCCTTGGCTACAGACTTCCGCAGCGTCTTGATGCGCTCCAGTTCATGCAGCGTTTGTGCAGCGAAGTACGACTCGCCGCAAGATGCACATGACCACATCGGAATGGCTTCGACGACAAGCAGATCCTTACCGTTACCGTAGCTGCGCGTCACGAGCTTTCGTTGAACTGCGGTGCTGCCACAGTTAGCGCAGGTCGGTTCAGAGGACGTAAACCGTGATGACGAAGAGCTTGCCGTTTGCGCCGATCTTGGCAACGGCATGGGCCCCTTTGCCGTCGAGCGTTGTGCCTTCGACGACGTACTTGAGTTCTCGGTTCGCGCGCTCGCGCTGCCGCTCGACGATCTGGCCCGTGAGGACGATGCTCTCGAGATCGAGGATGGAGAGGCTGTCATCTTCAAGTTCGTCGGTTGCGTGGGTTGAAACAGCGTACTCAAGCGTCCGGATCAGTTGGCGAAGTCGTCCGATCAAGACCTGGGCCATGCGCAAGTGTACGAGTGAGGGTCCGCGAGGTGCGAATGTTGGGGTCTAAGGAAACGCCGCACAAGCCCCGGGCAAATGTGGTTGGGCGGGTCGTGGGCGGCGGGGATGATGCCGTCCATGAAGCAAGCTGGGCTTGGCCTGAACCTGGCGATGAAGCGCAGCCGAAAGCGGGCGTTTCTCGATGAGATGCACTGCGTGGTGCCACGGGCTGCGCCTGCACCTCATGCAGCCGTGGTTCACGCTGAGCGATCCGGCGATGGAAGTGGCGCTGCACGACCTGCCGCTGTTTCGGGAGCTACTGCGGGATGAGGTAGAACGCTGCTCAACTCAACACCTTGTTCGCTTTTGCCAAACCGTAGATGGCTCGCAAGAAACCTGACCTACCGTACGGACAGGCCCGCCCGCAGGCCGCCTGATGGGCACAAGTGCAAGGGTATTTCAGGCATTTCAGGCGTGGTTTGCCCTTGATTCAGGCGGCAGCGCATCGAAATCGATGATGCCGACGGGACTTGACACCCAGGCGCCGGCCGGGCCAATCACCCGCCCATGGTCGCGGTCGGCACGAACGGCAGGCTGCGCACCCTCACGCCGCTGAGCTTGGCCCAGGCGTTGGCCAGGGCCGGCGCGAAGGTGGGCACGCCCAGCTCGCCGATCCCGCCGATCGCCACCGTGCGGTCGGCGACCGCCGGGTTGGGCATCAGGGTGACGTTGACCGTGGGCATCTCCTGGATCCGGATCATCCGGCTGGTGTTGAAGTTGCGGCTCTGGGCCGCGCCGTTGACGAAGGTCTGCTTGCCGTACATCGCCGCGTTCAAGGCGTGGACCACGCCGCCGACGATCTGCGCCTGGGCATTGCCCGGGTTGACGGTGAGGTAGGCGTCGACCGCCAGCCAGGCCCGGGTGATGCGCGGCACCCCGGCGTTGTTCGACACCTCGACCACCTGGGCGACGATGGTGTTGAAGGCACTGCCGATGGCGATGCCGCGTGCCCGCCCGGCCGGCGCCGGCCCGGCGATCCAGCCCGAGTCCTTGGCCACCTGGTCGAGCACCGCCAGCCAGCGCGGGTGGCTCAGCCGCGCCTGGCGAAAGCGGTAGCCGTCCTGGCCGGCGGCCAGCGCCAGTTCGTCGATCATCGATTCGACCGCGAAGGTGTTGATCGAGGCGCCGACCGAGCGCCAGAAACCGACCGGGATAGTCGACGGGTGGCTGACCCACTCGACGCGGCGGGCACCGAAGCTGTAGGGCAGGCCCTGCGAGGCCTCTGAGCCCTGGCTGTCGCCGCTGGCGCCAAGCACCGCGCCGCGCTGCGCCAGGATAGACGGCGAGACATTGCGGTAGCTCCAGCCGGCGACGGCGTTGTTGCCGTCCAGACCGGCGCGGACATGGACCAGCGCCATCGGACGGTATTGATCGTGGCTGAAATCCTCCTCGCGCGGCCACATCAGCTTGACCGGCTTGCCCAGCGCCATGCCGACCTGCACCGCCTGGCTGATGAAATCCAGCTCTGCCTTGCGGCCCAGGCCCCCGCCCAGGTAGGTGGTGTGGATCGTCACCTGCGCCGCCGGCAGGCCGGTGATCGCCACCACCAGGGCCAGCGCCGACTTGGCCGACTGGGTCGGCGCCCAGACATCGCAGCGCAGCCCGGCGACGTGGTCGACGGTGCAGTTCAGCACCTCCATGCAGGCATGGGCGACATAGGGCAGGCTGTAGCTTGCATCGACCACCTTGGCCGCGCCAGCAATCGCCGCTGCGGCACTGGCGGTGCTGGCCTCAACCGTGTACAGCGTGCCCGCCGGGTTGGCGGCGCCGGCCACGTAGGGCGTGGCACTGGCCACCAGGGCCTGGGCGTCGGCCAGGAACTTGGCGCTGTTGAGTTGCGCGGCGTCGGCCGGCAGGGTCCACTTGGCCGCGACCGACTTGGCCGCCTGCCAGGTGTCCCAGGTGTTGCTGCCGACCACCGCCAGCGCGTTGACATTGCCGACCTTCTCGGCGCCCCGGCCGGTGCCGGCCCAGACCTTGGTCGGCACCAGCGCCAGCATGCCGCGCGGCACGGCAGGCGTTGCCGCCAGCACGCCGCCAAAGCTGGGGCTGTGGCGGATCACCGCGTAGACCATGCCGGGCAGGCGCACGTCGATGCCATAGATGGCGCTGCCGTCGACCTTGGCCGGGATGTCCGAGCGCGGCAAGGACTTGCCAATCGACACAAACGCAGCGTCGGGCACCAGCGCGGCGCTGGCCGGCGGCGTCAGCAACGCCGCTGCGGCCGCGACCTGGCCATAGCTGCGGGTGGCGCCGCTGCTGTGGCGAATCAGGCCATTGCTGACGCTGTAGCTGCTGCGGCTGGCGTCGCCGATCTGGGCCATCGCCGCCGACACCAGCATTTCGCGGGCAATCGCCCCGGCGTCGCGCATCTTCCAGAAATTGTTGCGGGTGACGCCGCTGCCAACGGTGTTGATCGCCGTACCCAGCGGTGCCGGCGTCGCCAGCGTCGGCCCGCCCTGGACGATGCGCACCCGAGTGGGATCGACCATCAGGTCCTCGCACAGCACCTGGGCCAGGCCGCTGACCGAGCCCTGGCCCATCTCCGAGGCGCCGATGGTCAGGCTGATGCTGTCGTCGCTGGCGATCGTCAGCCAGGCGTTGACGGCGCTGCTGCCGGTGGCGGCCTCGGCGGGTGTGGCCAGCAGGCCGGCACCCAGGCTCAGGCCCAGGGTCAAGCCGCTGCTGGCGCCCAGGAAGTGGCGGCGGGTCAGGGCCAGGGCGCTGGCTGCGGTGGGTTGGATGGCGTTCATGGTGATTTCCTTCACAGCGTGGCCACGGCCGACTTGATGCGCTGGTAGGTGCCGCAGACGCAAAGGTTGCTCAACTCGCTGACGATCTCGCTGCCATGGTGGCCAGCATTCAGCGCCCCGGCGGTGGCCATCAACATGCCGCTCTGGCAATAGCCGCACTGCGGCACCTGGTGCAGGATCCAGGCCTTCTGCGCCGGGTGGCTGCGGTCCTTGCTCAGGCCCTCGATGGTCGTGATCTGCTTGCCGACCGCCGAGGAAACGTCGTAGACGCAGGACTTCTCGGGTTGGCCGTTGACCAGCACGGTGCAGGCGGCGCAGACCTCGATGCCGCAGCCGTATTTGGTGCCGGTCAGGCCGATCAGGTCGCGCAGCACCCACAGCAGGGGCATGTCCGGGGCGTTGACATCGACCGTGTGGTCGCTGCCGTTGACGTTCAGGGTCAGACTGGGCACGCGGTGCTCCTTCGAAGTGGCGCCGCCGCAGCGGCTATTGGGGTGGCTGGCCGGGGGGGTGGCTGGCCGGGTGGCCGTGCAGGCTCGACCCGAGGTGAGGTAAAGCCGGGGTGGCGCGGAATAAATCCGCCGACCTGAGCGTAGCGGCGCCGACCCATGCCGCCGCGTGAGCGGAAGTAAGTGCCAGAGCGGGGCTGTTGCACCGCACCGCACCGGACCAACGCTCAGCCCGCAGCCGGCGCGGCCACCTGCCTCAGGCCATGACCCGGTCTGCGGCCGTGCCCAGCGCCGCGCTCAACTGGCCTGCCAGGGCGATCAGGTCGGCATCCAGCACCTGCAGCAGCAGCGGCACCGCCGCCAGCGGCAGTTGCGGATCGGCCAGGTGGCGCTCGATCACATCGATCTGCCAAAGCAGCCGGTCGGCGGCGATGGCCGAGCAGACCCCGCGCAAGGTGTGGCAGGCGCGGCCCCAGAGCCGGCGCTCGTCGCCGGGCGGATCGGCCGGCTGCAGGGCGGCGTCGCCGCAGCGGTAGGTTTTGGCAAAGCTGCGCAGCACCATCTCCAGGATCGCCGGCTTGCCGCCGCAATGCGCCAGGGCCTGGGCCACCACCAGGCCATCGACCCCGGCCAGACGCTGGCGCAGCGGCGTGGCCAGATCGTCGTGGCCGAGGGGTTCACGTCGCGGCGGCGGCCCTGCGGTGGCTGCCGCCGGCTTTGGCGCTGGGTTAACGGGTGCAGCGACGCCATCGGCGACCATGGCTGTGGGCAACCAGCGCGCCAGCGCCGCGTACAAGCGCGCCAGCTCGATCGGCTTGCCGATGTGGTCGTTCATGCCGGCGCGCTCGCAAGCCTGGCGGTCGTCGGCAAAGACATTGGCGGTCATGGCGATGATCGGCAGCTCGACCGCGTGGGTCTGGCGCAAACGGCGGGTCGCCTCCAGGCCGTCCATCACCGGCATCTGCATGTCCATCAGGACCAGGTCGATGCCACCGGCCAGGACCCGATCGATCGCCGCGACGCCGTCCTCGACCAACGCGACCTGCAGGCCCAGTTCGCGCAGCAGTTCGCCCGCGATTTCCTGGTTGATCAAGTTGTCCTCGACCACCAGCACGCGGCGGCCGACACAGCGCTGGCGCAGGCGGTCCATGTCAGCGCCGCCATCCGCCCGGCCAGGGCCAAACGCCGGTTGGGCGGCGGGGTCGTTGGCGGCGTTGTTGGCGGAGGTGGATTCGTCCAACTCGAAACGGGCGCTGAACCAAAAGCGGCTGCCCTGGCCCAGCACGCTGCTCAGGCCGATCTCGCCGCCCATCAGCGTCACCAGGTGGCGCGTCAAGGCCAGCCCCAGGCCCGTACCGCCGTGGCGGCGGGTGATCGAGTTGTCGGCCTGCTCGAAGGCGTTGAACAGTGCCGCCTGGTGCTGCGCTGCGATCCCCTCGCCCGTGTCCTCGACCTCGAAATGCAGCAGCACCGAGCGCTGGCCACGGTCGACCGCGCCGCTGTCGGGCGCCTCCAGGATGCGGCCGCTCAGCCGCACCTGGCCCCAGGCGGTGAACTTGACCGCATTGCCCAGCAGGTTGATCAACACCTGCGACAGCCGGGTCGGGTCGCCGCCCAGGCGCTGCGGCAGCGGGCCCAGGGTCAGCGCCAGCGCCAGGCCCTTCTCCTCGGCCTTGGCGCGGACCATTTCCAGGCTGCGCGCCAGCAACGGCGCCAGCTCGAAAGCGGTGGTCTCCAGCGCCATCCGTCCGGCCTCGATCTTCGACAGGTCGAGGACGTCGTTGATGACCATCATCAGGTGCCGGGCGGCATCACCGACATGGCCCAGGCGTTGGCTAGCCACCGGATCGTTGGCGTCGCGCGCAAGCAACTGGGTCAGGCCGATGATGGCGTTCATCGGCGTGCGGATCTCATGGCTCATGTTGGCCAGGAAAGCGCTCTTGGCCCGGGTCGCGGCCTGGGCCGCATCGCGCGAGATCGCCAGCTCGAAATTGGCGTGGTGCAAATCTGTCTGGGCCTGCTTGATCGCGGTGATGTCGAAGGCGATTGCGTACATCCCGACCACGGCCGCCTCGGCGTTGAGGTCGGGGATGTAGTGGGTCAGGTACACCTTTGGCGTTCCGTCCAGCGCCTGAACCCGCCACTCGAAGGACTGGGCTTTGCCGGTCATGGCCCCGGCAGCGGCCAGTCGGACGGCGGACAGGTCGGCAGCGCCATGGATCTCGCGCGGCCGCTTGCCCAGCACCTGCGCCAGCGGCAGACCGACCGACTCGCAATAGCCACGGTTGGCAAACCGGCAAATGCCGCCGGTGTCCCAGTACGACACCCGGGCCGGAAGCGCGTCGGTGACGGTGGTGTTGAAGCGCAGCGCCTGTTCCAGCCGGGCGTTTGCAGACGCCAGTTCGGCGGTGCGCTCGGCCACGCTGTGCTCCAGGCGGTCGCGGTGGCGGGCCAGCTCAGCGTCGAGCCGGTGCCGATCGGTGACATCGACGAACGAGGTCACGACAGCAAGCAAGCGGTCGTCATCAGGGCTGCGTACCGGCACAGCGCCCAGCTCGAACCAGGCGATGCTGTCGTCGGGTCGGCGTGCTGCGAGCACCACGCCGTGTTGGGGTGGGCCGCCGGCCAGCACCACGCTGGTCGGGATCTCGGCCAGCGCCATGGTCCGGCCGTCGGCATGCAGCGGTGTCCAGCCGGTCGGCACGAACGGCTGGCCCAGCCAGTCGGCCTGCCTGAGCCCGAGGATGCGCTCGGCCGCCGGGTTGCAGCTCAGCACCCGGCCCTGCGGGTCGCAGACCAGCACACCTTCGCTCAGTGCCGAGACCACGCTGCGGTAATGGGCCCCGCTGTCGCGCAGCGCCAGCTCGGTGCGGCGGATCGCGGTGACGTTGTGCCCCATCCCGAAAGTGCCAATGACACGGCCCTGGCCGTCGCGCAGCGGCCCCTTGACGCAGAGGTTGATTTGCACATGGTCGCCGCGCGGAATCTGCTCTTCGAAACGCAGCGTCTGGCCGCTGGCCATCACCTGGCGGTCGTTGGCGACAAAGGCGGCCGCGACCACGGCGGTGAAAATCTCGCTGTCCTGCCGCCCCAGTACTTGCTCACGAGCGCGGCCAGCCTCGGCCGCCGCCGCCTGGTTGTAAAACACATAGCGGCCGTCCAGATCCTTGGCAAAGATCGCGTCCGCAGCGCTCTCGGTAATGGCCTCCAGCAGCGCCAATGTGCGCAGCCGCCCGCCGTGCTCGGCTGCCGCATGCGCCGCCGCTGCCTGGTCCAAGTGCAGCAACCAGAGCCTGGCCAGCAGGCCGATGGCCAGCAGCGCCAGCAAGGTGACGGCGGTGATCCAGCCGGCGGCATGCCATGCCGGCAGTTCGGCCTCGTCGCGGTCGATTTTGGCCACCAGCCACCAATCGCTGCCAGCCACCGGCTGTGGCGTCGCCAACACCTGGACGCCACGGTAGTCGAGCGCCAGCGCGACCGCGCCGGCCGGCAATTCGCCGCGCAGATGCCGCGCCAGCACCAGTCCGGAGTCGGCCAGCGGCTGGCTCAAGCGCTCGGCCGCGTCGACCGCCGCGCGCCCGTCGCTGACCATCACCAGGCGTGCGCCGTCGCGTCTGAACAGCACCGACTCGCCGCTGGCACTGGGCTCGGGCCAGCCCGCCAGCAGCGGGAAGACGGTGCGGCGCGCATCCAGGCGCAACACCAGCAGCCCACGTGCCGCCCCCGGGGTGTGCAGCAGCGGGACCACCACGTCCAGCAGCAGCGGCATGCTGGCGTCGTCGCGGCGGTAGATGGCGCTGAGCACCGGCGCCTGGCTCAGCTCGGCCTGTGGCACGGCCGCCAGCAAGGCCGGGCTGGGCGGGTCGGCCCTGGCCTCGCTGCTGGCCAGGACGCGGCCGCCGGCGCCCAGCAGCAAGGCCTGGCTGCCGCCATTGGCGCGGCTGAACGCGACTGCGCGCTCCAGCACTTGCGCGCCCGCCACGGCATCGCCCTGAATCTGCCAGCGGCTGAACAGGTCGGCGAAATAGCTGCTGTCGGCCAGGTAGGCCGCCGAGCCCAGTTGCCGCGCCCGCAGTGACTCGAGCTGGCTGACACGCAGTTCGGCAGTGGCCCTGACCCGTGCGGCAGTCAGATCGCGCTGGGCGCTGAACTCACGGCCGATCTGGGTGGCGGCCAGGGCAGTGGCCAGCAGCAGCATCAGCGCCAGCAACAGCCACCAGCGGCGCCAGCTCATCTGCCGGGGACGAAGTTCGGTCTTCAGGGTTGGGTTGGGCCACATGGCGCGAACATTTCAACACGCCAGAACCGGCGGCGCTGACACGAACAGCGCCGACTTGATCCTGGAAATTGCGGCACCTGGTCGCATCCACAGGCAGGCCCGACACGACATTTCAGCCGCACCAACGCAGCCTGCCACGGCCCTACAGCAATCCGGCCAGCAGCGCCGCCGCATGCACCGCCGGCCGGCCGGCGCCGGCGGCGATCTGCTGGCGGCAACTGCTGCCGTCGGCCACCAGCAGCGCCTCGGGCGCCTGGCGAATCGCCGGCAGCAGGGTCAGCTCGGCCATCGCCATGCCCACCGCCTGGTGCTCGGCCTCGATGCCGAAGCTGCCGGCCATGCCGCAGCAGGAGCTGGCGATCAACTCGGGCCGCGCACCCGGAATCAGCCGCAGCACCTGCAGGATCGGCTCGACCGCGGCAAAGGCCTTCTGGTGGCAATGGCCATGCACCATGATCGGCTGGTGCAGCGGCTTGAACGTCAGTGCGAAGCGCCCGGCGGCGGCCTCGCGGGCAATGAACTCCTCGAACAGCAGGGCCTGCGCCGCCACCACCTCGGCCGCGGCGCCCAGGCCCAGCACCAGGGCCTCGTCGCGCAAGGTCAGCAGGCAGGACGGCTCCAGCCCGACGATGGCGATGCCGGCAGCGGCCAGCGGCTGCAGCGCTTGCAGCAGCCCGGCCAGGCTGGCGCGGGCCCCCGCCACGTCGCCGACCGCCAGGGCGGTGCGGCCGCAGCAGTGGTGGTCGCCCGGCTTGGCGGGCACATGCAGGGCGTAACCGGCGGCATCCAGCACCCGTGCCGCCGCCTGGGCGTTCTCGGCCTCGAAGCCGCCGTTGAAGGTGTCAACGAACAGCACCGCCACCTTGGCGCCCTGTGCCGCCAGTGCCAGCGCCTGCTCGGCGCTGACCCAGGGCAGGGGCGGCGGCGCGCGCCAGAAGGTGTCACGCCGCCAGCGCGGCAGGTCGCGCTCTGCCGCCAGGCCCAGCCAGCGCTGGCCGAGGCGGCGCAGCAGGCCAGAGCGGTTGCGCAGGTTCAGCAGCCCGGCCAGACCGGGCACGGCGGCGACCCGGTGCAGCAGCCGCGGCAGGCCGGCCACCAGGCGCTGGCGCGGCGTGGCACCAAAGCGCCGGTGCCGCGCCGCCATCACCTCGATCTTCATCCTGGCCATGTCCACGCCGGTCGGGCAATCGCGTTTGCAGCCCTTGCAGCCCACGCACAGGTCCAGCGCCTGGGCCACCGCCGGGCCGCTCAGGTCTTCGCCGTCGAGCTGGCCGGACAGCGCCAGCCGCAGGGTGTTGGCGCGGCCACGGGTCAGGTGCTGCTCGTCGCGGCTGACGCGCCAGCTCGGGCACATGGTGTCGGTGTCGAACTGCCGGCAATGGCCGTTGTTGTTGCACATCTCCACCGCCTTGGCCAGCCCGCCGCTGGCGTCGCCGCCACTGCCCGGCGGGCTGGTGACCTGGCTGAGCGGATCGGTCTGCACATTCCAGGCCGACCAGTCCAGCGCCGGCTGAATGGCGATCACCCGGTAGGGCCTGGGCGCGGCGCTGGAGGCAAAGCGCATCAGCGCCGGATCGTCCATGGCTGGCGGGTCGATGATCTTGCCGGGGTTGAGCAGGCCGCTTGGGTCGAGCTCGCGCTTGATCGCGGCGAAGGCGGTGTTGAGCGCCGGGCCGAACTGCCAGGCGATCCATTCGCCCCGGCACAGGCCATCGCCATGCTCGCCCGAGTAGGCGCCCTTGAACTTGCGCACCAGCGCCGAGGCTTCTTCGGCGATGGCCCGCATCCTGGCCGCGCCGCCGGCATTGCCGGCCACCCGCATGTCCAGCAGCGGCCGCACATGCAGGGTGCCCACCGAGGCATGGGCGTACCAGGTGCCGCGGGTGCCATGGCGGGCGAAGACTTCGGTCAGCGCGTCGGTGTATTCGGCCAGGTGCTCCAGCGGCACGGCGCAGTCCTCGATGAAGCTGACCGGCTTGGCGTCGCCCCTGACGCTCATCATGATGTTCAGCCCGGCCTTGCGCACCGCCCACAGCGCCTTCTGCGGCGCCTCGTCGGGCAGCTCGACGACGCTGCCGGCCTCGCCCAGATCGCCCATCAGCGCGACCAGGTCGGCGAGTTTGCGGCGCAGCGCCGCAGCGTCGTCGCCGGCAAACTCAACCAGCAGGATCGCCTCCGGCCGGCCGATCAGCGCCGCCTGCATGGTCGGGCGGAACGCCGGGTTGGCCAGCGCCAGCTCGACCATGGTGCGGTCGACCAGTTCGACCGCCGTCGGCCCCAGAGCGACGATGTGCTGGGCCGCGTCCATCGCCCGGCGGAAGCTGGCGAAATTGACCACGCCCAGCACCCTGGCGGCCGGCAGCGGGCTGAGTTGCAGCCTCAGGCTGCGGCTCAGTGCCAGCGTGCCCTCGGCGCCGACCAGCAGGTGGGCCAGGTTGACGCTGCCGTCGCTGCTGTAGGGCCGCTGGCTGCGCGGGCGGAAGATGTCCAGGTTGTAGCCGCCGACACGGCGCAGCAGGGTCGGCCAGCGGGCGTCGATCTCGTCGCTGTGTTGCTCGGCCAGGCTGCGCACAAAGCCGGCAATCTGCGCCGCCCGGCCCTGGGCCTGGGCCACCGGGCCGAAGTCGAGCAATTCGCCATCGGCCAGCCAGGCCTGCGCGCCGACCAGGTTGTGGACCATGTTGCCGTAGGCGATCGAGCGTGAGCCGCAGGAGTTGTTGCCGGCCATGCCGCCGAGCGTGGCCTGGGCACTGGTCGAGACATCGACCGGGAAGCACAGACCATGGGGCTTGAGCTGGGCGTTGAGCGCGTCCAGCACCAGCCCCGGCTCGACCGTGGCCTGGGCCTTGTCCAGGTCCAGCGCCAGCACCTGGCGCAGGTGCTTGCTGAAATCGATCACCAGCGCCGCGCCGGTGGTCTGGCCGCACTGGCTGGTGCCCGCGCCGCGGGCCAGCACCGGCACCTTCAGGCTGCGGGCAATCGCCAGCGCGGTCGCCACCTCGTCGGCCCGGGTCGGCACAAACACCCCCACCGGCATGATCTGGTAGATCGAGGCGTCGGTGGCATAGCGGCCGCGCGAGGCGGTGTCGAACAGCACCTGGCCGCGGGTCTCCTGGCGCAATTGCCGCGCCAGCTCGGCGCAGGTCTCGTTCGGCGGCAGGGCGGTATGGGGGTGTGCGGCCAAGGCGGAATTCATGGGTTGGGATGGACAGCGATTCATGGTATTCCACAGCCGCCGCAGGCCTGGGCCATGCCAGACTGCGCGGCAACCAAAGCCCCGCATGCTGAACCTCAACCAACACCCCAGCGGCCGCCATTTCCTGCAGATCCCCGGCCCCAGCCCGGTGCCCGACCGGATCCTGCGGGCGCTGAGCCTGCCGACCATAGACCACCGCGGGCCGGAGTTCGGCGCGCTCGGGCTGAAGCTGATCGCCGGCCTGCAGCAGGTGTTCAAGACCCGCCATCCGGTGGCGATCTACCCGGCCTCGGGCACCGGCGCCTGGGAGGCAGCGCTGGTCAACACCCTCAGCCCGGGCGACGCGGTGCTGATGGTCGAGACCGGCCAGTTCGCCACGCTCTGGCAGAAGATGGCGCTGCGCCTGGGGCTTGAGCCTGAGTTCATCGCCCGCCCCGGCATCGACGCCGCCACCGGCCTGCCCAACGCCTGGCGCCAGGGCATCCCGGCCGAGTTGGTCGAGGCCCGCCTGCGCGCCGATACCGGCCATGCGATCCGCGCCGTCTGCGTGGTCCACAACGAGACCTCAACCGGCGTCACCTCCGACATCGCGGCGCTGCGCCGGGCGATCGACGCCGCCGGCCACCCCGCCCTGCTGCTGGTGGACACCATCTCGGGCCTGGCCAGCGCCGACTACCGCCACGACGAATGGGGCGTGGACGTGACCATCAGCGGCTCGCAGAAGGGCCTGATGCTGCCGCCGGGGATCAGCTTCAATGCGCTCTCGCCCAAGGCGCTGGCGGCCAACGCCTCGGCGCGGCTGCCGCGCAGCTTCTGGGCCTGGGACGAGATCGTGGCGATGAACCGCAGCGGCTACTGGCCCTACACCCCCAGCACCAACCTGCTCTACGCCCTGCACGAGTCGCTGGAGATGCTGCTGGGCGAAGGCCTGGAGGCGGTGTTCGCCCGCCACCGGCGCTGGGCTGCGGGCGTGCGCGCGGCGGTCGACGCCTGGGGCTTGGCCGTCCAGTGCGCCGATCCGGCGCTTTACTCGCCGGTGCTGACCGGGGTGGTCACGCCACTGGGGCTGGACGCCGATGCGCTGCGCCAGACCATCCACCAGCGCTTCGACCTGTCGCTGGGCACCGGCCTGGGCAAGCTGAAGGGGCGGATGTTCCGCATCGGCCACTTGGGCGACAGCAACGACCTGACCCTGATCGCGACCCTGGCCGGCTGCGAGATGGGCCTGCAATTGCACGGCGTCGGGCTCGCCGGCAGCGGCGTGGCGGCGGCGATGGCTTACTTTTCAGAACACAGCGCCTGACCCGCGCCCAGCCGCAAGGAGCGCCACCCACCATGCAACGACGTACCGTTCTGGCCGCCGGCCTGGCCGCGCCGGCCCTGCTCCAGGCACAGACCAGCCAGACCAACAACTGGCCGACCGCGCCGGTGCGCATCCTGGTCGGCTTTCCGCCCGGCGGCGGCACCGACGCGCTGGCCCGCGTGGTCGGGCAGAAGCTCAGTGTGATGTGGGGCCAGCAGGTGATCGTCGAGAACAAGGGCGGCGCCGCCGGCCTGCTCGCCGCCGAATATGTCGCCCAGCAGCCCAGCGACGGCTACACCCTGCTGATGGCCCACATCAACAGCCACGCCCTGGGCCCGGCGTTGCAGCCGACCAAGCTGCGCTACAGCGTCGAGCGCGACTTCGTGCCGATCGTGCTGGTCGGCGTCACCCCCAACCTGCTGATCGCCCACCCCGGTGCGCCGAACAAATCGGTCAAGGACGTGGTCGCGCTGTGCAGGGCCGAGCCGGGCCGGATCGCCTTTGGCTCGGCCGGCCCGGGATCGGCCCAGCACCTGGCGCTGGAGATGTTCAAGCAGCAGGCCAAGGTCGACGCCCTGCACATTCCCTACAAGGGCAGCGGCCCCTTGCTGACCGACCTGATGGGCGGGCAGATCCAGTACTGCTTCGAGACCATGACGGCGGCCACGCCGCATGTCAAAAGCGGCAAGGTCGTCGCCATCGCCCAGACCCGGCTCAAGCGCGCCAAGGGCCATCCGAACGTGCCGACCATGCAGGAGCAGGGCTACGAGGGCTTCGAGGCCACCACCTGGTACGGCCTGGCGGGCCCGGGCAAGCTGCCGGCAGCGATTGCCGACAAGATCAACCGCGATGTCAACACGGTGCTGGCGATGGCCGACGTGCAGGAGCGCTTCGACACCTACGGCGCCGAGGACGGCGGCGGCAGCCGCGAGAAGTTCGCCGCCTTCATCGCCAGCGAGCAACTGAAGTGGGCGCGGGTGGTGCGGGACGGCAAGGTGCAGGTCGAGTTCTGAAGCGCTCGCGCGGCCGGGGAATCACCCGGTCAAGCAGGCCGGCGCCTCACCCCGCCGAGCGCAGGCCGACGCCGATCAGCCCCAGGACCAGCAAGGTCGAGGTCGCGGCCAGCGTCAGCAGGAAGCCCGGCCCGCGCTTGCCGGGGTCGGCAATGTAAGCGCGCCAGTAGAGCAGCCGGCCGAGCAGATAGACCGCGCCAATGCCGGCGACCAGCGCATTCGACCAGTACTGCGCGGCAATCCACAGCGCCGGCAGGAACGCCACGAGTTGCTCCAGCGTGTTCATCTGGACGCGGAGGTGGCGCTCGAACATGGCATTGCCGCTGACGGCCGGGGCCACGACGCCGTACTTGCCCCTGGCCCGGCCGACCAGAAATCCGAACACGATGTACTGAAGCACGGCGAGCAAGGCAACGGTGTGGACGAGATTCACGGTGGTGGCGTGGGTTGTAGGGTGGTGGAAGCAGTCTAGGCGACAGGCGCAGCGCGGTCAGCCGCTGCCCACAGCTTTCGCGCCGCTCAGCGCTTTCGCAGCAAGCTCAGGCCGTCGCCGACCGTCAGCAACGCCAGGTCGAATCGCTGATCGTGGTGCAACTTGGCATTGAGGCGTTGCAGGGCGGCGGTGTCGTCGCTGGTGGCCGGGCGGGCGACAGCGCCGTTCCAAAGCGTGTTGTCGATGGCGATCAGGCCGCCGGGGCGCAGCAGTTGCCAGCAGCGCTCGAGGTAGCCGTCGTAGCCGGTTTTGTCGGCGTCGATGAAGGCAAAGTCGTAGCTGCCGGCGGCGCCTGCGGCCAGGCGCGCGTCCAGGGTGTGCAGCGCCGGCGCCAGCACCAATTCGATCTTGTGCGCCACGCCGGCAGCGCGCCAGAACGGCAGGCCAATCCGGGTGAATTCGTCGCTGATGTCGCAGGCCAGCAGGTGGCCGTCGTCGGGCAAGGCCAGGGCCACGGTCAGCGCGCTGTAGCCGGTGAAGGTGCCGATCTCGAGCGTGCGCCGGGCGCCAATGAGCTTGACCAGCAGGGCCATCAACTGGCCCTGGTCGGGCGCGATCTGCATGCCCGCGTGGGGGTGGTTGCGGGTGGCCTCGCGCAGCGCCTCCTGGGACGGGTGCTCGCGCAAGGAGTTGTCCAGCAGGTACTGGCCCAGGCGCTCGTCAATCGTCAGGTTTCGGTTTGTCATGCCATCCTTGCGCTCAAGTGGGTGGCCCGTCGGCCCGGCCAGGGTCAGGCCCGCATCTCGCGCAGGATCTGCTGCGAGCCGGCGGCCAGGATGCGCGCGTCGGCGCTGACGGTGACGAAGTCAAAGCCCTTGGCGATGCGCGCCCGGGCGACATCGGTGCGGCCGTTGTGCACCCCGGCGCGCACGCCATGGGCCTTGGCGCGGGCCAGGATGTGGTCTATGGCCTGGGCCACCGGCGGATCGACATCGTCGAACTGCGGCGTGCAGCCCAGCGCCAGCGACAGGTCCGAGGGGCCGATGTAGACCGCGTCCAGGCCCTCGACACTGAGGATCTGGTCGAGGTTGTCCAGTGCCTGGGCGGTCTCGATCATGGCGAAAACGACGACGGTGTCGTTGGCGTGTTGCGGGTAGTCGGCGCCGCCATAGAGGTTGGCGCGGACCGGGCCGAAGCTGCGGCTGCCGCGCGGCGCGTAGTGGCTGTAGGCGACCAGCTTCTGCGCGTCCTCGCGGCTGTTGACCATCGGGCAGATGATGGCGTAGGCGCCCGCATCCAGGCTCTTCATGATGATGCCGGGCTCCAGCCAGGGCACGCGCACGACCGGCACGGTGGCGGTGGTGCTGATGGCCTGCAGCATCGTGACCATGGCCTGGTAGTCGATCACGCCATGCTGCATGTCGATGGTCAGGCTGTCCCAGCCCTGGTGGGCCATGACTTCGGCCGAGAAGCTGTTGGCCACCGCCAGCCAGCCGTTGACGGCGGCCCGCTCGGCCTGCCAGAGGCTGCGAAGTTGGTTGGGTCTCATGGGGTGATGGCTCCGTCGGGGATGGCTGAGGGTGGGTGGGTGGCGCGGCGCTGGGCGGCTCACTCGGTGGTAATCCGTCGCTCACGGATGATCTGGGCGTAGCGCTGCCGGTCGGCGCGGATCAGCTCGCCGAACTGCGCCGGGCTGAGCGCCCGGGGGACACCGCCGAGATCGATGATGCGCGCCCTGACATCGTCGGCGGCCAGCACCTCGCGCAGGTCGGCGGCGATGCGCTGGACGATCGCGTCGGCGGTTCCTGCCGGCGCGAGCACGCCGATCCAACTGATCGAGTTGAAGCCCGGCAGCACCGACTCGGCCAAGGTCGGCACATCGGCCAGGGCCGGCACGCGCTGGCTGCTGGTCACGGCCAGCGCGCGCAGCTTGCCGGCCTTGATGTGGCCGCTGGCTTCAAGCACGGTCATGAAGCTGAGCTGGACATGGCCGGCGATCAGGTCGCTGATGGCCGGGCCACCGCCGCGGTAGGGCACGTGGACGATGAAGCTGCCGGTGGCGGCCTTGAACATCTCGGCCGCCAGGTGTGGCGCACCGCCTGCGCCGGCGCTGCTGTAGCTCAGCCTGCCGGGCTGGGCCTTGGCCAGGGCGATGAACTCGGCCGGGCTGCGCGCGGCCACGCCGGGGTTGACCATCATCGCCAGCGGCAATTCGGCCACCAGCGAGATCGGCACGAACGCCTTGTCGGGGTCGAACGCCGCCTTGGGGTAGAGCGAGGGGTTGATGGCCTGGGTGCCGATGTTGCCCATCAGCAAGGTGTAACCGTCGGGCCTGGCCTTGGCGACGGCATCGGCGCCGATCTGCCCGGCCGCGCCGCCACGGTTGTCCACCACCACCTGCTGGCCCCAGCGCTGGCTCAGCTTCTGGGCCACGATCCGCGCCCCGGTGTCGGTGCCGCCGCCGGGGGGAAAGGGCACGACCAGGGTCACCAGGCGACTCGGGAAGGCGTCGGCCGTCTGGGCCTGGGCGAACGGGCCGGCCAAGGCCGCCACGATGGCCAGCGCGATGGCCAGCGCGAACGCCCTGCGCAGGCAAATTGCCAGGGAAGCTGGCGGCGAAATTGCCAGTGCGGGGCGGGTGGCCAAGCGCATGTGGGTTCTCAGCGTCGGGTGTGGACAGACGGGCGGGCAGACAGGCAGACAGGCAGACAGGCAGACAGCAGAATCCGGCGCGCCGAGTACAAGTTGTACGACATCTTACAAGTTCCATGCGCCACGGCCCGCGCTCATGCGGCGGTGGCTGCTGCGGCGGCGGCACGTCGGCGCCGTTCGCGGCTGTTGGCCAGATGGGTGCGCATCGCCGCCCGGGCGGCCTCGGCGTCTTGGTTGGCGATCGCGTCGGCGATGCTTTCGTGTTCGCTGTTGACGCGGCGCAGATAGTCCTGGCGCTGCTCCGACGGCGGCGCGCCAGCAGCACCCGGGTCCAGCCGGGCGCGCGGGATGATGGTCGTGCCCAGCGCGCCCAGCAGGGCCGCGAAGTGCGGGTTCTGGGTCGCCCGGGCAACCACCAGATGGAACTGGAAATCCGCCGCTACCGCGTCGCGGCCCTGCGCATTGGCGGCGTCGAAGGCCTGCAGCGCGCTGCGCATCTCGGCCAGGTCCTGCGCACTGCGGCGCTGTGCGGCCAGGGCGGCGGCCTCGGTCTCGATGCCGATGCGCAACTCCAGCACCGCGACCACGTCGTGCAGCGTGGCGATCTGCTCCGGGGCGAACTGCAACAGCGCCGGGGCCATGCCCTCGCCCAGGCCGACGGCGAAGCTGCCGATGCCGTGGCGGGTCTGCACCAGGCCGCTGGCCGAGAGCTTGGACAGCGCCTCGCGCACCACGGTGCGGCTGACGCCGTACTCGGCCATGATCTGCGCCTCGGTCGGCAGGCGGGCGCCCTGGGCGATGAGGCCATCGCGCAGTTGCGAACCAATGGCCTCGACCAGTTCCAGCGCCAGGGTGCGCGGGCGTCGGCGCAGCCGCGCCGCAACGACCGGGGCGGTGGCGACCCGGGCATTGGCGACCGGGGCCGCAGCAGCAGCGGTCACGGCCGGCTCCACCGGCCCCACCGGCCCGGCCCGCCCAACCCGCCCCACCCCGGCGCCTGAAATTCCGAGCTTGACACGCCTGTCCGCCTTCGTAGAATCCATCGACTTGTACGATAACCGATGTCTGATCTCCACTGACCATCGGCGGCGGATAGTGCCTGACCCCGGCCCTGAAATCAACCCTCGATTGCCATGCTCGACACCCCCGCCTCGACCCTGCGCTTTGGCCGATTGCTGCTGACCGGCGCGGCCGGGCACCTCGGCCAGATGCTGCGGCCGCGGCTCAAGGCCTACTGCCAGACGCTGAGGCTGAGCCACCGCCGCGAATTTGGGCCGGCCGCTGCGGGCGAAGAAATCATGCTCGCCGCGCTGGAGGACAAGGCGCAGGTGCAAGACCTGCTCGTGGGCGTGGACGCGGTCGTGCACATGGGCGGGGTCTCGACCGAGCAGCCCTGGGAGCAGATCCTGGCGGGCAACATCGTCGGCATGGTCAACCTCTACGAGTCGGCGCGCTGCAACGGCGTCAAGCGCATCGTCTTTGCCAGCTCCAACCACGTCACCGGCTTCTACCGCCAGGACGAGGTGGTCAGCCCGCTGGACCCGGCCCGGCCGGACGGCTTCTACGGCCTGTCCAAGGCCTTTGGCGAGGACCTGGCCCAGCTCTACTGGAACAAGCACGGCGTCGAGACAGTGAGCCTGCGCATAGGCTCGTCCTATGCCGAACCCAAAGACCGGCGCATGCTCGCCACCTGGATGAGCTTTGACGACACCGAGCGCCTGGTGGTGGCCGCGTTGACCGCGCCGGTGGTCGGCCACAGCATCGTCTACGGCATGTCGGACAACCCCCGCACTTTCTGGGACAACACCCCGGCCCGGCACATCGGCTACCGGCCGCTGGACTCGTCCGAGACTTTTCGCCCCGCCGTCGAGGCCCGCCAGCAGAGCCTCGACATGACCGATCCGGCAACGCTCTACCAGGGCGGCAGCTTCGTTCGCACCGGACCGCTGTGAGCGCCGACCGGCCACCTTCCTCCTCTTTTTTTGCAACCCACCCCCGCCTGGAGACCCCACAAATGAGCCGCCTGCGTTTTGCCCGCAAGACCCTGTTCGGCCTGGTCGCCGCCGCCGTGCTTGGCCTGGGCGCCAGCACCGCGTCGGCGCGTGATTTCCGCTCGGCCGAGGTGCACAACAAGGATTACCCGACCAACCTGGCGGTCAAGCGCATGGGCGAGGAGCTGTCCAAGGCCACCGGCGGCAAGTACGGCATCAAGATCTTCGGCGACAGCGCCCTGGGCTCGGAGAAGGACACGGTCGAGCAGGTCAAGATCGGCGCACTGGACATGGTGCGGGTCAACACCGCCGCCTTCCACGGCATCGTGCCGGAATCGATGATCCCGTCGTTCCCGTTCCTGTTCCGCGACATCGAGCATTTCCGCAAGGCGATGTACGGCGCGCCCGGCGACAAGATCCTGGCCGCGTTCGAGAAGGCCGGCTTCATCGGCCTGGCGCTGTACGAGAGCGGCGCGCGCTCGATCTACGCCAAGAAGCCGATCAAGTCACTGGCCGACGTCAAGGGCATGAAGATCCGCGTCCAGCAGTCCGACCTGTGGGTCAGCCTGATCGGCGCGATGGGCGCGTCGGCCACGCCCATGCCCTACGCCGAGGTCTACACCGGCCTGAAGACCGGCCTGGTCGATGCCGCTGAGAACAACTACCCGTCCTACGACGAGGCCAAGCATTTCGAGAGCGCCAACGTCTATTCCGAGACCCTGCATGTGATGGGGCCGGAGGTGCTGGTGTTCTCCAAGAAGGTCTGGGACACCCTGAGCAAGGAAGAGCAGGCCGAGATCCGCAAGGCCGCCAAGGCCTCGGTGCCCTACTACGTGACGCTCTGGGAGGCCAAGGAAAAGGACGCCAAGGCGGCGGTGATCAAGGGCGGCGCGAAGATCGTGCCGGCCGCCGAGATCGACCGCAAGAGCTTTGTTGAGGTCGAGCGCCCGGTCTGGGACAAGTTTGCCAACACGCCCGAGCTCAAGGCCCTGGTGCAGGAAGTCGTCAACACCAAGTGAGCCCGGCGCGCCCATCGGCGCCGCCGCTTTGCGCTGCAACGAGAGACCCGCCATGGCCTGGCTGACTGCCCTCAATTCGCGTCTGTCGCGCTGGACCATGTACCTGGCCTGTGCCTGCCTGGCCGGGCTGCTGTCGGTGGTGGTCTATGGCGTGGTGCTGCGCTACGTGTTCAACGCCGCGCCGCCCTATGTTGAGCAACTGGCCCTGCTGCTGGTGATCTCGGTGGCCATGTTCGGCGCCTCGGCCGGGGTGCGCGACGCCGGCCACATCGGCCTGGATTCGCTGATCGCGGTGCTGCCCGAGCGGGTGCAGGGTTTTGTCGCGCTGCTGGTCCACGGCTTGAGCATCGTCTTCGCCCTGGCGCTGCTGGTCGGTGGCGGCCTGATGGGCGCCTCGACCCATGGCATGACGATTCCCACCCTGGGCCTGTCCGAGGCCAGCCGCTACCTGCCGGTGGTGCTGGCCGGGGTGCTGATCACGTTGTTCTCGGTCGAGCACATCGGCGCCCGTTTGGCCGGCCAACAGGTGAGTCCGTCATGGCACTGACTGTTCTTTGCCTGAGCTTCCTGCTCTTTTTGCTGCTCGGCGTGCCGGTGGCCTTTGCCATCGGCTTGTCCTGCCTGGCGACCTTCGCGGTCGAGGGCCTGCCGTTCGAGACCGCGATCCAGATGATGGTCTCGGGCATGAACGTGTTCTCGTTCCTGGCGATCCCGTTCTTCATCTTCTCGGGCGAGCTGATGCTGCATGGCGGCATCGCCGACAAGATCGTCAACTTCGCCCGCGCCCTGGTCGGGCACTGGAAGGGCGGTCTGGGCCTGGCGAACGTCTTCGCCAGCACCCTGTTCGGCGGTGTCTCGGGCTCGCCGGTGGCCGACACCTCGGCGATGGGCGGGGTGATGATCCCGATCATGAAACGCGAGGGCTACAGCGCCGCCTACGCGGTCAATGTCACCACCCATGCCTCGCTGACCGGGGCGCTGATGCCGACCTCGCACAACATGATCATCTACGCCTTCGCGGCGCAGGGCGCGGCGGGGACGATTGGCGGCATCCACATCCGCGGCGTGTCGATCGGCGACCTGATGTTCGCCGGCCTGATCCCGGTGTTCTGGATCATGGTCTGCATGCTGGTGGCGGCGTACTGGCAGGCGGTCAAGTTCGGTTTCCCCAGGCGCGCCGATGGCAGCACCATGGTCGAGAAGTTCCCCGGCTGGGGCGCGGTGCTGAGCAGCTTCGTCGCCTCGCTGCCGGGGCTGATGGTGGTGGTCATCATCCTGTTCTGCGTGATGCAGGGCATCACCACCGCGACCGAGGCGGCGGCCATCGCGGTCACTTACTCGCTGCTGCTGACGGTCGTCATCTACCGCACGATGACCCGAACCAAGCTGCTGAAGTCGCTGGCCAAGGCGTCCAAGACGACTGGCGTGATCCTGCTGCTGATCGGCGTGTCGAACATGCTGCGCTACCAGATGGCCTACCTGGAGATCCCCGAGGCGATCGAGGCGGCGCTGCTGGCCGCCACCCATTCGCCCTGGCTGATGCTGCTGTACATCAACATCATCCAGGTGATCCTCGGCATCTTTCTCGACATGGCGGCGCACATCCTGATCACCACCCCGCTGTTCCTGCCGCTGGCGATTGCGATGGGCGTGGGGCCGGTGCAGTTCGGCATGATGCTGCTGCTGAACTGCGCGCTCGGGCTGGTCCATCCACCGGTCGGCACGGTGCAGTTCGTTGGTTGCGCGATCGGCAACATCTCGATAGGCGAGGCCACCAAGACCGCCTGGCCCTACTACCTGGCGATCTTCATCGCCATCAACCTGGTCACTTATGTGCCGGCCTTCTCGACCTGGCTGCCAACCCTGATCACCGGGCATCCGGTACTCTGAGCCGCCCCCACCCTGGCTGCAACACTCGCGTCATGCACGGACCCTCGATCGCCTTCACCCCCAACAGCCGCTACCCTGACCCGGCGGTCGAGGTCCTGCACGACAGCTTTGCCCGGCTGCGCGTCTACAGCAGCAGCGTCGAGCAACTCGCCAGCGGCTGCCGCTGGTCTGAGGGGCCGCAGTGGTTCGCCGACCACCGCTGCCTGCTCTGGAGCGACATCCCGAACAACCGCATCCTGCGCTGGGACGAGGCCAGCGGCGGGGTCACGCCGTTCCGCGCGCCGTCGAACCACGCCAATGGCCTGGCGCGCGACCTGCAAGGCCGGCTGCTGGCCTGCGAGCACCTGAGCCGGCGCGTCACCCGCACTGAGCCCGACGGCAGCATCAGCGTGCTGGCCGACAGCTTCCAGGGCAAGCGCCTGAACTCGCCCAACGACATCGTCTGCCAGCGCCTGGGGCCGGACGCCGGCGCGGTCTGGTTCACCGATCCGCCGTTCGGCATCCATGGCTGGTGGGAGGGCGAGCCGGCGACGCCCGAACTGGGGTTCCAGGGCGTCTACCGCATCGATCCGCGCAGCGGCAGGCTGGATTGCCGGCTCGACGACTTGGCCGGCCCCAACGGCCTGGCGTTTTCGCCCGACGAGTCGGTGCTGTACGTGGTCGAGAGCCGCGCCACCCCCAGCCGCAAGGTCTGGGCCTACGACGTCTGGCCCGATGGCCAACTCAGCGGCAAACGCCTGCACCTTGACGCCGACGGCGCCGGCGCGCTCGACGGCATCGCCATCGACACCGAGGGCAACACCTGGTGCGGCTGGGGCAGCGACGGCCGGGCCGGCGCTTCGTCGGCCGAGCTGGACGGGGTGCGCGTCTTCAACCCGCAGGGCCTGGCGATAGGCCAAATACACCTGCCCGAGCGCTGCGCCAACCTGTGCTTTGGCGGCGCCCGGCGCAACCGTTTGTTCATGGCCGCCAGCCATGGCCTGTACGCGCTCTACGTCAACGTCCAGGGCGCCGTGCCATGAGCAGCCAGGCGTCCGTGCACCCGGTGCTGATCCGCATGCACCCGGACGACAACGTCGCCATCGTCGCCAACGATGGCGGCCTGGCCGCCGGCACGGCCATCGCCGATGGCCCCACCCTGCTCGACAAGGTGCCGCAGGGCCACAAGCTGGCCCTGGTCGACATCGCCGCCGGTGGCCCGGTGCGCCGTTACGGCGTGGTGATAGGCAGCGCCAAGTCCGACATCGCCGCCGGCCGCTGGATCCATGAGCGGCTGTTGGATCTGCCCGCCGCGCGCAGCCTGGACGGCCTGCCGATGGCCACCGTCAAGGCAGCCGAATCTGCCCCGCTCGACGGCTACAGCTTCATGGGCTACCGCAACCGCGACGGCTCGGTCGGCACGCGCAACCTGCTGGCCATCACCACCACGGTGCAATGCGTCGCCGGGGTGGTCGACCTGGCGGTGCAGCGCATCACGGCCGAGTTGTTGCCGCTGTACCCCAATGTCGATGGCGTGGTCGGCCTGGAGCACAGCTACGGCTGCGGCGTGGCGATAGACGCGCCCGGCGCCGAGATCCCAATCCGCACCCTGCGCCACATCAGCCTGAACCCGAACTTCGGCGGCGAGGTGATGGTCGTCAGCCTGGGTTGCGAGAAGCTGCCGCCCGAGCGCTTGATGCCACCCGGCAGCATCCCCATCAACGACCAGCGCGGCCAGGCGCTGGCGACCATCCGCCTGCAGGACGACGCCCACATCGGCCTGGGCGACATGATCGCTGCCATCCTCGCCCAGGCGCGGGTGCACCTGGCGCGCCTGGACGCACGGCGGCGCGAGCGCGTGCCCGCCAGCGCCCTGGTGGTGGGTGTGCAGTGCGGCGGAAGCGACGCCTTCTCTGGCGCCACCGCGAATCCGGCGGTGGGCCACTGCGCCGACTTGCTGGTGCGCGCCGGCGCGACCATCATGTTCAGCGAGAACACCGAGGTGCGCGACGCCGTCGACCAGCTCACCGCCCGCGCCGCCAGCGCCGAGGTGGCCCAGGCCATCATCCACGAGCTCGATTGGTACGACCGCTACCTGGCACGCGGCCAGGCCGACCGCAGCGCCAACACCACCCCGGGCAACAAGGCCGGCGGCCTGTCGAACATCGTCGAGAAGGCGATGGGCTCGATCGTCAAGAGCGGCAGCTCGGAAATCGCCCATGTTCTGCCGCCGGGCGAGAAGCTGCGCGCCGACCAGCGCGGCCTGGTCTTTGCCGCCACCCCGGCCAGCGATTTCATCTGCGGCACGCTGCAATTGGCCGCCGGCATGAACCTGCATGTCTTCACCACCGGCCGTGGCACGCCCTATGGCCTGGCCGCCTGCCCGGTGCTCAAGGTCGCCACCCGCAGCGAACTGGCGCGGCGCTGGCACGACCTGATGGATCTGAACGCCGGCACCATCGCCGACGGCCAGACCAGCATCGAAACCACCGGCCAGGCCTTGTTCGAACTCTTGCTCGACACCGCCTCGGGCCGGCCGACCTGGGCCGAGCGCCACAGGCTGCACAACGCCCTGGTGCTGTTCAACCCGGCGCCGGTGACCTGAGCCTGCCGCCCCGCTGTGGCCAGGGCGGCGCCTCCCTTGCTGCTGCCTCAGCCTTCGCCGACGCCCACCGCTTTTTGCAGCCCTTCACTGGCCGACTTGGCCTTGGGCTGGCGCAGGAAGGCGACCACCTGCCAGACCACGAAGATCGCGATCAACGCCGTCAAGGTGCCGCTGATCGGGCGGGTCACGAAGATGCTGAAGCTGCCGCGGCTGAGCAGCATCGCCCGGCGGAAGTTCTCTTCCAGCATGGGCCCGAGGATGAAGCCCAGCATCAGCGGCGCGGCGTCCAGATCCAGGCGCATGAACAAATAGCCCAGCAGGCCGAACGCGGCGGTGATGAAGACATCGTCGAGGTTGTTGTTGACGCTGAAGGTGCCGATGCAGCAGAAGAACAGGATCGACGGGAACAGCACCGCATAGGGGATCTTGAACACCGACAGCCAGTAGCGCACCAGCGGCACGTTGAGCGTGATCAAAAAGCAGTTGCCGACCCACATGCTGGCGACCAGGCCCCAGAACAGGTCGGGGTGGTTGGCGATCATGTTCGGGCCGGGCTGTATGCCCTTGATGATGAAGGCCGCCATCATCAGCGCCATCACCGCGTTCTCGGGGATGCCAATGCTCATCAGCGGGATGAAGCTGGTGCGCGCCGCTGCCTCGTCGGCCGCCGCCTGGCCGGCCACGCCCTCGATCGCACCCTTGCCGATTTCGTCGCGGTACTTGCTGACCTTCTTGTCGACGGCATAAGCGGCGAATTGGGCGATCACCGGCCCGCCGCCCGGCAGGATGCCGAGCACCGACCCTATGACGCTGCCGCGCAGGGCGCTGGGGATGATGCGCTTGAACTCGGGCCAGGTCGGGATCAGGTTGATCTTGCCGTTGAAGGGCGTGCGCTCGTTCTTGGAGTCGAGGTTCTTGGTGATCTCGGCGATGCCGAAACAGCCCAGCGCGATGCTCACCAGGCCGACGCCGTCGGCCAGGAAGGGCAGGTCCATGGTGAAGCGCTGCACGCCACTGGTCACGTCGGTGCCGATCAGGCCGAGCAAGACCCCGATCAGGCACATCGCCAGGCCGTTCAGCAGGCTGCCGGTGGTGACAAAGCTGACGCAGACGAAGCCGACCATCATCAGCATGCAGTAGTCGGACGGCCCGAACAGGAAAGCGACCTCACCCAGCGTCGGCGCCAGCCAGGCCAGCACGATGATCGCCACCGTACCGCCGATGAAGCTCGACACGCCGGCAGTGAACAGCGCCAGCCCGCACTTGCCATTGAGCGTCATCTGGTAGCCATCTATGCAGGCCACGATGCTGCTGGCGTGCGGGATCTTCATCGTGATCGCACTCACGCTGTCGCCGTACTGCGCCCCGTAATAGATGCCGGCCAGCATGATCAGTGCACCGCCGGTGGGGATCGAATAGGTCAGCGGCAGCAGCAGGCTGATGGTGGCCAGCGGCCCCAATCCTGGCAGCAGGCCGACCAGGGTTCCGACCGTGCAGCCGATGGCGCAGAACATCAGGTTCTGCAGCGTCAGCGCGTGGCTGAAACCAAACGCGAGGTTGTTGAGGACTTCCATCAGTAGAGCGGCAGGTTCAAGCCCAGGAGCTTGTGGAACGCGAAGGCGATGGCGATCAGGCCAGCGGAAACTTTGAGATTGCGCGCAATCGAGTAGCTCGCGCTGCCAGCGAAGCCGGCAATGAACACCATGGTGATGATGCCCAGGCTCATGTTCAAGAAATGCGACACCAGCGCGAACGCGGCCAGCGACCCCAGCAACAGGCCGATGTTCTTGGGGTTGAACCCGAGCCGCTCGGGCTCCGAGTAGCGCGAGCTGACGATGGTCAGGATGGCAATGACCAGCAGCAGCGCACTGACCATCAGCGGAAACAGGCCCGGTCCGGCGCGGCTGAACTTGCCAATGCTGTAGCGCAGCGAGTTCAGGCCAAACAGCAGCGCGATCGCGGCCAGGAACAGGCCTCTGACCAGGGTTCGGTTGTTCATGGTGCTTTTCGTTGCGGCAGTCGGCAGTCCGGCTTAACCCAGTGGCGCTTCCACCAACTTGGCCGGTCTGAGGCATTTTTTCGGATGACTGGGCATCCAGATCGACGGGAAATACTTAGCACCACAAGTTCTGTGCTAAGCCCGGCCCAGGCCAGTGCGCCGGCAGGCGTCGAAGCGTCAATTCGTGACCGAGACCGGCGCCTCTGCGCCGACCGCGAAGGTCAACTCGTGCGGATCGCCCGCGACCGACTGTGCACAGGTCAAACCGACCTGCAAGACCGCCTCACCGGCGACCGCCTCGGCCAGCGCCTTGCCCGAGCCCCGCTGCGGCCAGCTACTTGGCGGCCACCGTGATCCAGCCGAAGTTCATCGCGTTGTTCGGCAGTTGCACCAGCGACACCTTCTTGGCATAGCCCCAGGCCAGCGCCTGCTGGTGCAGCGGCAGGGTGCCGATGTCGTCGGCGTGGATCTTCAGCGCCTCGCGGATCAGGCTGTTGCGCTTGGCCGGGTCGGTCTCGCTCTGGACCTTGGCGGTCAGATCGTCCAGCGCCGGGTTGCTGTAGCTGCCCAGGTTGAAGCCGCCCTGGCCCTTGTCGGTGGGGGTGGCCATCAGGTTGAACAGCGGGTCATGGGCGTCGACCGTGCTCGGGGTCCAGCCGAGCAGGTAGAAGCTGGTGTCGCGGCGCAGGATCTTGGGGAAGTAGGTGACCTTGCTCTCGGCCTGGAGGTTGATCTTGACCCCCACCCGCGCCAGGTTGGCGGCCACCGCCTGGCAGATCGCGATGTCATTGACGTAGCGGTCGTTGGGGCAGTTCATCGCCACCTCGAAGCCTTGTGGATAGCCGGCCTCGGCGAGCAGCTTTTTCGAGGCTTCGGGGTCATAGGGCAGGCGCTTGTTCATGTCGGGCTGGAAGCCCTTGACGCCGGGGCCCAGCAGCAAAGCGGTCGGCGAGGCGGCATTGCGCATCACCCGCGACTTGATGGTCTCGATGTCGATGGCCTGGTAGAAGGCCTGGCGCACCCGCTTGTCCTTGAACGGGTTCTTGCCCTTGACGTTGGAGAACAGCAGTTCGTCGCGCTTTTGGTCCATGCCGAGAAAAATGGTGCGCAGCTCCGGGCCCTGCAGCACCGCCAGGTTGGCCGAGGACTTGATCCGCTCCACGTCTTGCAGCGGCACCGGCTCCATCACGTCGATCTCACCCGAGAGCAGTGCCGCGACCCGCGTCGCGTCGTTGCCGATGGGGGTGAAGATCACCTCGTCGACATTGCCCTCGACCTTGCCCCAGTAGGCGAAATGGCGCGACAAGGTGGTGCGGGCAGACGGGTTGCGCTCGCGCAGCTTGTAGGGGCCGGTGCCGTTGGCGTGGAAGCTGGCGGCGTTCTCGATCCCCTTGCGACGGTCCACCGGGGTCTCGGCGCGGTTGGATTCGCACCACTTTTTGCTCATCATCGCCAGCACGGTGAAGGTGTCGGGCAGGATCGGGAAGGGGCTGTTCGTCTCGATCTCAACGCTGTAGGCGTCGAGCTTGCGCACCTGCTTGATCGGCGCGGTATAGCCCTTCATGTCCGAGCCGTCGCCGGCCGCGCGCTTGAAGCTGAAGACCACGTCGTCGGCGTCGAACGGCGTGCCGTCCTGGAATTTGACGCCCCGGCGCAGATCGAAGCGCCAGACCGTAGGCGAGGTCTGGCTCCACTTGGTCGCCAGCAGCGGCTGTACCGACATGTCCTTGCCGCGGGTGACCAGCGACTCGTAGACATTGCCGGTGAAGCTCAGTTGCAGTGCCTCGTTGAGCGAATGCGGGTCCATCGACTGGACGTCGCCAGCGTTGGCCACGCGCAGCGTCGCGGCCTCGGCCAGGGGCGACAGCAGGATCAGGGCGGCGGCGGCAATGTGGTGCAAGCGCATGCAGGTACTTTCTTCGGTTTCAGCAATGGTTTCAGAGCAGCGTCAAGGCCACCATGGCGATGCCGACAATGCCGGCAGCCCAGGCCGCCGTGCGCAGATAGGTGATGCCCAGCCAGTACAGCGGCGCATAGGCCAAGCGGGACCAGAAGAACAGCGCGGCCGCGTTGTCGATGCGCTCGCCGGTCTTGCCAGCGGCATGCGCTGCCAGCAGCACGGCGGCAAACAGCAGCAGGCTGACCAGCATGTTCCGCGACGCCCGGTCGGCTCGCCCGGCCAGGGCCGAGGCCGGCGGCAGATCGTCGCGGTTGCCCAGGGCCAGCATCAGGCCCTTGGGCGTCCAGATGCGCACCCGCAGCGCGCTGCCGACCAACTCCATCGCCAAGGCCAGGGCGACGCTGTACAAGAGCCATTTCAGGTCAGGGGTCATTGTGATGTCCTCAGGTGGGTTGGTCGCCGCCTCGGTTCGGGCGCGGACCGACTGTGACCGATCTCAAACCGCGGCGCAACGGGCCGCACCCGCATTGCCGGCCTCAACTGCCGCGGTAGGTGCTGTAGCTCCAGGGGCTGGCCAACAGCGGCACGTGGTAGTGGCCTTCGCGGTCGGCGACGCCGAAATCCAGCGGCACCTGGTCCAGGAACGGCGGATCGGGCAGCGCCACGCCCTGCGCGCGGAAGTAGGCCGCGACCTCGAACAGCAGCCGGTAGCGGCCCGGCAGCAACTCGGTATCGGCCAGCAGGGGCGCGTCGGCCCGGCCATCGGCATTCAGGCGCAGCGACTTGAGCAGGATCGCGGCGCCGGCCTCGAGGCGGAACAGGCCCAGCGCCATGCCGGCGGCGGGCCCGCCCTTGGTCGTGTCCAGAACGTGGGTGGTGAGCTTGCCCATGGCGAGATCCTCGGCAATCCCTGGCAGCGGGTGCGGGCTGCGGTAGCGACGAAAGCGACGAAAGCAGCCGGGCGCGCTGGGTATGATCGCGCCCGGCCGGCCTGCCCCTGCGGCGCGCACTGGGCCTGCGCAACACCGGGCCTGCGCAACACCGGGCAGCCGACGGAGGAGCGCCATTGTCGTTGGCCGGCTTGCTTCAATCCCCCGTTCCCTGCCCCGGAGAAACCATGAGCCTGTCCCGCCTGCCGCGCCGCCCTGCGCTGGCCCTGTTGACCACGCTGGCGGCACTGGCCGGCCTGCTCCCAGGCCTGCCGGCGCAGGCCCAGGAAACCGCCATCAAGTTCCAACTCGACTGGCGCTTTGAGGGGCCGGCTGCGCTGTTCCTGCTGCCGGCGGCCAAGGGCATGTTCAAGGCCGAGAAGCTCAATGTCACGGTCGACGCCGGCAACGGCTCGGGCAATGCCGTCAACCGGGTCGCCTCGGGCAGCTACGACATGGGCTTTGCCGACCTGGCCGCGCTGATGGAATTCCATGCCAACAACCCGACCGCACCGAACAAGCCGGTGGCGGTGATGATGGTCTACAACAACACCCCGGCGGCGGTGTTTTCGCTCAAAAAATCGGGCATCAAGACCCCCGCCGACCTGAGCGGCAAGAAGCTCGGCGCGCCGGTCTTCGACGCCGGGCGGCGCGCCTTCCCGATCTTCCAGAAGGCCAACAGCGTCGGCGCGGTCAACTGGATCAGCATGGATCCCAGCCTGCGCGAGACCATGCTGGCCAAGGGCGATGTTGACGCCATCACCGGCTTCTATTTCACCAGCCTGCTCAACCTCGAGGCGCGCGGCATCAAGGCCGACGATATCGCGGTGCAGCTCTACCCCAACTACGGCGTCAAGCTCTACGGCAACGCGATCATTGCCGGCGAGGACTTCATCAAGAAGAACCCCGAGGCGGTGAAGGCCTTCCTGCGCGCCTTCACCAAGGGCTCCAAGGCCGTGATCGCCGACCCCAAGGGCGCGGTGGCGGTGGTCAAGGAGCGCGACGGCATCATCAACAGCGAGATGGAAGAGCGCCGCCTGCGCCTGGCGATCGAGTCGTCCATCGTCACCGCCGACGCCCGGGCCGAGGGCTACGGCGCGATCTCGGCGCCGCGCCTGGCGCTGATGGCCAGCCAGGTGTCCGACGCCTTCGCCACCAAGACCCGGGTCGACACGGCGGCGATCTGGAACGGCAGCTTCCTGCCGGTGGCGGCCGAGCGCGACATCTTTGCCGCTGCGTCCAAGAAGTAGACCGGCGCGGCCTCAGGTGAGCGCCTTTGTCGACTTCAGCCAGGTCTGGCTGGCCTACACCGAGACCCTGCGCGAGGCCGGCAGCTTTGCGGTCGAGGACATCAACTTGCAGGTCAACGAGGGCGAATTCATTGCCATCGTCGGCCCCTCGGGCTGCGGCAAGAGCACCTTCATGAAGCTGGCCACCGGCCTGCGCCGGCCGACCCGTGGCACGGTGCAGATCGGCGGCCAGGCTGTGACCGGGCCGCTGAAGATCACCGGCATGGCCTTCCAGGCGCCCAGCCTGCTGCCCTGGCGGACCACCTTGGCCAATGTGATGCTGCCGCTGGAGATCGTCGAGCCCTACCGCAGCCAGCTCAAGTCCCGCCGCGCCGAGTTCGAGGACAAGGCCAGGCGGCTGCTGGCCAGCGTCGGCCTGGCCGGCAATGAAGACAAGTTCCCCTGGCAACTCTCGGGCGGCATGCAGCAGCGCGCCAGCATCTGCCGGGCGCTGATCCACGAGCCCAAGATGCTGCTGCTCGACGAGCCCTTCGGCGCGCTCGACGCCTTCACCCGCGAGGAGCTGTGGTGCACCCTGCGCGACCTGCAGGCGGCGCAGCGCTTCAACGTCATCCTCGTCACCCATGACCTGCGCGAGAGCGTGTTCCTGGCCGACACGGTGTACGTGATGAGCGCCGCACCCGGGCGCTTTGTCGCCCGCCGCGAGATCGGCCTGGCCAGGCCGCGCGACCTGGAAGTGACCTACACCCCGGGCTTCACCGACATCGTCCACGAGTTGCGTGGCCACATCGGCAAGGCCCGCCAGACCAGCCAGGCCTACTTGACCGGTCAGGGGGTCACTGCGCCATGATCTCGCCCAAGGTCGAGCGCTGGTCGCCCTGGCTGCTGCTGCTGGCGGTGGTCGTGCTCTGGCAGGTGCTGTGTTCGGCGCTGGCGGTGAGCGAGTTCATTTTCCCCAGCCCGGCGCGCATCGCCACCCAGTTGTGGGAGTTCAAGGGTGAGATCGGCAAGCACGCCTGGCGCACCTACTGGGTGACGATGGCCGGTTTCGGCATCGCCATCGTGGTCGGCGTGCTGCTGGGCTTTTTGATCGGCAGCTCGCGCCTGGCCTATGCCGCCATCTACCCGCTGATGACCGGCTTCAACGCCCTGCCCAAGGCGGCGTTCGTGCCGATCCTGGTGGTCTGGTTCGGCATCGGCGTCGGGCCAGCGGTGTTGACGGCGTTCCTGATCTCGTTCTTCCCGATCACGGTCAACATCGCCACCGGCCTGGCCACGCTGGAGCCCGAACTCGAGGACGTGCTGCGGGTGCTGGGCGCCAAGCGCTGGGATGTGCTGGTCAAGGTCGGCCTGCCGCGCTCGATGCCCTACTTCTTCGGCTCGCTCAAGGTCGCGATCACGCTGGCCTTTGTCGGCACCACGGTCAGCGAGATGACCGCCAGCAACGAGGGCATTGGCTACCTGCTGGTCTCGGCCGGCAGCGCGATGCAGATGGGCCTGGCCTTTGCCGGCCTGGTCGTGGTCGGCGCGATGGCGATGGCGATGTACGAGCTGTTCTCGCTGTTCGAAGTGCGCATCACCGGCTGGGCGCACCGCAGCTCGCAGTCACGGTGAGCCCAGGCTGGAGCGGGCATCTCCAGCTCGACTACCGGTCGGAGCAGGGCCGCACGGTCGCGCTGGATCGCCACCACGGCCCGCTGCGGGTCCTGCAGCGCCTGTACCCCGAAGGTCCGACCGTCTGCCACCATGTGCTGATTCACCCGCCCGGCGGCGTGGTCGGCGGCGACGAACTGGTGCTGGACCTGCGCGTGGGCCCGGGCAGCCACGCCCTGCTGACCACCCCCGGCGCGACCCGTTTCTACCGCAGCGCCGGGCCGCTGGCGCGGCAGACCGTCCAGGCCACGCTGGCCGAGGGCGCCAGGCTTGAATGGCTGCCGCTGGAGAGCATCGCCTACCCCGGCTGCGCAGCACTGAACCAGCTCCGGTTCGACCTCCAACCCGGCGCCCAAATGATTGGCTGGGACCTGCTGGCCCTGGGCCTGCCGGCCGCCGGCCAGCCCTTTGAGCGTGGCCACTTCAGCCAGCAGTTGACCTTGCCCGGGGTCTGGCTGGAGCGCGGCCGCATCGACGGCGCAGACCGGCTGTTGCGCGACTCAGCCCTGGGCCTGGCCGGGCACAGCCTGGTGGCAACGCTGTGGCTGGCCTCGGGCACGGCGCTGGGCAGGCTGGCGAGCGAGGCGCTGGTCGAGGCCGCCCGCAGCCTGATCGCCACCAGCACCCTGGCGGCCACGGCCGGCGTCAGCGCTGCGCACCCGCGACTGGTGGTGCTGCGCGCGCTGGCCCACCAGGTCGACCCGGCGATGGCGCTGCTGCATTCGGTCTGGGCCGCCTGGCGCCACCAGCACTGGGCGCTGCCGCCCTGCCCGCCGCGGGTCTGGCGGACCTGAGCTGCGCCCTGGCGTGCTGCGACACTGAGGTCGGCACCCAACACCCCAAGGCAGGCCCATGACCGACACCACCGCCCCCCGCAACCTGCGCCAGCCCGCCGACCTGCCAGGGCCGCGCGGCATCCCGGTGTTCGGCAACGCCTTGCAGATCAAGCCGCAGCGCTTTCACCTGCAACTGGAGCAATGGGCCAGAACCTACGGCAGCACCTACCGGCTGAAGCTGGGCCGTGACACCGTGGTCGTCACCGGCAACCATGAGGCGGTGGCGCTGGCGTTGCGCGACCGGCCGCAGGGTTTTCGGCGCACCCCCAGGGTGCGCCAGATCGGCATGGAGATGGGCCTGCTGCCCAGCTTGTTCGGCGCCGAGGGTGACGACTGGCAACGCCAGCGCCGGATGGTCATGGCCAGCTTCGATCCCGGCCATGTCAAGCGCTACTTTCCGTCGCTGACCCGGGTGGCCGACCGCCTGAGCGGGCGCTGGCGGCTGGCCGCCCAGCAGGGCCGCAGCATCGACCTGCAGGCCGATCTGATGCGCTACACCGTCGACACCATCGCCGGGCTGGCCTTTGGCGCCGACGTCAACACCCTGCAATCCGACGAAGACGTGATCCAGCAGCACCTGGACAAGATCTTTCCCGAGCTGAACCGGCGCATGTTCTCCCCCTTTCCTGTCTGGCGCTGGTGGACCAGTGCCGCCGACCGGCAGCTCGCCACCAGCCTGGTCGAGGTCAAGCGCGCGGTCAGCGACTTCATCGCCCAGGCGCGTGCCCGGCTGGCCGCAGACCCGCTGCTGCGCGAGCAACCCGGCAACCTGCTCGAGGCCATGCTGGTGGCCGCCGACCAGCCCGACAGCGGCATCGCCGACAGCGCCGTCGCCGGCAACGTGCTGGGCATGCTGCTGGCCGGCGAGGACACCACCGCCAACACCCTGGCGTGGATGATCCATTTGCTCTGGCGCCATCCGGCGGCGCTGGCGCGGGCCCGCGATGAGGTGCGGCGGGTTTGCGCTGACGCTGCCCAGATCAGCCTGGAGCACCTGGCCGCGCTCGACTATGTCGAGGCCTGCGCCCACGAGACCATGCGCCTGAAGCCGGTGGCGCCGATCAACGGCCTGGTCGCGCTGCGCGACAGCGTGGTTGGCGACGTGCAACTGCGGGCCGGCGCGATGCTGGTCTGCCTGACCCGGCACGACAGCCTGATCGATTCGCAACTGCCGCAGGCCGCCGCCTTCCTGCCCGAGCGCTGGCTCAACCAGGGCCTGCCGGGCGAACTCAGCGCCAGCGACAAGCGCACCTCGATGCCCTTTGGCGCCGGCCCACGCATCTGCCCGGGACGCTACCTGGCCCTGCTCGAAATCAAGATGGCGATCGCGGTGCTGCTGGGCCGCTTCGACATCACGGCAGTCGACACCCCCGACGGCGCCGAGGCGCAGGAGCGGCTGGCCTTCACGATGACGCCAGTGGGCCTGACGATGCGCCTGCGCTGAGCGCGCGGCGCCAGCGCCGCGCGGCGCGGCCCACGCGGCGCGGTGCGGCGTGACATTCGACCGGTAATCGCTGGCCCGGGCGCCTTGCCTTGTGGCAGGGCTGGGCGCAATCTGGGCGCTCGGCGAACTGCGGATCGCCAAGCCTCGCAGGGCCTGTCCGCAGACGCCGTCGTGTGATCGAACCACCGTCGAATCAGGAGGCCACCATGCCCTCACGCCACCGCACCGCCCCACTGCGCCATGCCGCCATTTGGCTGGGCGCGTTTTGCTTGCTCAACCCCACCCTGCCCGCCCGCGCGATCCACCTGGTCGGCCCCGACCAGGTCGGTCTGCGCACCGCGATGCCCCGCGAAGGCCTGCTGGCCTATGAATCCAACCCCGCCTCGGGCCGATTTGGCGACGAATGGACCGGCTGGATCGATGTCCGCCACCCCTCGCTGGCCGGGCCACGCAACACCGCCCGCGGCTATGACCGCAGCGACCGCAGCGTCAGCGTCCGCACTACCATCCTGACCGACAACACCGGGGCGATGGCGCCGGACGGCAGGGTCACCGACTTCAATATGGCGAATAAGGCTTATGTGTACCAAGCCGGAGTGTCAGTGCTGGAAACCGGCCTGCGCGGCGTGACCTCACCGGCGGCCGGCAGGGACGGCAGCTTCGCATTCCCACTGAGTTTGCCGGCGGAGCGCCAGATCATGACCGACAACAACGCGGCGGCGCCGACTATCGATTTATATTATGCGAATCGGCTGGCCAGCGGCGGATTGGCCGAAGCCTATTACCCGTCGCTCATTGCCGGGCCCAAAAATGAAGCCATCTTCAAAGGCGAAAATGATTTGGAGAGTGTCTTTCCGCATGAACTCTATCACTTTCTCGGGGACGGCCGGGCGGTGCATCGGGAAATTGCTGCAGACCCCGCCCATTCGCGCGATCCGGCCAATATTGTGCGGGTCACCGGGCAAAGAGTCGGGTCGATCGACGAGATCGGCCCGGTGCTCTCTGCGACGGTCGGCGGCAAGGTCCAGATCACCAGTCCGCAGGTCGAGCGCATCTTCTCAGCGGCGGGCACCACGCCGTTCTTTCCGGCGGCCCAGCGGGGCAACCGCGATGCCTACGGCGACAAAGTCGATTGGAACTTCGTGGCCGACCACAGCAAATTCACCAACGATGGCAAGGTATTTGGCCTGGAAGGCGTGGGCAGCGGCGTCGACAACCATCTCGGGGTGGATTCGCTGTTTTGGGGAATCGGCAGCACGGTGGCCGTGACGGCCCAGCCACCGACCGCCGACAATGGCGGCAAAGACCAGGCCGGGCTGGGCGTCTTCAGCAACCCTGGGGATTTTGCCGACAAATTCTTCAGGCGGGTTGATGTTTTCTCGCTGGCGACCCGTTATGCGGATTCGGATGTCGGCACCGACGGCCGCGTCTCGCTCCGCGAAAGTGCCCTGGACTACATGCTCTTCTTTCTCGGCGCGGACGGCTCGGTGGTACCCGGAGAATTGACCACCGATTACATCGGCGGCTGGACTTACAACAGCTTGGCGGACAATTACCTGGGGCGCTGGCGTTCACCCATAGGCGCGGTCGGGGTGTTCATCTTCGGCCTGAACGACGCCGGCCATGACGGCACGGTGCAGATCGACGCGGTGATCGCCGCCCCCGGCGTCACCGAGCCGGGGCCTTTGAGCCTTTCAGCCGCCGCCCTGTGGCTGCTGGCCTGGCGACGCCGCAGGACCGGCTGAACAGCGCGCCACTTGGCTGGCCAGCAGGCCCAGTGCGGCGACGCGGCCGCTGGCCAGGCAGGCGGTGAGCAAATAGCCGCCGGTCGGTGCCTCCCAGTCGAGCATCTCGCCGGTGCACCAGACGCCCGGCAGGGCGCGCAGCATGCCGTGTTCGTCGAGCGCGTCCAAGCGGACGCCGCCGGCGGTGCTGATCGCCTCGGCGACGGGGCGGGCGGCCAGCAGGGTCAGCGGCCAATGCTTGATTTCGTGGGCCAGGCCGGCCGGGTCGCTGGCCAGGCGCGCGGCGAGTTCCGCCGCGCTCCAGCGCTCGCGCAGCAGCGCGGCCTTGGCGCCGTCCAGCCCGGCATGGTCCTTGAGGTGGTTGGGCAGCGAGCGGGCGCCGCGGCCACGGGCCAGCGCCAGGGCCAGCCCGGGCAAGTCACGGCCGGCCAGCAGGTCGAGGCTGATCTGGGCGCTGCCATGGCGTTCGATCTGGTCGCGGACCAGCGCCGACGCGGCATAGACCAGGCTGCCCTCGACGCCGCTGGCCGTGATGACGAATTCGCCCTGGCGGTCGAAGCCCGGCCCCTGGGCGGGGTCGAACCGCAGGCGAACGTTTTTCAGCGGCGTGCCGGCAAAGCGCTGCGCAAAGTAGCTGCTCCAGGCGACGTCGAATCCGCAGTTGGCCGGGCGCAGCGGCGCCAGCGCCACCCCCGCCGCCGCCAGCCAGGGGTACCAGGCAGCGTCGGAGCCAAGCTGTGGCCAGCTCGCGCCGCCCAGGGCCAACACGACCGCGTCGGCTTGGGCACACAGATCGCCCTGCGGCCCGCGCAGGCGCAGGCAGGTGGCGGCGTCACCGGGCTGCCAACCGAGCCAGTGGTGGCGCATGTGCAGCCGCAGGCCGGCCGCGCGCAGGCGCTGCAACCAGGCCCGCAGCAGCGGCGCGGCCTTCATCTCGGCCGGAAAAATCCGCCCGGAGCTGCCGACAAAGGTGGCGATGCCCAGGCTGCCGGCCCAGTCGCGCACACCCTGGGCGTCCAGCCCTTGCAGCCAACGCGCCACCTGCGGCGCGGCCGCACCGTAGCGGGAGACAAAGGCCTCGGAGGGCTCGCTGTGGCTCAGGTTCAGGCCGCCCTTGCCGGCCAGCAGGAACTTGCGCCCGACCGAGGGCATGGCGTCGTAGAGATCGACCTGCACGCCGCCCTGCAGCAGGGTCTGCGCCGCCATCAGGCCGGCCGGGCCACCGCCGACGATGGCCACGGTTGGGCGGCGCGGGCTGGCGTCTGGTTCGGTGGTCATGCGCCGCAGTCTAGGTCCGAGGCCATAGACCGCGCCGCGCCTGAGCGCTGGCCACCACGGATTGCGCCGACCCGGGCATTGCCTCAGCATCGGCAGCATGACGACGATGACCCCGAACGACCCCGGCCATCCTGCCCTGCCCTACCGCGACCGCAAGCGCCGCGCCTGGCTGCTGTCGGTGGTGTTCCCGCTGCTGCCCCTGCTCGGGGTCTGGGCGCACCACGCCAGCGGCTGGCAAATCGCACTGGCCCTGCCGATGGCCATCAGCTATGGCCTGATGCCGCTGCTGGACGCGCTGATCGGCGAGGACCTGAACAACCCGCCCGAGGCCGCCGTGGCGCGGCTGGAAGCCGACCACTACTACCGCTGGCTGACCTGGGCGACGGTGCCGCTGCACTTCGTGACCTTGATCGGCTGCGCCTGGTGGGCCGGCACCCAGCCTTTGTCGTGGTGGGGATTTTTGCTCCTGGCCTACAGCGCCGGGGCCGGCGCCGGGCTGGGCCTGAACACCGGCCACGAACTGGGCCACAAGCACAACCGGCTGGAGCAATGGCTGGCGCGGCTGGTGCTGGCGGTGCCGGCCTATGGCCATTTCACGGTCGAGCATGGCCGCGGCCACCACCTCTGGGTGGCCACGCCCGCCGACCATGCCAGCGCACGCATGGGCGAATCGATCTACCGCTTTGCACTGCGCGAGCTGCCCGGCGGGGTGCGTCGCGCCTGGGCGCTGGAGTCGGCACGCCTGCACGCGCTGGGGCGCTCGGCCTGGTCGCCGGCCAACACCATGCTCCAGTCCTATGCGGTCACGGCCTTGCTGCAGGGCGGGCTGCTGCTGGCCTTCGGTTGGCTGATGCTGCCGTTCCTGCTGATCCACAACCCGGTGGCCTGGTGGCAACTGACCTCGGCCAACTATGTCGAGCATTACGGCTTGCTGCGCCAGCGTGACGCCAGCACCGGCACCGGCTACGAATCGCCCAAGCCACACCACTCCTGGAACACCAACCACCTGGTGACCAACCTGGCGACATTTCACCTGCAGCGCCACAGCGACCACCACGCCTACCCGTCGCGGCGCTACCAGAGCCTGCGCGATTTCCCCGACCTGCCTCGCCTGCCCAGCGGCTACTTCGGCATGTTCAGCCTGGCCTATCTGCCGGCGCTGTGGTTCAAGGTGATGGACCGGCGGCTGCTGGCGCTGCCGCTGGTGGCCGGCGACCTGGACAAGGTCAATCTCGACCCGGCCCGGCGGCAGGCGCTGCGGCGCAGCTACGGCCCGGCAGGGGCCGGCTTGCTCAGGACCTGAGCGGCTCGCGCAGCGCAAACCCGACCAGGGTTTCGAGCTGCGCCAGCGCCAGATCGGGGTCATCGACCTTGATCGTGGCCATGCCCATGGCCCGCGCCGGCTTGAGGTTGACGCCCAGGTCGTCGAGGAACACGCAGGCCGACGGCGGCACGTCCAGCGCCTGGCACATCAGCCGGTAGATCGCCGGATCCGGTTTGCGCAGGCCGAGCTTGGCGCTCTCAATGACGTGGTGGAACAGGGCGAGCACCGCGTCGCGGGCGTCGCCGCCATGCTGCTGCGCCGCCGGGCTGGCAACGTTGTTCGTGATCAGCCCGATCTTGAGCCGCGGCCGCAGCCGCTGCAGCGCCTGGACCATGGCTGGGCGGATGCTGCCGCTGAGCAGGGCGATGACCTCGGCACCCGCCACCCGGTGGCCAAGCGCGGCGGTCTCGGCGGCGAAGGCGGCGTCGAAACCGGCCAGGTCGATCTCGCTGCGCTCGAACCGGGCCCAGGCGTTGTCCTGGTGGTTGCGGGCATTGACGCCGCGCAGGAAGTCGACCGGCAGGCCGCGCTCGCGCTCGAAGCGGGCAAAGGCGTCGAAGGGCGAGCTGCTGATCACGCCGCCGAAGTCCCAGATCACCGCCTGGATCGGTTCACCGGCCGACGCCGCCGGTGTCTGCGGCCCAGGCCGATCGGCTGCCGGCGGGCTGTGGTGCGACGGGGCTTCTTTTTGCTCGGGCATGCGGTCGTTCTCCGGGTGACTGCGCGCAGGCTGGGGCAGCGCTTGCGGCAGACGCAACTCTAAGAGCCCGGCGGCTGTGGCGCCGCACAATCGCCGCCCGTCTGCCACCGACTTCCACTTCAACCGGACCCAAGACCATGAGCACCACACCGAAACTGCGCTGGGGCATCCTCTCGACCGCCAAGATCGGCCTGGACAAGGTGATCCCGGCGCTGCAGCGCTGCATCGACGGCGAGGTCGTGGCGATCGCCTCGCGCGACGCCGAGCGCGCCGCCCAGGCGGCGCGGCGGCTGGGCATTGCCCGCGCCCACGGCAGCTACGAGGCCTTGCTCGCCGACCCCGAGGTCGACGCGGTCTACAACCCCCTGCCCAACCACCTGCATGTGCCGCTGAGCCTGGCGGCGATGCGCGCCGGCAAGCATGTGCTGTGCGAGAAGCCGATGGCGATGAACGCCGCCGAACTGGAGCTGCTGCGCCCGCTCTGCGGCCAGGTGCATTTGCAGGAGGCTTTCATGGTCCGCCACCACCCGCAGTGGCTGGCGGCCCGCCAGGCGCTGCGCGACGGCGCGATCGGCCGACTGGTGTATGCCCAGATGCCGTTTTCCTACTTCAACGCCGACCCCCACAACATCCGCAATATCGCGGCCATCGGCGGCGGCGCGATCTACGACATCGGCTGCTACGCGATTGCCGCCGGGCGCTGGTTCTTCGAGGCCGAGCCGGCACGCCTGGCCTGCCTGATTGACCGCGACCCGGCGATGGCCACCGACCGCTGCGTCAGCGGCATCTTCGACTTTGGCGCCGGCCGGCAGATGGTCTTCACCGTGGCCACCCAGGCCAGCCGCTTGCAGCGCCTGTACTTGGTCGGCACGACCGGCCGGATCGAGATCGAGATCCCCGTCAACGCCCCGCCCGACCAGGCCTGCCGCTGGTTGCTGGCCAACGCCGAGGGCGAGCAATGGCAGAGCGAGGCGGTGGTCGACCAGTACACCCTGCAAGGTGACGCGTTTGCCCGGCTGGTGCGCGGGCAGCGGCCCGACGCCAGCGGACTGGAGGCTGCGCTGGCGCAGATGCGGGTGATAGACGCGCTGTTCGCGGCCGCCGCCAGCGGCGGCTTCGTCGCGGTCTAGCGGCGCCGCCGCCGGGCGGCCTGCCTCAGTGCGGGGGGTGGTCGTGGCCGTGATCGTGGCCGTGCGCGCAATCCGGGCCGTGGCCATGGCCATGGCCATGCCCGGTCGCCGCAGGGGCAGCACCCACGGGCTCGAAGGCAAGCTGCGCCTCGGTCACGATCAGGTGCTGTTGGCGCAGCGTCTCGGCCAGAGCAGGGTCGGCCTCGACCATGAGTTGGTCGGCCTCCAAGGCCAGCGCGACCTGGCGCAGGCCGAGTTGGTAAGCGGCGCGCAGCAGGTCCAACGGCGAGCCATGCTCGGCACAAGCGCGCACCAGCAGCACCGGCTGCGGCGCGGCCAGGACGCGGATCAACGAGCCGTCCTCGGCCACCAGCACGTCGGCATCGCGCAGCGGCGGCGCCTGGGGCAGCGACACCTCAAGGCGACGGCCCTGGGAGTCGGTGACCTCAAGATGGCTGTGCTGCCGCTGCCGCCAGTCGAGGCTGACTTCGGCGGCGCGCCTGAGCAGCACGGCGGCCAGGCCACGGCCCTGGGGCAGGAGTTTGTTGACGGTGAGCATGGTGGTGTGGTCGCGGCGGTGGTTCGTGAGCGGCGGAGGATACGTGCTGCGGCCCTGCCCCATCCGCTAGGCCACCCCGACGCCCAGCCAGCGCTCCAGCACCGCCGGGTTCGACGCCAGGTCCGCGCTGGCCGCCTGGTGCACCAGCCGGCCGCGCTCCAGCACCAGCGCCTGCTGGGTAATGCCGAGGATCTGCTGGGCATGCTGCTCGACGATGATGACGGCGATGCTGGCGTCGCGGACCATCGCCGCGATGATCGCCAGAAGCTCCTGGACGATGATCGGCGCCAGGCCCTCCAGCGGCTCGTCAAGAAGCAGCAGTTGCGGGTTGAGCATCAACGCCCGGCCCATCGCCAGCATCTGCTGCTCGCCACCCGAAAGCTGGTTGCCGAGGTTGCGGCGGCGCTCTTTCAGGCGCGGAAAGCTGGCGTAGACCTTGGCCAGGCCCCAGGCGCCGGGCCGGGCGACGACGCTCAGGTTCTCCTCGACCGTCAGCGAGGCGAAGATGTCGCGCTCCTGCGGCACCCAGCCCAGCCCGGCATGGGCGCGGCGGTGGCTGGGCACGGCGGCCAGGTCCTGGCCGGCAAAGCGGATGCTGCCCCGGGTCTGGCGGGTCGCGCCCATCAGCGTGGCCAGCAGGGTGGACTTGCCCATGCCGTTGCGCCCCAGCAGGGCCAGGCTGGCGCCACTTTCCAGGTCGAAGGCGATGTCTTCGAGCACGTTGGCATTGCCGTAGCCGGCCCACAGGCCCTGCACCTCCAGCAGCCGGCTAGGCATGGCCGGCCTCGCCAAGGTAGACCTGCTTGACCCGCGGGTCGGCGGCGATGGCCTGTGGCCCGCCCTCGGTCAGGACCGCGCCGCCGACCAGCACGGTGATGCGCTCGGCGAAGCGGAAGACCAGGTCCATGTCGTGCTCGATCAGCAGGATCGTGACCTCGCGCGGCAGTTGGGCGATGGTCTCGAACAGTTCGCGGCTCTCGCCTGCGGGCACGCCGGCGGCGGGCTCGTCGAGCAGCAGCACGCTGGGCTTGGCGGCCAGTGCCAGGGCGATCTCGATCAGGCGCTGCTTGCCATAGGCCAGGTCCTTGGTCAGGGCGTGGGCCAGATCGAGCAGCCTCAATTGCGCCAGCAGCGCAGCGGCGGCGTCAATCGCCTCGCCGTGGGCGCCGACCGGGCGCCAGAAGCGGCCGGCCAGGCCCATCTGCTCGGCCACCGCCAGCGTCACCGACTCCAGCACCGTCAACTCGGCGAACAGGCGGTTGATCTGAAAGGTGCGGGCCAGGCCGCGCTTGACACGCAGGTGCTGGGCCAGCCGGGTCACGTCCTGGCCGCGCAGTTCGACCCGGCCGGCGCTGGGTTCGAGCAGGCCAGTCAACAGGTTGACGAGCGTGGTCTTGCCGGCGCCATTGGGGCCGATCAGGGCATGGCGGGCGCCACTGGCCACCGCCAGGCTGATCTGGTCGGCGGCGACGAAGCCGCCAAAACGTTTGCTCAGGCCAAAGGTCTGCAGCGCCGGGTTCACCGGACTACCCTCCGTAATTCGTACTGCGTCGTACTGCGGGATTCGCGCTTGGGAGCGGCCCGGCGCGCTCATCACCCGAGCCCCAGCCTGGCCGAGAGCTGGCGCAGCGCGCCCATCAGACCGGCGCGGGCGAACAGCACGACGAAGATCAGCAGCAGGCCCAGCCAGAACTGCCAGTACTGCGGGTTGACCCCGGCCAGCAGGTGGTGCACGGTCATGAAGACGATCGCCCCGAGCATCGCGCCATAGAGGCTGCCGGCGCCGCCCAGCACCAGGATCAGCAGCAGCTCGGCCGAGCGCGAGAAGCTGAGCACGTCGATGGACACGAACTGGGTGGTCTGGGTCAGCAGCGCGCCGGCCACGCCGGCATAGGCCGCCGCCAGGGTGTAGACCGCCACCAGCCGGGCGTTGACCGGTGCGCCCAGCGCCGGCATGCGCGCGGCGTTGAGCTTGATGCCGCGCAGCGACAGGCCAAGCGGCGAATGCACGATCCGCCGGGCCAGCAGGAACAGCACAAACAACACCGCCACGCTGTAGACATAGGCCGCCCGGCCGAGCATGTCGAAGGCAAAGCGGCCGAACAGCGGCGTCACCGCGATGCCCTGCAGGCCGTCCAGCCCGCCGGTGATGCGGGTCAGCTTGTTGGCCGCCTCGAACAGCATCAGGCCGACCCCCAGGGTCACCATCAGCCGGGTCAGGTCGGCGCCGCGCAGCACCAAGAAGCTGCTCAGCAGGCCCATTGCGCCAGCCACCAGCGCGGCGCCGAGCAGGCCCAGCAGCGGATCGCCACAGCCGGCGCCGGCCATCAGCCCGGTGGCGTAGGCGCCCAGGCCGAAGAACGCGGCATGGCCCAGCGAGACGATGCCGGCATAGCCCAGGATCAGGTCCAGCGAGAGCACGAACAGCGCGGTGATGGCGATCTGCGAGAGCAGCGCCAGGTCCTCGGGGAAGACGAAGTAGGCGGCCACCGGGATCAGCCAGAACAGCGTCTCGGGCCAGCGCCAGCGCGCCGCGTGGCGCAGCGGGCCAGGGTCGAACGCCGGCAGCGCCTGATTCACCGCGCCGCCCTGCGGCCGAACAGCCCCTGCGGCCTGAAGATCAGGGTCACGACCATCACCGCGTAGATGACGAAGGCGCCGATCTGCGGCACGAAGTACTTGCCCGCCACATCGCAAACGCCCAGCAGCAGCGAGGCATAGAGCGAGCCCTGGATGCTGCCCGTGCCACCCACCGCCACCACGATCAGGAAGTAGACGATGTACTTGGCCGGGAACTCGGGGTCCAGGCCGAGCATCTCCACCCCCAACGCGCCGCCCAGGCCGGCCAGGCCCGAGCCCAGTGCAAAGCTCAGCATGAACACCCGGTCCACGTCCAGCCCCAGGCCGCGCGCGGCGCGCGGGTTGTCGACCGCCGCACGCAGGGTCGCGCCGAAACGGGTGCGGGCCACCAGCCATTGCAGCGCCAGCGCCAGGCTCAGGCCGATCACGATCAGCAGCAGCCGGTAGACGCCCAGGTCGGCGCCGCCGACATGGAACTGGCCCGACAGCGATGGCGGCAATTGCAGCGGCTGCTGCTGCGAGCCGAACAGGAAATGGGCGCTGGAGATCGACACAAACACCAGGCCGATGGAGAACAGCACCTGGTCCAGCGGGGCGGCGCCGTAGAGGCGGCGGTAGAGCAGCCGCTCCAGCAGCACACCGGCCGCCGCCGAGACCAGGGCCACGACCGGCAGCGCCAGCAAGAACGGCATGCCCAGGCGGTTGAGCAGGACCACGCAGACATAGCCGCCGAGCATCGCAAACGCGCCATGCGCGAGGTTGACAAAGTTCATCAGCCCGAGCGTGACTGACAGGCCGACGCTGATCAGGAACAGCAGCAGGCCCGAGGCGATGCCGTCAAACAGCAGGGTCATGGCCGCGCGCCGCAGTCGCCAAGATCACTGCTTGCCCGGATCCTTGAACTCGTTGATCTGGTCGAACTCGACGTTCTGCAGCTTGCCGCCGATCTTCTCGATCCGCCGCAGGTACTCGGTCTGGATGATGTCGCGGGTCTCCGGATCGATGCTCACCGGGCCGCGCGGGCTGATCCACTTCAGGCCCTTGGCGGCCTCGATCAGCTTGTCGCCATCGGCGTTGCCGCCGGTCTTCTTCAGCGCCAGGTCGATCAACTGCATGCCGTCGTAGCCGCCCACGGCCATGAAGTTCGGCCGGTCCTTGGGGAAGGCCTTGTAGTAGGCCTCGACAAAAGCCTTGTTCTCGGCCGACTTGTGGACCTCGGAGTAATGGAACGACGTGATCAGGCCGAGGGCCGGGTCGCCAATCGCATCGACCGTGTCCTCGTCGGACAAATCGCCGGTGGCGATCAGGCGGATCCCGGCCGCCGCCAGGCCGCGCTCGGCAAAGCCCTTCATGAAGGCGATGGTCTCCGAGCCCGGCGGGAAGAAGATGAACACCGCGTCGGGCTTGGTGTCCTTGATCTTTTGCAAGAAAGGCGCGAAGTCCGGGTTCTTGACCGGCGCCCTGACCTCGCCAACCACCTGCCCGCCGGCCTCGCCGAAGGTCTTCTTGAACTGCGCCTCGGCGTCGTGGCCGGGGCCGAAGTCGGCCACCAGGGTGAAGACCTTCTTGATGCCGTTCTTCGCCGCCCAGGCAGCGATAGGCGCGGTGCCCTGGGGCAGGGTCATCGAAGTGCGGACGATGTAGTTCGATTTGGTCGTGATCGACGAGGTGCCGGCGTTCATGATGACCATCGCCTTCTTCGCCTCGGTGGCCACCGGTGCGACCGCAAAGCCGGCCGGCGTCAGGCCAAAGCCGGCCAGGATGTCGACCTTGTCCTTGATCACCAGCTCCTGCGCCAGGCGCTTGCTGACATCGCCGGCGGTGCCCGGGCTGTCGTCCTTCAAGATCAGCTCGACCTTGCGCCCGCCGACCATCTCGCCATGCGCGGCCAGGTAGAGCTTGACACCATGCTCGATCTGCTTGCCGTAGGCGGCAAAGGGCCCCGACATCGGCAGCACCAGGCCGATCTTGATCGGGTCGGCGGCCAGGGCGGCGCTGGCGCCCAGAGCAGCCAGGGTCAGGGCGATGAAGGCGCGTCTGTGGTTCAAAGTGGTCTCCTCATGCGGTGTCGAAACGGGCAAGGGTGCGGCTGTGGCGGCTCTGGTGGCTCAGGCGGCTCAGGCCGCGTCGGGTTGGCGCAGCGGCGCAGCCCGGGCAAAGGCCGGGATGTTGGCACAGGCGGCATCGATCGCCGCGATCTGCGGCCAGCGGCCGAGCTCGACCTTGAAGCGCCGCGCGCTCTCGACCTGCGGCACCAGGTAGACATCGGCCAGCGTCGGCGCCTGACCGAAGCAGAAGTCGCCGCGCAGCGGGTCAGCCGCCAGCAGCGCCTCGATGGCGTCAAAACCGGCAGCGATCCATTGCCCGCACCAGCCATTGATGGTCGCCTCGTCAGCCTGGAACTGCTGGCGCAGGGTTTGCAGGATGCGCCGGTTGTTGAGCGGGTGGACATCGCAGCCGACCACCGCCGCCAGCGCCCGAACCCTGGCACGGTCCAGCCGGTCGGCGGGCAGCAACGGCGGCTCGGGGTAGGCCTCGTCCAGCCACTCGATGATCGCCGGCGACTGGATCAGCACCTGGCCATCGTCCAGCCGCAGCGCCGGTACAAAACCCTGCGGGTTCACGCCCAGGAAGGCCGCACCCAGGTGCTGCTCCTTGGGCAGATCGACCGGCAGGTAGTCGACGCCCAGGCCCTTGAGCCCCAAGGCAATGCGCAGCCGGTGCGAGGTGCCGCTGCGAAAGAAGCTGTAGAGCTGCATGGGGTGATGTCCTGAAGGCGGTTGAGCGCCTGGGCTGCGGTGGTGGCGCTGTCGTTGGACTGGCAGGCCAACGAAGGTGCCGGCGAGGTGAAGTCTCACACGTTGCCAGCATCGCGGGCCAGGTCTGTGCCGTTGTATGGACAAACAACATACAATTTCGACACCCAAACCGCAGTACGCGAAAGCGCCACATGGCCCAAGCCCAAGCCCAAGAGCCCGTCACGATCAGCATCCGCGCCAAGGCAGGGCAACGCGACCTGATCGACCAGGCCGCCGACCGCCTGGGTCGCAGCCGCTCGGACTTCATGCTCGAAGCCGCCTGCCGGCAGGCCGAGAACGTGCTGCTCGACCAGACCTACTTCGCCCTCGACACGAAGGGCTTTGCCGCCTTCCAGGCGATGCTCGACGAGCCGCCCGCGCCCACCGACCGCCTGCGCCGCACCCTCAAGGCCGGTGCGCCCTGGGACACCGCCGCTGGCCAACGCCTGAAGTGACGGCGCCGATGCTGTCGGCGCCGCAACCGCTGGCCGTCCAGCACCGGCTCGCCGACTTCGACAGCGGCGAGCCTTCGCTGGACGACTGGCTGAAACGCCGCGCGGCCAAGAACCAGGCCAATGGCTCATCCCGCACCTACGTGGTGTGCGAGGGTGACACCGTCATCGGCTACTGCTGCCTGGCCGCCGGCGCTATCGGACACACCGAGGCGCTGTCCACCCTGAGGCGCAACCGGCCCGACCCGGTGCCGGTGCTGGTGCTCGGCCGGCTGGCCATCCACAAGGACCACCAGCAGAAGAGCATTGGCACCGCGCTGCTCAACGACGCCATCCGGCGCGCGATCCAGGCCGCCGATATTGCGGGCGTCACCGCGCTGCTGGTGCACGCCATTTCGGAACAGGCCCGGCGCTTCTACCTCTCGCGCGGCTTCATCGCCTCGCCCATCCAGCCCATGACCCTGTGCCTGATGCTGGCCACGGTCAACCAGGCGCTGCGCGAGGCGTAGCCACCAACCCTTGCGCCAGGGCAAGGCGCCGCTGACCTCACCCGAGAATGAGGCAGAGACACAACCAGGGAGAGCCCTGTATGCGCGGCTGCAGACCAAGGCTGAGAGCGCGACGCCCAGGCCGATACCGACGGTCGCTACCAGTTCTGGTCGGCTGAATGCGGGCGGCACCTCAATCGGCTGGCCAGACCTCGTACACGCCCAGCTTCTGGTGCAGCGGTGTCTCATCGGCGATGAAGACGAAGGCCGGCGCGCTGGCGCTGGGGTTGGCCAGGGTGACCGGGGTGTAGCCCGGCGCGCAGCAGGTGTCGGCCTCGACCAGGTCGAAGCGCTGGGCGGCGACGCTGACGCTGGCCGCGCCCTCGATCAGGTGGTAGACGCTGGCCGGCGAGCGCGGCGGCAGCGCCAGGGTCTGGCCGGGGCGCAGCATCAGGGCGTAGAAGCCGAGGATGTTCTCGGCGTGGCCGCCGGTCTCGGGGTTGCTGTAGGTGATCTGCACGGCGTCCAAAGCTGGCCGGTCGGCCGCCAGCGACAGCAGCGCCGCGCGCGCCTCGGCCCAGGGGTAGCGCAGCATCGGATAGGCCTGGGTCGAGCGCTGGAACACCGGCGTCGGCAGCAGCCCGCCGTGGCCATAGGCGCGCTCGCCCTGGCCGGGCAGCACCGCCTGGCGCCCGCCGTTGACGTGGTAGCTGGCCTCCAGGTAGTAGACCAAGGGCAGGTCCAGCACATCCAGCCAGACCACCGGCACATCGCCGTCATGGCCATGCTCGTGCCACAGCCCGGTGGGCGTCAGGATCAGGTCGCCGCGAACCATCTCGCACTTCTGCCCGTCGACCGTGCTCCAGGCGCCTGTGCCCTCGACCACCATCCGCACCGCGTTCGGCGTGTGGCGGTGCGACGGCGCCCATTCGCCGGGCAGCAGCAACTGCATGCCCAGGTACATCGCCGCGCTGGCCTGCATCTTGTCCAGGCCATGGCCGGGGTTGGCCAGCACCAGCACCCGCCGTTCGGCCTTGTCGATCGGGGTCAGCTCGCCGGCCTGCAGCAGCAGCGGCCGAATGTCCTGGTAGCGCCAGAGCGTGGCCCGGGTGTTCGGGATCGGCCTGTTCGGCGGCAGCACGCCACGCAGGCTGGGCCACAGCGGCACCAGGTTCTTGGCGCGCAGTGCCGACACGTAGTCGGCGGGCAGATCTTCGAGGCGACCGAGGTCGGACATGGCGGGGCTTTCGCTCAGGGGATGCCGGCGGGCCGGCGGCAGCGCCGCAGCCGGGCCGCAGCGCCGCAATTTTGAACCCTGCCGTCGCGCCGGGCGGCCAGGCAAGTGGGGCTCTGTAGTCCGGCCAACCGGGGCGGCGCGGCGGCGGCCCGATACTGGGCAGACCGACCTCAACGATGCCCGCCATGCCGACCGTTCCTGACCACCCGTCTGATGCCAATGCCGATGCCATCCTCGACGTGCTGATCGTCGGCGCCGGTCTGTCCGGCATCGGCGCCGCCTGCCGTTTGCAGCAGCGCTGTCCGAACCACCGCTTCGCGATCCTCGAAGGCCGGGAGCGCCTGGGCGGCACCTGGGATTTGTTCCGCTACCCCGGCGTGCGTTCGGATTCGGACATGTACACGCTGGGCTTCCCGTTCCGCCCCTGGGGCGGCGAGAAGTCGATCGCCGACGGCCCGGACATCCTGCGCTACCTGCAGGACACCGCCGCCGAGCACGGCATCGGGCGCCACATCCGCTACCGCCACGCCGCCCGCTCGGCCGACTGGTCCAGCGCCGACAAGCTCTGGACAGTGACCTTGCAGCGCGGCGACGAGGCCGAACTGATTCGCCTGCGCTGCCGCTTTCTGTTCCTCTGTGGCGGCTACTACAGCTATGCCCGCGGCTACACGCCCGACTTCCCCGGCATGGCCGATTTCGCCGGCACGATCGTCCACCCGCAGGATTGGCCGCAGGCGCTGGATTACGCCGGCAAGCGCGTCGTCATCATCGGCAGCGGCGCCACCGCCGTGACGCTTGCGCCGGCCATGGCCGAGACCGCCGCCCATGTCACGCTGCTGCAGCGCTCGCCGACCTACATGGTCGCCCGGCCGGCCCGCGACCCGGTCGCGGCGCGGCTGCGTGGGCGCCTGCCCGAGCGCCTGGCCCATGGCCTGCTGCGCTGGAAGAACCTGCTGCTGGGTATGCTGGTGTTCCGCATGGCGCGGCGCCGGCCCGAGCGCATCAAGGCCCTGCTGCTGGGCGAATTGCGCCAGGCGCTGGGGCCGCAGGCCGACATCGCCCGCGATTTCACGCCGCGCTACAAGCCCTGGGAGCAGCGTTTGTGCCTGGTGCCCGACGGCGACCTGTTCAAGGCGGTGCGGGCGCAGAAGGTGGCGATGGTCACCGACCATGTCGCCTGCTTCACCCCGACCGGCATCCGCCTGAAGAGCGGTGCCGAACTCGGCGCCGACATCATCGTCACCGCCACCGGCCTGCAACTCCAGGCCGCCAACGGCCTGGTGGTGAGCCTGGACGGGGTGGCGGTGCGGCCCGGCAACCTGGTCACTTACAAAGGCGCGATGTACCGCGATCTGCCCAACCTGGCCGCCGCCTTCGGCTACACCAACGCCTCCTGGACGCTCAAGGCCGACCTGACCGCGAACTGGGTCTGCCGCCTGCTCAGGCACATGGAGAGCAGCGGCGCCAAGGTGGTCACGCCGCGCTCGGACGAGGCCGACATGGCGCTCAAGCCCTGGGTCGATTTCTCCTCGGGCTATTTCCAGCGTTCGCTCGATGTGCTGCCCAAGCAGGGCCAGCGCCAGCCCTGGATCCTCAGCCAGAACTACCTGACCGACCTGATGGCGCTGAAGTTCGGCCGGATCGCCGACGGCCACCTGCGCTTCGAGCCCTGAATCCGGCCGGCGGCCGCGCCCGCGCGGCAGGTGCGCCGGCAGAGGGCCGGGTCATGGGCCAAGGCCAGTCAAACCACCTTGCCAGGGTTGCGCAGGCCATGCAGATCCAGCGCCGCCTTGGGCTGCTTAGGCGCCGTTCAGCACCGCAGCCGGGCCTACACGGCCGGTAGTGAGCGGCCGGGCCTAGACGGCCGGTTGTGAGCGGCCGTCGCGCAGGATGCGCAACTCGCCCGGGGCGAAGGCGGTCCAGCCCTCGTCGGCGGTCAGGGGCTCGGTGGCGACCAGGGCGACGCGGTCGCTGGCCTGGGTCAGGGCGCCGAAGTCGACGCTCAAGTCCTGGTCGCGCAGCCGCGCCGCGCCGAACGGATGGTGCCGCTCCAGCCAGTGCAGACGGGTGCTGGCATGGGCCCACTGCGCCTGGCCGTTGGAGAGCAGAAAGTTGAAGCTGCCGTGGCCGGCCGGCGCCAGGCAGAGCTCGGCCAGGGTGCGGCTGAGTTCCAGGGCCGTGGGCACCGCCGCATGGGCCTTGGCCAGCTCCTGCATCAGCCAGCAGAAGGCGTGCTCGCTGTCGGTGTCACCGACCGGCCTGAAAGCGCCGTGCAGGCGCGGGCGAAAGCCCTTCAGGTCGCCGTTGTGGGCAAAGGCCCAGTAGCGGCCCCACAGCTCGCGCACGAACGGATGGGTGTTCTGCAGCGCCACCCGGCCCTGTGTGGCCTTGCGGATATGGGCGATGACGTTGCCGCTCTTGATCGGGTAGCGCTTGACCAGTTCGGCAATCGCCGAATGGCGGGCGCCATGGTGGTCGACGAAGAGGCGCAGGCCGGGGTCCTCGAAGAAGGCGATGCCGAAGCCGTCCTTGTGCTCATCGGCCCGCCCGGCCAGGCCGGCGAAGGAGAACATCACGTCGGTCGGCGTGTTGGCGTTCATGCCCAGCAACTGGCACATGCCTCACAGCCCGCCGACAGGTGGCGTGGCGTCGAACTCACGCTGGTACTGCGCCAGGCTGGCCGCAGTGCCGCAGACGAACACGACATCGTCGGCGCGCAGCGTAAAGCCGGCGTCGAAATCGACGATCACTTCGCTGCCGCGCTCGACCGCGACCAGCTTGGCGCCGCTGCGCTCTACCGCCCCATTGCGCCAGGGATGCTGGCCGACCAGGCTGCCGGGGCCCAGCCGGCCGACGCGGATCGTGGTCTCGACCGCCGTGCCCTGTTCGGCCAGCAGGTGGTGCGCCAGGATCTGCCCCGCGACCTGGCCGACCGAGATCGCAAAGTCGGCGCCGGTGCGGTAGATGCGGCTGATGTTGTGGGTGTGCAGCGCCCGCACGATCAGCGGCACCCCGGGCGCGTACTCGCGCACCGCTGCGGTGGCGAACACCGACTCGGCGTCGCTGCTCAGGGCCAGTACCAGGGCGCTGGCCTGGCGCGTGCCGGCCCGCTCCAGCACCGCGCTGTCGAGGACATTGCCGACCACATCGACGCCAGGCCCGGCGGCAACGTCGATGACGACACAGGTCTCACCGGCATCGCGCAGCAGCTCGACGACTTTCTGCCCGACCGCGCCGAAGCCGGCGACGACGATAGGGCCGCTGCGCCGGATCAGCATGGCCATGCGCTCGACCGCCTCCAGCCTGGCCTGCGCACCGACCACGACCAGGATCGCGCCGGGCTCGACCTGCATGTTCGGACCGTCGGCGACGCTGAACTCGCCGCCGCGCCACTGGCCGATCACGCTGACGCCATGCCGGTCGCGCAACTGCAGCTCGCCCAGCCGGCGCCCGGCGAGCTGGCTCTCGGCGGCCACCCTGAACTCGGCCATCGCCAGGCTGTTGCCCAGCAGGTGCAGGCCCTCGGCCGGCGGGCTGATGCTTTGGCTGGCACGCGAGGCCAGCGCCGCGCCCAGCGCGTGCGAGGGCGTGAACACCTCGGTCGCGCCAATCTGCAACATCGGCGCGCGGTACAGCGGCTCAGCCGCAAGCGCAAACAGCGGCCCGGTAAACCCGGCCTCGCGCACCGCCATGGCAAACGCCGCATTGGCATGGTCGCTGGCGTTGGCAACCACCGCCCGCGCCTGCTGCACCCGGGCCAGCAGTCGCGGGTCGTCGTCGACCCGGCCCAGCACCACGTCATGGCCACGGTCGCGCAGGTTGCGCGCGGTGGCGATGTCTTCCTCAAGGATCACGCAGGGGCTGCCCTTGCGCCTGAACTCGTCGAGCAGCGATTCCAACGCCAGGCCGTGGCGGTAGAACAAGACCTTGCCGCTCATCTCCGGCAGGGCGCGCTGCAGCCTGACCTCGAAGCGCTCCTCGACATAGGGCAGGACGAAGATCGGAAAGATCAGAAAGACCAGGAACTGGCCGAGGAACTGCCCGAGGATGACGTACAGCGCCATCAGCGGATGGCGCCAATGGCTGTCGTGGCCGTAGCCGGTGGTGGTCAGGGTCTCGGCCGCCCATTGCAGCGACTCCAGCAGGGTGCGCGGCTGGCCCTCCAGCGTCGCCATGCCGAGCATGTAGACGCTGCCCATCAGCACCACCGCCGACGGCAGCAGGGCCAGCAGCAGCAGCAAACGCTTGGTCGAGCGCTTCAGGTGGGAGAACATGCGGGCGTCGGGGTGCGGTTCGCCGACGCCACGGGCGCCAGGCGGCCAGTATCAGGGATGGTGCAGGCCGCGCCGGGGCCAGCGCCGCCGGCTCAACCGGCTCAGCCACACAGCCCGACGAAACCGCAGGCGGTGCAGAACTCGCAGCCGTCGCGGCGGATCAGCGTGGCGTTGCCGCATTCCGGGCAGGCGCGGCCGGCGAGCATGGCCGCGCCCTGGCCAGCCGCTGCGCCCTGGCGCCGCTGCGGCGCCGCCAGGATGCCCATCTCGCGGGTCGACTGGCCGGTCTCGTCCAGCACCCCCAGCATGGCGTAGCGGTGGATCACCAGGCGGGCGATGTAGGCCACCGTGCTGGGCCAGACCTGCTGGCGCTGCTGGCCGGGCAGTGGCGCCATGAAGTGGCCCAGCGGTTCGCCGAGGTTGAGCAGCCTGCGCAGCTTTATGCCGATCCAGGCCGGGTCCAGCACCCGCATGTCCAGCGACAGCAGCCGCGCCAGGCCGTCGAAGGCGCGCGGGTAGTTGCCCGAGAAGCCGATCGCGCAGGGCCGGATCACGGCGCTGCCGTCCGGGCCGACCAGCGACACCTCCTTGAGCGTGACGGTGAAGGCCTCGCCGGTGGCCGGGTTGTCCACATCCACCGCCCAGGCCAGGGTGCCGGCGGTGCCGGTGCGCGGCTCATCGACGCTGAACATCGCGTCCAGCACCGGCGTGGCGCCGCCCTCCTGCAGGGCCAGCAGTTGCTCGCAGCGCCAGCGGATCACGGCCGCCGTGGCCGCGACCACGCCGGGAAACAAACGGCGCTCGCCGGCTGGCGGAAAGGGCATCTCGAAGGCCCGCTCCTCGGCCACCGTGGCCAGCGCGTCGAGCTTGAGCTTGAGCCAGGCGGCGTCGTTGGCGCGCATGTCCATCGACAGGGTCTTGGCCAGCGCGCTCAGGCCGCGCGGCTGCTCGGCGCCGTTGACCCAGACCTCGAACGGCAGGCTCTTGGCGAACAGGCCCAGGCCCGGCCCGGCCGGGGCCGGCAGCTCGCCGACGAACAGCGAGAAGTCGCCATGTGGGTGCTGGATCAGGTAGCTCCAGGCGGCGTTGCCCGCCGGCAGCTCGGGCCGGCCCGGCCAGCGCAGCGAGGCCAGCACCGGCGCCGGCAGGCGCTCCAGCCGCAGGCGCTGGTTGATGAAGGCCTCGGCGGGCACGGCCAGCGGCGCCGGCGGGACAGGTGCAGACGCAAGTGCAGCCGCAGGCGCAGGTGCCGACACGCTCAAGACCTCGCCCAGCACGGCGTTGGGCCGGTAGGTGGCCAGGCCCTTCAGGCCGCTGCGCCAGGCCTGCAGGTACAGATCCTGGAAATCGGCGAACGGGTAGTCGGCCGGCACGTTGACGGTCTTGCTGATCGCCGTGTCGATGAACGGCGCGACCGCCGCGACCATCGCCGCATGGTCCTGCGCGCTCATCTCCAGGGCGGTGACGAAGGCCTCGGTCAGCGGCGCGTCGGCGCCATGCAGGTGGCGGTACAGCCGCCAGGCGTGGTCCTCGACGGTGTAGGTCTTGAAGCTGTTGTCGGGCTCGCGCTTGCGCCGGGTGTAGCGCCAACTGAACGCTGGCTCGATGCCGTTGCTGGCGTTGTCGGCAAAGGCCAGGCTGATCGTGCCGGTGGGCGCGATCGACAGCAGGTGCGAGTTGCGCAGGCCCTGGGCACGGACTTTGTCTTTGAGCGGCTGCGGCAGGCGCGAGGCGAACGAGGGGCTGGCCAGCAGCAGGTCGGCATTGAACAGCGGGAAGGCGCCGCGCTCTTGCGCCAGTTCGGCGCTGGCGGCGTAGGCGGTGTCGCGCAGCAACGCGGCGATGCGCGCGGCCTGGTCGCGCGCGGGCGGCTGGTCGTAGCGCAGCCCGAGCATCACCAGCGCGTCGCCCAGGCCGGTGAAGCCCAGGCCGATGCGCCGCTTGGCACTGGCCTCGGCCTGCTGCTGCGGCAGCGGCCAGACGCTGACGTCCAGCACGTTGTCGAGCATCCGCGTGGCCACCGCCGCGACCTCGGCAAAGGCGGCGGCGTCGAAGCTGGCCTCGGCGCTGAACGGGCGCAGCACAAAGCGCGTCAGGTCGATGCTGCCCAGACAGCAACAGCCGTAGGGCGGCAGTGGCTGCTCGCCGCAGGGGTTGCAGGCGGCGATGGTCTCGCAATAGGCCAGGTTGTTGTCGGCGTTGATCCGGTCGAGGAAGAGCACGCCGGGCTCGGCGTGGTCGTAGGTGCTGCGCATCACCGCGGCCCACAGCTCGCGGGCGGCGACGCGGCGGTAGACCCACAGGCCGTCGGCGCGCTGCACGGCGCCTGCGGCCTGCTGGGCCGGGCCGGGCTCGGCCTTGTGCAGCAGCTCGACCTCGGCGCCGGCCAGCACCGCCTGCATGAAGGCGTCGCTGACGCCGACCGAGAGGTTGAAGTTGCGCAAATCGCCTTTGTCCTTGGCGGCGATGAAGGCCTCGATGTCGGGGTGATCGCAGCGCAGCACCGCCATCTGTGCGCCGCGCCGGCTGCCGGCACTCTCGACCGTCTCGCAACTGCGGTCGAACACGCGCATGTAGCTGACCGGGCCGCTGGCGCTGCTCTGGGTCGGCGCGACCCAGGCGCCACTGGGGCGGATGCGCGAGAAGTCGTAGCCCACGCCGCCACCCCGGCGCATCGTCTCGGCCGCCTCGGTCAAGGCGGTGTAGATGCCGGCAAAGCCGTCCTCTGGCGACGAGATCGAGTCGCCTACCGGCTGGACGAAGCAGTTGATCAGCGTCGCCGACAGCGCCGTGCCGGCGGCCGAGTTGATCCGCCCGGCCGGCACGAAGCCGCGCCGCTGGGCATCGAGAAAGCGCGCCTGCCAGGCGGCGCGCTGCGCCGCCGGCTCGACCGCCGCCAAGGCCCGGGCGACGCGGCGGCGGACATCGTCCAGACTGCGCTCGTCGCCCTTGGCGTACTTCTCGGCCAGCACCTCGGCGCTGATCGCCTGGGGCGGCAGGTTAGCGGCACAGGGCGCGGCGGCGGCTTGCCGGTCAGCGGCGGGGGGGGTCAGGGTGGAACTCATGGCGGGCAACTTTTTTAACAGGTGGGCATTGCTGATGCCGGCGATCATGGCTGGCAAGCACGGCGCGGCGGGCGCAGTGGCTGATCTTTTATACAGTATTTTTGCCCGCCGGCTCGACCGCCGGTGAATCTCGGGCCGAGGCACTCGACCCGATCCGGCGGCCGCCCGGCCTGCGTGACACTCGACCACCCCGCCCTCAAGCACCCGGCCAGCGCCTTGTCCAGCCTCAGACCCACCCCGCGCTTCGTCACCGGCTCGCTGCTGCGCCATGTCTTCGTCATGGCCGGCACCAGCGCGGTCGGCCTGGTGGCGGTGTTCGCGGTCGATTTGATCAACCTGCTCTACATCTCGCTGCTGGGCGACAAGGCGCTTACCGCTGCGGTCGGCTTTGCCGGGGTGCTGAGCTTCTTCCACACCTCGATCAGCATCGGTCTGATGATCGGCATCACCGCCACCGTCGCGCGCACGGTAGGCGCCGGGCGGATGGCCGACGCGCGCCGGCTGGCCAGCCACAGCCTGATAGCCATGGCCGTGATCGGCACCGCCCTGACGCTGGCCACCCTGCTGGGGCTGGCGCCGCTGCTGGCGCTGCTCGGGGCGCGCGACGAGGCCGCCGTGCAGGCCCAGCGCTTCCTCAGCATCTCGCTGCTCGGCCTGCCGCTGGCCGGGCTGGGCATGGCCAGCTCGGCGCTGCTGCGCTCGGTCGGCGATGCGCGCCGGGCGATGACGGTGCAGCTCAGCGCGGCGGCGGTCACCACCGTCCTGGATCCGCTGTTCATCTTCGTCTTCGGCCTGGGGCTGGACGGCGCGGCGCTGGTCTCGCTGATCGCCCGTGCGGCGCTGGCCGCGGCCGGCCTGCATGGCGCCTGGCGCGTCAAACGATTGCTTGGCCGGCCCGACCGGACGCACTGGCGGGCCGACGCCGCCTTGGTCGCCAAGGTCGCCGGCCCGGCGGTGCTGACCAACCTGGCCACGCCGGTGGGCAATGCCTTCGTCACCCACAGCATGGCCGTTTTCGGCGCGGCGGCGATGGCCGGCCAGGCGACCATTGACCGGGTCACGCCGGTGGCCTTCGGGCTGATCTATGCGCTCAGTGGCGCGGTCGGGCCGATCCTGGCGCAGAACCTGGGCGCTGGCCAGCATGGCCGGGTGCGCGAGGCCTTGAGCGCCAGCATGCTGTTCATGGTCGCGGCGGTCAGTGCCTCCTGGGCGCTGCTGTTCGCCCTGCAAGGCCTGCTGGTGCGCGGCTTCTCGCTCGACGGCGTCTCGGCACAGATGCTGCACGCCTTCTGCAACGGCCTGTGTGCCAGTTTCTTCTTCGCCGGCGCGCTGTTCGTGGCCAACGCCAGCTTCAACAACCTCGGCCGGCCGCTGTGGTCCACCGCCTTCAACTGGGGCCGGGCGACGCTGGGCACGATCCCCTTCGTCTGGTGGGGCGCGCACTACGGGCCGCTGGGCGTGATGGTCGGCCAGGCGGCGGGCGTGGTGCTGTTTGGCAGCCTGGCGATATTCACCGCCTTCGCCCTGGCCAGGCGCATTGGCAAAGGCGACATTGGTCCGGCCGGTCTCAAGGAAACGAAGGGCCGCTCCCGAGTTTCCTTGCCCCCTCGGGGGGCCTGACGCGAAGCGGCAGGTCTGGGGGCGCTCAGACGATCGGATAGGGCTGGTCGTCCGGGGTGCTCAGCACCAGTTGGCGGTAGAAATCCCAGCCGCGCGGATCCTCGGGCGAATCCCCATAGCTGCCCGGGTCGCGCGCGGCGAGGTGGCGGACGATGTCGAAGTGGTTGACCTTGTGGCCCAGCGGCGCCATGTCCAGCCGCGCCGTGCCGCGGATGTGCGACATGATGGTCCGCGCCATCAGCAGGTTGGCCCAGGGCGCCGCACCGATGCCGTCCAGCCCGACGCCGGGAAAGTACAGGTCCGGCGCATCCAGGCTGCGGAAGATGCAGGCGCAGCGCTGGGCCAGGGCGTTGACGCTGTGCAGCCCCGCCAGCTCGGGCTGCTCGAAGTAGCCCAGGTCGATCCCGTAGCCCGTGCCCCAGAGCAGCACGTCGACCTGCTGCCGCGTGCCATCGCTCAGGCGCACCTGCCGGCCGTCTATCGCCTCGACCCAGCCCGGGTGCCGCTCCAGCCTGCCGAACTCGGCCAGCATCTGCGCCCGGCCGGGGATCAACTGGTCGTGCAGAACATCGATGGCCTGCGCCGGCTGGATCGCCTGGAGGCCGAACTTGGCATAACGCCCGACCATGTCCGCGCCTATCGCTGCGCTTTGCTGGGCCGCGTCCATGCCGCTGATCTGCATCCTGGCAAACGGCCGCACGCTGCCGGCGACCAGCTTGGACTTGCCCGTGGGCGCGAACCAGTGCAGGCCACGGTAGACCCAGACGATGCGGCGGGCGCGCTGCGCCAGGCATTGGTCGATCAGGTCGAACGCCGAGGCGCCACCGCCGACCACCATCACCTCGCGGTCGGCCAGCTCGGCCGGCTCGTGCAGCGCGCCGGAATGCCACTCGCGCAGGCCGCTGCCGCTGCGCGGCAGATCCGGCACCAGCGCCAGGTTGTGCCCGCCCGAGGCCGCCACCAGGTGCCGGGCCAGAACCGTGCCCTGCGGCGTCTGCAGCGCCCAGCAAGCGCCGGTATGCCGCGCCCGCAGCACCGGGCAACCCAGGCGGATCGCGTCGGCCAGGTCGAAGCGGTCTACCCAGGCCTGGATGTTGGCCAGCACCTGCGGCTGCATGCCCCCGGCCAGCGGCAGATCACCCAGCGCCCAGTCGGCCGGCGCGATCTGGATGTCCTGCCAGGCGGGCAGGCCGCGCCACAAGCCGCCGACCCCGGTCTGGCGCTCCAGCACCAAGGCCGACAGCCTGGCCTGGCGCGCGCAGTGCAGGTGGATGACGCCGGAAATGCCGGCGCCGATGATGGCCAGGTCGAGGATGGTGGCGGTGGGGTCGGGCATGGTCGGGGCTATTCTTGCGGCTTTTCGGCCGCAGCCTGGTCGCAGGTGGCTGCGGGTTTGGGTGCAGATGCGGACGCAGGTGCGGATGCACGCCATTCGCCACCATCGTGAGCAAACTTCAGATTCGATCTTCAGGGGCCATCACCATGCGGACCAAACAACTTCCCGTCCTGCTGACTGCGGCGGCGCTGCTGGCCACGGCGGCGCATGCCGAGGTGCTGAAGTTCGAGCTGCTGCAGACGGTTGCGGCTTACGAGGGCCGCAGCTTCGGCAGCGTCGGCAGCTACCTCAAGATCACCGCCCGGGCGACCATCGCGGTCGATCCGGCCGACCCGCGCAATGCCGTCATCGCCGATATCGCGCTGGCGCCGCGCAACCGCGACGGCAAGGTCGAGGCGGTGGCCGACGTGGTGCTGATCCGCCCGGCCGAGCTCAAGCGCGGCAACGCCACGCTGCTGGCAGACGTGCCCAACCGCGGCCGCAAGCTCGCGCCGCAGCTCTTCGACGACGCCGCGCAGCCCGGCGCCGACAACGCCGACACGGCCGCCGACGCCGGCCTGGGCTTCCTGCAGGCGCAGGGCTACAGCCTGGTCTGGGTCGGCTGGCAGGCCGACATCCCGTCCCGGCCCGGCCAACTGGCGCTGGCGGCGCCGCTGCTCAAGGGCCTGACCGGGGCGATCCGCGACGAGTTCGTGTTCGACCACAGCCGCTCACCGGCCAGCGCCACGCTGTCCTGGCCGATCGCCGAAGGCACACCCCTGGCGGTCAGCGTGCGGCCGACTTGGGACGCCCCGCGCCAGCAGCAAGTCGACGGCCTGTCGCTGCGTGCCAGCGGCGCCCAGACGGTCGAGATCAGCCGCCCGGCCAGCGGCTTCGATGCCGGCGCGCTGTACGAGGTCAGCTACACCGCCCGCGACCCGGTCGTGCTGGGCCTGGGTTATGCCGCCACGCGCGACATCGTCGCCTTCCTGCGCCGCGACGGCAGCGCCGCCAACCCGCTGGCCGCCAACGGCCGCAGCCAGGTCGAGCGCGCGATCGGCTTTGGCGTGTCGCAGTCGGGCCGCTTCCTGCGCGACTTCCTCTACCTCGGCTTCAACCAGGACATGGCCGGCGCGCCCGTCTTCGACGGCCTGATGCCGCATGTCGCCGGCGCCCGGCGGATGGCGACCAACCTGCGCTTCGGCCTGCCCGGCCGCAACCCGCGCCAGTGGCAGGACCCGGCCTGGCCGGCCGACCTGTTCCCCTTCAGCTACGACACCCTCAGCGACCCGGTCAGCGGCCGGCGCGACGGCCTGCTGCTGCGCTGCCGCCAATCGTCGACCTGCCCGCGCGTCATCCAGACCGACAGCGAGCACGAATGGTGGGCCTCACGCGGCTCGCTGCTGGTCACTGACACCCTGGGCCAGCACATCGACCTGCCGCCCGAAGTGCGCGCCTACATGGTCGCCGGCACGCCGCACTTTGCCGAACCCGACGAGCGCCTGCGCCACCACCCGGCGATGGCCCTGCCGGTCAACCCGCTGCACGCCGGCCCGCCGCTGCGCGCCCTGCTGGTGGCGATGCAGGCCTGGATCAGCGACGGCACGCCGCCACCGGCCAGCCGCGTGCCGATGCGCGCCCACGGCACCCTGGTGGCGGCCGCCGCCGCCCTGCCCGTGGCCATCCCCGGCCTGCCCTACGCCGGCCTGTACACCGCCGCCGCATTGGCCGACACCAGCGTCATCCCCGCCCGGCGGCTGGGCGACTACCCGGTCTTCGTCCCGCTGGCCGACCGCGACGGCATGGCCGTGGCCGGCATCCACATGCTGCCCCTGGCCGTGCCCCGGGCCAGCTACACCGGCTGGAACCCCCGCGCCACCGGCTACGGCCCCGGCGTGCTCTACCCACTCCAGGGCGCGGCCCTGCCCCTGGCCGCGACCCGCGCCGAACGCGAGGCGCTGGCCGACCCCCGCCCCTCGCTGGCCGAACGCTACGCCGACGACGCCGCCTACCTCGCCGCCGTCCGCAGCGCCGCCCAAGCCCAGGTTGCTGAGCGCCTGTTGCTGCCCGAGGACGCCGAGCGCGCAATGGCAGCGGCGCGGCTGGATCGGTTGGCGAAGTTGCGTTGAGGGGGGCGGCACAGTTGGAGCTGGCGCCATTCGGGCCGGGCTAGCCGGTGTCAGTAGCGAAGGCCCTCCATTGATGGGCGCTGAGCGACATCTGCGGCGCCGCAAGCTTGCCGACGATTGGCCGCCAACCTCGCTGTGACACCATCGATGGATGGATTCATCACCACCCGCCGATCAGCTCAATTGCGGCCAACGCCGAATTCTGTTGGCCGTCACCGGCATGACGCCGCAGGTGGTCACGGAGACCTTGTTTGCCTTGATGCTCGAAGGCCTCGACAGTTTGCCGCATGAGCTGCACCTGTTGACGACATCCGAAGGTGCCGAGCGGGCGCGCCTGGCACTGTTGTCCGAGCATCCCGGCTGGTTTCAGCGCTTTCTGGACGACTACAAGCTGCCGCCGATCGACTTCGATGCTGAGCACATCCATGTCCTTCGTGGTGCGGACGGCCAAGCGATGGCGGACATCCGCAGCGCCGCCGACAACGCTTTGGCCGCCGACCAGGTGTCCGAACTGGTGCGGCAATTCACTGCCAGGGCGCAGAACCAGTTGCACGTCAGCATGGCAGGCGGTCGCAAAACCTTGGGCTTCTTTGCCGGCTACGCCATCAGCCTTTGGGGCAGGGAGGTCGATCGGCTGTCCCATGTCCTGGTGTCTGAACCGTTCGAATCGACCTGGGACTTCTTCTATCCCACACCTTACGAGCGCATCGTCTCGACGCGAAACAACACCCTGGTTGACTGCGCAAAGGCCGAGGTCACGCTGGCTGACATTCCCTTCGTTCGTTTGCGCCATGGCCTGCCAGGCGCGATGCTGGAGGATCCGTCAGGCTATGTGCAAGCCGTGGCCGCTGCGCAGGCCAGGCTCGGTCCGCCGCGCTTGCGCCTGGACATGGCGTCGAGGACGGTCGAGGCGGCTGGGCGGCGGTTCGCTTTGGCGCCAGCCGACTTGGCCTTCCTGGCCTGGCTGGCGCGGCGCTGTGCCGCTGGTCAGGTCGGGCTGACTTGCCCCAAGGAGGGTGCGCCGCTGGCCGAGCACGCTGCGGACTACCTGGTCGAGTACCGGCGCATACGTGGCGTGCTGGGCGACGACGGCCGCAGCACCGCCCGCTACCGCGACGGCATGTCAAAAGGGGATTTTCTGGAACGCAGGTCCAAGCTCAACCGCGCCATGCGGCGTGCCATGGGCGCGGCGGCTGCGCCCTACCTGGTGGTCGGCGAAGGCCGGGCACCGATGCACTACCGATTGAAGTTGCACGCAACTTCGGTATCCTGGGCCTGAACGCCGAGCCAACAGGTGGAGAGGGAGCAGGACGATGCTGAGCTATCACTACCGGCTGCACTGCACTACGCCCGCATTCCTGGGCAATGCCGAGCAGTCAGGCCAATGGCGCACGCCGCCGATCAAGGCGTTGCTGCGGCAATGGTGGCGGGTGGCCTATGTCGCGGATCAGACCAGGCCGGTGAGCGTTGATGCGATGCGCGCCGCTGAGGGTCGTTTGTTCGGCACCGCGTCTGATGATCGGGAAGGTGGGTCGAGCAAGAGCCTGGTGCGCATTCGCCTTGAGGATTGGGGCGCAGGAAAGCTGACCAACTGGCAGGAACTGGACCTCCACAAGGTAGCTCATCCCGAATTCAAGCGTCAGGGCAAAGTGGTGCCGATCGGCGCGCAGCTCTACCTGGGGTATGGCCCCCTCGACTCCCAAGGTGGCGGCACCGTGTTGAAGAAGGCGAATGCCGCCATTCAGGCCAACCAGTCTACGGAACTGCGCCTTGCCTGTCTCGACAACCTAGAAGCACCACGCCTGCGCCACGCGTTGTGGCTGATACAACAGTACGGCACCTTGGGCGGGCGCAGCCGCAACGGCTGGGGCTCGCTGGTGCTGACGCCGGTCGAGCAGACGCCGGCGTTTGACGCCCAACTTGACCCCAGGGCCTGCATGCCCTGGCGCGACGCATTGCAGGCCGACTGGCCGCGAGCCATCGGCAGCGACGAGCAAGGGCCGCTGATCTAGCAAACCGAGG
>JANXYH010000099.1 GCA_025350145.1 Burkholderiales bacterium | reverse complement strand
GCCTGAGGCAACGGCCACGGCTGGCCTTTGCAGATGTGGCCCGCTTCGCCTGAGGCAACGGCCACGGCTGGCCTTTGCAGATGTGGCCCGCTTCGCCTGAGGCAACGGCCACGGCTGGCCGGCAGCTCAATCCGGCAGTGCTACGCAGCGCCGGCAGGCCTGGCCCTCGGCGTCGAACAGGTGCAGGTCTGGCGCCGCCAGTGACACCGGCACGACCTCGCCGACCCGCGCCGAGGCATGGCCCTCGACCCGGGCGGTGAGCAGGGCGCCGCCGGCGAGTTCGAGGTAGAGCAGGGCGCTGTCGCCGAGTTGCTCCAGGTGGCTGACGCGGCCGGCCAGGGTCGCCCCAGCCGCGCCGCCGCTGCCCGCGCCCAGGCGGACATGCTCGGGGCGCACCGCGACGCTGACGGCGCTGCCGGGTGCCAGCCGGGTGGCGTCGACCGCCAACGCCAGCGCCAGCGCCTGTCCGTCGAGTTCGACCGTGGCCTCGCCAGCCCGGTGGCCGTGCAGCCGGCCGGGCAGCACATTGATGCGCGGCGAGCCTATGAATTCGGCGACGAAGAGGCTGGCCGGGCGGTGGTACAGGTCCATCGGTGTGCCGACCTGGGCGACGCTGCCATGGCTGGCGATGCGCTCGCCGGCATGCAGCAGCACGATCTTCTGCGCCAGCGTCATGGCCTCGACCTGGTCGTGGGTGACATAGACCATGCTGGCCGAGCCGAGCTCGCGGTGCAGTCGGGCGATCTCGATCCGGGTCTGGGCGCGCAGCGCCGCGTCCAGGTTGGACAGCGGCTCGTCGAACAGAAACACCCGTGGCTGCTTGACGATCGCCCGGCCTATCGCCACCCGCTGGCGCTGTCCGCCTGAGAGCGCGCGCGGCATGCGTTCAAGCAGCGGGCTGAGCTGCAGGATGGCGGCGGCCTCGCGCACCTTGCGCTGGACCTCGGCATCGGCCACGCCATTGACACGCAGGCCGAAGGCCATGTTCTCGAACACGCTCATGTGCGGGTACAGGGCATAGCTCTGGAACACCATGGCCACGCCGCGCCGCGCCGGTTCGACCTCGTTCATGCGCTGGCCGGCGATGCGCAGTTCACCGGCGCTGATGTCTTCCAGCCCGGCCACCATCCGCAGCAGGGTGCTTTTGCCGCAGCCCGAGGGCCCGACGAAGACGCAGAACTCGCCTGCGGCGATGTCCAGGCTGACGCTGTTGACGGCCAGCGGCAAGCCATCGGCATAGCGCTTGCTCACACTTTGGAATTCGATCTGGGCCATGTCAGGGGGCGCTGGTGATCTCGCGGACCTTGCGGGCCGCCTCGGGCAGGGCCTGACTGGCGCGAGCACTGCCGGCCAACACCCGGTCCAGGGTGCTGGCCATCAAGTCGGTGACTTCGGAGCCATGCGCCACCATAGGGGGTTGAAAGGTCAGGCTGCGGGCGGCGTCGATGAAGACTTGGGTGTTGGCGCCCGGGCCGTGCTGCGCCGCGCCGCGCTTGCTCTGGGCGTCGGCGGCGATCTGGCCCATGCCGCGCACCGAGGGAAAAACCACGCCCTGCGGCGCCAGCAAGGCCTGGCAGGGCGGCGAGGCGACGTAGCGCAGCCAGCGCCAGGCCGCCTCGGGCTGGCGCGAGCCGCTCCATATCGACAGGGCGAGCGAATTCAGCATCGTCGCTCGGTGCCCGGTCGGGCCGACCGGCAGCGGCACCCAGGCGAACTTGATCCTGGCCTGGCGCAGGTAGTGGTCGATCATCCAACTGCCGAAGGGCACGATCGCTGCGCGGCCGCTGAGAAACAGCGCGTCCGCGCCCAGCCGCCCGATCGCGTCGCGGCTGGCCGATACGCCCTTCTGCGGCAGCGAGGCCAGCCAGTCCAGGGTGGCGATGAAGATCGGGTCGTCGTAGCGCAGCGCGCCGTCCCAGGGCCGGCTCTGAAAGCGCCAGCCGGCCGAGTAGGCGAAGTGGCTCCATTCGGCCTGGCCCATCATGCCGCCGTTGCTCGGGTTCTGGTAGCCGTAGACGCGGACATGGCGGCGGTCGAAGCCGGGCTCGTCGCCGCGCCGGCCCTTGTCGTCCAAGGTCAAACGCTCCAGCACCCGGCCGAAGCTGCCGCCGTCGCGCGGGTTCCAGTGCAGTTGCTGCAGCTCGGCCAGGCTCAGCCCGGCGGCGTGCAGGTGCTCGAGGTTGACCACCAGGGCGATCGTGTCCCAGTCGGTGGGCAGGCCGTATTGCCGGCCTTCATGGCGCCACATCTCGATCAGACCGGGCTCGTAGAGGCTGTCGGCGGCGACCCGGTCGCGCTTGACCAGCGGCGCCAGGTCGAGCATCACACCGTTCTGCACATACTCGGTGAAGCGGGTCAGGTGGTTGGTGAAGACATCCGGCGCGGTGCCCGAGACGAAGCCGGTGGCCAGCGCCGGCCAGTAGTCGTCCCAGCCGACCTGCTGGATGCGGATGCGGATGTCCGGGTTGGCAGCCTGGAAGGCGTTGGCGCAGGTCTGGTAGAGCGGCCGTTGGTTGGCGTCCCACAGGCTGTGGCGCAGGGTCACGCTGGGTCCGGCGGCGTTGGCCACGGTGGCCAGGACCAGCAGCAGGGCGGCTGCCTGCCAGGCCGCGACGATTGCCCTGATTGCGCTCATTTGCCGCCGCTGAACTGCACCGACTCGACCACCTTGCGCCCGGCCAGCAGCAGCAACAGCAGGGTCGGCACCAGGGCCAGGCTGCTGGCGGCCATCAGCCCGGTCCAGTCGACCATGCCCTGCGGCGACTGGGATTTGAACGACATCAGCGCCACCGGCAGCAACTGGTGGTCCTCGCCTGGGGCGACGATGTAGGGCCAGAAGAACTCGTTCCAGGCACCTATGCCGGTCAGCACCGCCACGGTCGCCAGCGGCGCCAGGTTCAGCGGCAACACGATGCACCGAAACGTCAGCCACGGGCTGGCGCCGTCCAGCCGCGCGGCCTCCTCCAGGTCGCGCGGCAAGGCCAGGAAGAACTGGCGCAGGAAGAAGATCGAGAAACCCGACATCAGCGCGAACGGCGCCACCATGCCGGCCATGGTGTTGAGCCAACCCAGGTCGCGGATGAGGATGAAGTTGGGGATGAACAGCACCACCCCGGGCAGCATCATCGAGGTCATGAACAAGGTGAACAGGAGTTGCCGGCCGGCAAATTTCAGCCGCGCAAAGGCATAGGCGGCCATCGCACTGCTGGCGGTCTGCAGGCTCACCACCAGGGCGGTGAACAGCAGCGAACGGCCGAGCGCAGCGAGGAAGTTGATCTCCGCACCCGAGCCGCCCAGGGCCTGGTTCTCGGCCGCCGAGAGGGCGCCGAACAGGCGCTGGAAATTGATCAGGGTGGGCTCCTGCGGCCACCAGCGCTGGGCGCCCTGCAGCAGCGCCAGCGGGTGCTCGACGGCGGTGCGCAGCATCAGCCACAGCGGCGCCAACGTGATCAACATCATCCCGCCCAGCGCCAGCCAGGCCAGGGCGCGGCCAATTGAGATGCGGGCGAGCGACGGGGCCATGGCGGGCGCGGTCAGCGGCTCAGGCCAGATCGTGGTGGTCGGCGCGCATCAGCCGCATCTGAATCGCGGTGTAGAGCAGCATCACCGCGCACAGCACCACCGACATCGCCGAGGCATAGCCCATGCGCAGGTAGCCGAAGGCGTTCTGCACGATGTAGTAGACGACCACGCGGCTGGCGTCCTCCGGGCCGCCCTGGGTGGTGACCGCGACGGTGTCGAAGATCTGCAATGCCCCGGTGACACTCGTGACCAGCACGAAGACCATCACCGGGCGCAGCAGTGGCAGGGTGATGCGGCGCAGGATCTGCCACTCGCTGGCGCCCTCCATCGCTGCGGCCTCGTAGAGCGAGCGCGGGATGTTCTGCAAGCCGGCCAGGAACAGCAGCGCGACCAGCCCCATGTGGCGCCAGACATTGACCGCCGCCACCGTCGCCAGCGATTGCTCGGGGCTGGCAAAGAAGGGCTGCGGCGTGCCGCCGACGGCCGAGATCAGGTGGTTGAGCGCGCCCAGGGTCGGGTCCAGCAGCCACAGCCAGACCATCGCCACCAGCACGTTGGACAGCAGGTAGGACAGCAGCAGCACAGCGCGCACGAACAGCGAGCGCGTCAGCCGGTCCATCGCCAGCGCCAGGCCCAGGCCGAGCACGGTCTGCAGCGGGATGTTGAGCAGCGCGTAATAGAGCGACAACTGCATGCCGCGCCAGAATTGGCCGTCGTTGAGCAGCCGCGCATAGTTGGCCCAGCCGACATCGTGGGCTGGGCGCAGCAGGTTCCAGTCGGTGAAACTGATGGCCACCGCCCGCGCCGCCGGCCAGGCATAGAACAGCACAAAGCCCAGCAGCGCCGGCGCCAGCATCAGCCAGGCGGTTTGCGCCTGCGACAGCCCGCGCTGCGGCCGGCCGCTCGTGGCAGCAGTGCTCATGGGGCGTTGCTGGGCGTGGCCATGGGCGCGGATTATGGGCGTTGGCCCGACCATCTGGCAATCGATTGCAGCTTGGCCTGCGGCTACCATGGCGCACACCACCGATGGCGGCGCGCTGGCGCCAGCGCCAGCGGTGGCTGGCATGACTTGTCAAGCGTCCACTGGAGCCGCAACTTGAGCTACACCGCACTGCCCACCGCACCGCCCCAGTTCGCCGCGCTGCATGGCCGCCACAGCAGCCTGCTGATCGAGTGGCAGGACGACGACGCGCCGCTGTGGCGCTACTGGGGCCCGCGCCTGGCGTCGGGGGCGCTGCCGCCGGCACCGCTGCGCGCGCTGCGGCCGCTGCCGTCGTTCATGCTCGACCACGACCAGCCGCTGACCCTGGCGCCAACCTTCGGCGTCGGCTGGTTTGGCCAGAGCGCATTGCTGGCGCACCGCAGCGGCCGCGCCTTCGCCCAGGCCTTCAGCGAGTGCCTGCTGCAAACCCCCGACCCGCAGACCCTGCGGCTGGCCCTGACCGACCCGGTCGCCCAGTTGCGCCTGGAGCTGCGCCTGCACCTGGACGCCGCCAGCGACGTGCTGACCTTGAGCAGCCGATTGACCAACCTCGGCGCGGACGCGCTGGACTTGCAGTGGCTGGCCGCCGGCACCCTGCCGCTGCCGGCGCGCTGCACGGCGGTGCGCTCCTATTTCGGCCAGCACATGCACGAGTTCCAGTTGCAGACCGAGGTCTTGTCGCGCAGCCTGTGGCGGCGCGAGAACCGGCGCGGCCGCACCTCGCACGACAACTTTCCCGGCGCGGTGGTGACCACCCCCGGCGCCGACGCCGACGCCGGGCTGGTCTATGGCGCGCATCTGGCCTGGTCGGGCAACCACCAGCAAACGATTGAGTGGCTGCACGACGGCCAGTACCAATGGCAGTTGGGCGAATGGTTGTCGCCGGGCGAAGGCCTGCTGGCCCCGGGCCAGACCCTGGACACGCCCGAGATCGTGGCCAGTTGCTCGACCCAGGGCCTGAACGGCCTGGCCGCCAACTTCCATGCCGAGTTGCGCGCCCGGCTGCCCTGGGCCGGCGGCGCGATGCGCCCGCGCCCGGTCCACCTCAACACCTGGGAGGGCTTTTATTTCGACCTCGAGCCCGCCAAGGTGATGGCCCTGGCCGACGCCGCCGCCGCCGTCGGGGTCGAGCGCTTCGTGGTCGACGACGGCTGGTTCCAAGGCCGCCACCACGACCGCGCGGCGCTGGGCGACTGGTGGCCAGACGCCGCCAAGTTCCCGCTCGGCCTGGGCCCCCTGGTGGCCCATGTGCGGCGTTTGGGCATGGAGTTCGGCCTGTGGGTCGAGCCCGAGATGGTCAACCCCGACAGCGAACTGCACCGCGCCCACCCCGACTGGGCGCTGCAACTCGATGGCCGGCCGATGCTGACTGCACGCAACCAGTTGGTGCTGGACATCGCCCGCCCCGAGGTCGCCGACTACCTGTTCGACAAGATCGAAGCGCTGGTGCGCGCCCACGCCATCGACTATCTGAAGTGGGACCACAACCGCGACTTGAGCTGCGCCGGCCTGGCCGATGGCCGCCCCGGCTACCGCGCCCAAGTGCTGGCCGTCTACGCCCTGATGGATCGTTTGCGCGCCGCCCATCCGGCGCTGGAGATCGAAAGCTGCTCGGGTGGCGGCGGGCGCATCGACTTTGCCGTGCTGCGCCATGCCCACCGGGTCTGGACCAGCGATTGCATCGACGCCCTGGCGCGGATCGACACCCAACGCGGCTACCTGCAATTCTTCCCGCCCGAGGTGATGGGCGCGCATGTCGGCACCGCCCCGGCGCACAGCACCGGCCGCAGCCAGGGCATGGATTTTCGCGCGGCGGTGGCCTTGCCCGGGCACTTCGGGCTGGAGTTCGACCTGCGCCAACTCGATGCGCCCGCGCTCACCCAACTCGGCGATTGGCTGCGGCTGTACAAGCGCTGGCGCGAGCGCCTGCACCATGGCCGGGTGTGGTTGGGCGAGACCGGCGACAGCGTGGTCTGGCAGGCCCATGGCGACGCCGCCGAGCTGCTGCTGCTGGTCTACCGCACGGCACCCAGTACCCTGCGCTACATGCCGCTGCTGCGCCTGCCCATGCTCGACCGCAGCGCCCGCTACCGGCTGCGCCAGGTCGAACCCGACAGCCAGATCGGCCGCAGGTCGCTGGACAGCACCGCGCCCTGGCTGGAGTCGCTGCGCGGCGAACCCGGCGCGCTCATCGATGGTGCCTGGCTGGCCGAGGCCGGCCTGGCGCTGCCGCGCTGCAAAGCGGAGACGGCCTTCATGGTCCATCTGAGCCGGCTCTGACCCGATCGGTATTGGCCTGGCGGATCCAACGCTGAAAATAAAAAAAGGGGGCCGAAGCCCCCTTTTCGTACTGCCGCCGGCGAGTTCGCTCAGAAGCTGTAGCGCAGCGTCGCGTTGAGCGTGCGACCGACCTCAGGACGGAAGTGGTACAGGCCCGGCGTCGAGGTGGTGCCGACGCTACCCGATGAGGCGATGGTGTTGAAGACGTTGCTCATGTTGATTGAGAGCAAGGCCCGATCGGTGACGTCGATCGAGGCGAAGGCATTGACGATCATGTGGCCCTCGGCGTAACCCGCAGCCGGCGTGTCGTCGTTGGGCGCCTTGGTCTGGCCAACAATCGTCGCGCCGACCACCACCGGGCCGACAGTGACGCGCGGGCTGACGGTGTACAACCACTTCGGGTTGGAGTGTGGTGTGAAACCGGCCGAGTTCTTCATGTCGGTATAGGTCGCGTTGGCATTGACAGCGAACATGCCGAACGAGAACACCGACTCCAGCTCCACGCCATTGGCCTTGAATTTGTCGGTCTGGATCGGATCCAGGCCACGGGTGATGCGCGTCTGGTCGTAGCTGTACTCGGTGGTGCTGGTTTGGAACAACGTCGCGTACAGGCCATATTTGCCGGATCCGACGGTGCCGCGATTCTTCACGCCAAGCTCATGCTGGGTGACCTTGCCGAGGAAGCGGTTGGCCGCGCCAGCTTTGATGCGACCTTGCGCATCGACCGCGCCCAAGTCGACCCGGTCAGCGGTGATGCGGCCGCCCTGGCTGGTGCGAACGAACATGGACAACCCGTCGCTGAGCCGGTAGTTCGCGCCCAGCGAGTAGGAGTTCAGGCTCACCGCGTAGTCCAGCGGACGGGCCGCAGCGGTGTCCACCAACATCACCGAGCCTTCGGCGCCGTCGATCACACCATTGCCATTGACATCGACGCGGCGGTTGGCCGCCGTGCCGAAGGCCATCGTGCCGCTGGCGCGCATGCTGTCGTGGCGCAGGCTGGCGTCGAAGTCCCAGGCGCCCATTTCCATCGCCAGCGAGGCATAGGGCGAGGTGGTCGCAAAGTTCGCGTTCACCTGGCGGGCGCAGCAATCGCCCCAGTTGTTGTTGAAGCCGGTCAGACCCATGGTGGTCAGCGCGACGCCAGCAGCGTTGTAGACATCAATCAAGGCGCCCTTGGTGCCGACTTCCTGCAGCAGCGGGCTGATCGACCAGACCTGCTTGACGGTCTGGTTGGACAGGTAGACGCCACCACGCGCCGTGATGTCGCCAAACTTCTTGCTCAGGCTCAGGTCGTTGACCCAATGGTTGGCGTTCGGAGTCTGGGTATTGATGCCGGGGCCGGTCGAAATCAGGCCGTTGGCCAGGTTGGCCGTGGTCACCGTCTGGCCCGCCTGCGGGCCATTGAGGTACTTCGGCACCGCGCCGGCCGGGTAGCCGCCGAGGATGTCGGCCAAGGTGTTGAAGCCGGCAAAGGTCGTCTGGAAGGCGCCGCTGTGCGAGTTGTAGCGGAACTTGTTGTTCATCACGACACCGCTGCCGATGTCATTTTCGAATTCGAATCCCAGCGCCTTGGCGTTGACCACGATGCCGTTTTGCAGGCTGGTCGTGCCAACCGCCGTGCCGACCGGGCCGACCGTGGGAATAGACGACACGTAGGGCGAGTACTGCGAATCGGACTGGATGTTGTAGTTCGGCAGGGCCTTGAATCCGCCGATGGTGTCACCGGACTTGGTGCCCGTGGCCGGCATGTCGGTGTAGGTCGGCGCATGTTCGTCGAGCAGCTTCAGGTTGACGCGGAGGAAGCCCGCGCCGCCGTTGAAGGTCTTGGTCAGGTTGGCCTTGATCTGGTAGCCGTGCAAGGAGTTGGTGCCGGTTTTGCGCGGGCCTTCGCCGTCGCGGAAATAGCCGCCGACGTGAAAGCGCAGATCCGGGGCCAGCTTGGCACCGTACTCGCCGTCGAACCGGGTCTCGTTGAAGTCAATGCCGCGCGACAGGCCAACCGAGCCACCGGCGCGTTCGCCGGTCTTGCTGATGAAGTTGATGACCGCACCCGGGGCGTGCGAAGCTGCGGTGGACGATGAACCGCCGCGAACGGTCTGGATGCGGTCGACGTTGTAGTCAAAGCGCGTCCAGTAGTCGTTGTTGGCGAAATTCATGTCGCCAAACGCGACCGTCGGCAAGCCGTCTTCCTGGAGCTGCACATACTTGGCGCCACCGTCGGCCAACGGCAGGCCACGCACCGAAATGTTCGAGTTGCCGCCGGGGCCGGCCGAGCTCTCAGCGCGGATGCCGGGGATCAGGTGGAGGATTTCCGCCTCTGAGCGCGGCGCGAAGTCCCTGATCGTGTCCTGGTCCACGTCGGTCACTGACAGCGAGCTGCGCAGCTTGGACTTGGCTTGGCTGGTGGCCGTGACGACGACGCGGTTCAGGCCGCCGACGTCGTCAGCCGCCTGGGCGGTCTGGGCAGCCGCCGGTGCCGCGAAAGTCATCGCGAACATGGGCGTGGCCAGCAGTGCCGCGATCTGGGTCATTTGCAGGCCGCGCTGGGGGCTGATGCGGGTTTTTTTCATGGCGTCTCCGATGGAGCTGGTGGTGGGGTGAGCGGGTGGCGGGCTGCGCCCTGCAGTTGGCAGGCGCAAGCTTCCGGACTGACGCCATGATTGTCGAAAAGCAAACGATTGCAAACAAGGGTTTACGCAGAGATCAACCAAGAATTGCGGGTAAACCATGATGGGTCTGTGGTGTAGCAGCGACAGGTGTGTCCTGCCCTCGCCGCAGCGGGGCGCTGGGCGGGCGTCCGGGAGCTGATGGAGATCGGTTGCAGAGACCGCCAGTTCCAGCCGCTGCTGCGGGTTCCAGCAGAAACGGTTGCAGATGCGTGCGCAGGTGCGCCGCCGGGGTCGCCAGGCGCCAGGCGCCAGCGCCCTTAGCGCCGTCGCGGCTCAGCCTGTGGGCAGCGCTGCGGCCGGACAGAAGCGGCGGATGAAGTCGGCGTGGCTCGGCATGGCCTGTGCAGCCTGCACCATCGCCAGGCGCTGGCGTTCGAGCATCGCGTCGCCGTCGACAGGCCGAAGGTCGACCAGCGGGTCGTGGCGTTGCGGAAAGTTCAACTGACCGATGTGCACCGCCAGCCAACTGGCGTTGCCGAACAGGTCGTCGCCCTTGCTGACCAGGCGGCCGTAGCGCTTGAAGTGGTCGATCTTGTACTGCAGGGTGTCCGGGATGGCCATTGCCGCGCAGTAACGCCAGAGCGGCGCGTCGTCGCGGGCAGTGAGCTTGTAGTGCAGGATGATGAAGTCGCGGATGCGCTCGCACTCGTTGATGCCGATGCGGTTGTATTCGGCGCTCACCAGCGGGTCGAAATCTCGGTCGGGCCAGAGTGCCAGCAGGCGTGAGATGCCCGACTGCACCAGGTGCAGACTGGTCGATTCGAGTGGCTCCATGAAGCCGCTGGCCAGTCCCAGGGCGACCACGTTCTTGTGCCAGAACAGCTTGCGCCGGCCGGTGGTGAAGCGCAACGGCCGCGGCTCGGCTTGGCGCCGGCCGTCGAGGTTGGCCGCCAGGGTGGCGGCGGCCTCGTCGTCGCTGATGTACTGGCTGCAATAGACATAGCCGTTGCCGATGCGGTGCTGCAGCGGGATGCGCCACTGCCAGCCGGCCGTGCGCGCGGTGGAGCGGGTGTAGGGCGTGAGCTCGCCGGCACTGTCGCAGGGCATGGCCATGGCCCGGTCGCAGGGCAGCCAATGGGTCCAGTCTTCATAGCCGGTGTGCAGCGCGCCTTCGATCAGCAGGGCGCGAAAGCCCGAGCAGTCGATGAACAGGTCGCCGGCCACGTCGCGGCCGTCGGCCAGGCGCACCGACTCGATGTGGCCGTTGGCCTGGCTCTGGGTGCAGCCGAGGATGCGGCCCTCGAGCCGCTGCACGCTGCGCTGCTCGGCCAGCTGGCGAAGGTAGCGGGCGTACAGGCCGGCGTCGAAGTGGTAGGCGTAGTCGTAGGTTGAGAGGATGTTGCGCGGGTCGGCCACCGGCCGGTCGAACTTGCCGCGCTTGGCCGCTGCCCAGGCCATCGAGTACTCGTCGATGCTGTGCGCGCCGGGCTGACCGCGGCGGCGCAGCCAGTACTGGTGCAGCGGCGACATGTCGAACTGCACGCCGTGCGGCCCGAACGGGTGGAAATAGCGCTGGCCCTGCTGCGCCCAGTCGACGAACTCGATGCCGAGTTTGAAACTGCCCTGGGTGCGCTTGAGAAAATCGGCCTCGTCCAGGCCCAGCAACTGGTTGAACAATCGGATCGGCGGGATCGTAGCCTCGCCTACGCCGACCGTTCCGATCTCGTCGGACTCGATCAAAGTGATCGTGCAGCGCCGGTCGAGTGCGCCCGACAGCGCCGCTGCCGCCATCCAGCCGGCCGAGCCGCCACCGACGATGACGATGCGGCGCAGGCTGCGGTCGGCTTGATCCATCGCTGTGGTCCTTGGCGTTCAGTCGCCGCCTGTTGTGGCGGCGGCCGGATTGTCACCTCGCGGTGCTGCGCTCAGGCGCTGGACTTCCTGCGGCCAGCGGCTGCCAGCAAGTCAGTACCAGCGCTTGTTGCTGGCCCGCCAGGCGGGTGCCGATCTGTGCCTGGCGGGTGGCCAGGTCGACGCTCAGCCAAGCTTCGTCGCGGGTGTCGTTGCCGTTGTCACTGCCGGCTGATCGCCAGCGCATGGCCAGCACCTGGGCGGGGGTGTCGAGCAGCTCGAAGCGGCCGTTGAACGCCGGGTGGCTGTTGCGCAACTGGATCAGGGCCAGCAAGTCCTGCACCACCGGCCGGCCGAGGTCGCTGGCGATCTCGCTGCGGCTGTAGCGGTGGCGGTTGATGTCACGGCCGACGCCGCTGGCGTCGAGCAGCGCCATGTCGTTGTGGCCGGCCAGCAGGCCGACGTAGTAGACCTGGGGCACGCCGGGCAGGAAGAACTGGATCGCGCGGGCGATCAGGTAGGCGGCGTCGTCGCGGCCCAGGGCGTCGTAGAAGCTGCAATTGACTTGGTAGAGGTCGAGGTTGCTGGCCGCCGCGCCGGTGGCCAGCCGGCTCTGGCCTGCGGAATTGGCGTGGATCCATTCGACCAGCGCGTCCAACTCGGCCGGCGGCACCAGGCCGGGCGAGCCGGCGCGGTCGGCGGCGTCGGCGCCGATGTCGATGATGCCGATGCCGTCGTGGGTGTCGAGCACCGTCAGGGCGTTGTTCGGGCGGATCGCTATCCAGGCCTTGAGCGGCGCGGCGCTGCCGAAGCACAGCGCATGCAGCGCCAGCGGCGGCAGGGCGAAGTCGTAGACCCAATCGACCCGGGCGGCGATCTCGATCTGCCGCCGGTAGTAGGCGTGGACCTCGACCAGCACCTCGATGCCCAGGGCCTTGGCCTGGGCGGCGAAGCGGTCGATGAAGGCGAAGGTCTCGGGCATCATGAAGCAGCTCGCGCCGGGCTTCTTGATGGCGTAGCCGACCGCGTCCAGCCGCACCATGCGGATGCCGGCATCGGCCAGCGTCTGCAGGATGCCTTGCAGGTAGGCCTGGCCCTGCGGGTGCGCGACATCGATGTCGATCTGCTGCGGCGTGAAGGTGGTCCAGAGCAATCGGCGCTGGCCGTTGGCCAGGCTTGCCATGCTGACCGGCATGCCCGGGCGCGGGCGGTAGACGGCCAGCAGGTCGGCCTCGCTGGCGCCCTGGGGAAAGACCGCGTCCAGGGTCAGGAACAGGCCGTCGTAGACCGAAGCGGCGCCCTGGGCCGACCAGTCCTGGAACTGCGGCGAGTCGGTCGACATGTGGTTGACGATCACGTCGGCCATCAATTCGACCTGGGCACCCAGGCGCCGCACGTCGCCCCAGTCGCCCAGCCGCGGGTCGACCCGGGTGTGGTCCTTGGGGTCGAAGCCGGCGTCGGCGCCGTCGATGGCGTCATAGAACGGCAGCAGGTGCACGCCGCCAAACAGGGCTTGCAGCGGGCCGCTGAGCAAACCGGTCAATGCCGCCAGATCACCGCCCCCCAGGCGGTCAACATAGGTGATGAGCTGGACCTGATTTTTCATTTGCCGATGCTTGCCGGCGCCGCCGCCGGTTTGACAAAGCACACCGCCACTGCGGCGGCCAGCAACAGCGCGCCGGCCAGGCGGATGACGTTCTCGGGTTGGCCGGCCAGCATGCCGCTGTACAGCCACGGCAGGGTCAGGCTCTGGATGATCATCGGCACGACGATCATCATGTTGAAGATGCCCATGTAGACCCCGGCCCGCTCCGGCGGGATGCTGCCGGCCAGCAGGATGTAGGGGTTGCCCATGATGCTGGCCCAGGCCAGGCCCACGCCCAGCATCGGGATGAACAGCAGCCATTTGTCGTGGATGCCGGGGATCGCCCACATGCCCAGGCCAGCGGCGCACAGGCACACCGCATGGACCCACTTGGCGCCAAGCCGGCGGGTGAAGGGCAGCATCGCAAAAGCGGCGAGGAAGGCGATGAAGTTGTAGAAGCCGCCGATCTGGCCGTTGAGCAGGCCGGCATCGCGAAAGGCCTGGGTGCTGGCGTCGGTCGTGCCGTACACGGTGTGGGCCAGCGCCGGCACGATGTACTGCCAGTAGCAGACCATGCCGTACCACTGGAACAGCTTCATCCACCACAGCCGGCGCATGGTCGGCGGCATTTCCAGCAGCGCCAGCCAGATCTCGCGCAGCGTGGCCACCACACCGGTCGGTTTGGCGCGGATCGCCGCCCGTTCCTCGGCCGAGAGCGGCAATTCCGGGGTGGTGTGCATGCTCCACCAGACGGTCGAGATCGACAGCACCGCGCCGACGATGAAGGCCAGGATGGTGACGTAGGGAATGCGGTGGCCGTTGACCGCATCCTTGTCCATGCCCAGCCAGAACAGGATGGACGGCGTCAGGTAGGCCAGCGTCTGGGCCAGGCCGGTGAAGGCGCTCTGGGTCAGGAATCCAATCGAATGCTGCGACGGGTTAAGGCGGTCGCTGACATAGGCCCGGTAGGGCTCCATGGTGACGTTGTTGGCGGCGTCCAGGATCCACAGCAGGCCGGCGGCGAACCACAGCACCGGCGAGAACGGCATCACCAGCAGGCCCAGGCTGCACAGCAGCGCACCGATCATGAAGTAGGGCGTGCGCCGGCCATGGCGGCTGTCGGTGCGGTCGCTCATCGCCCCGACGATGGGCTGCACCAGCAGGCCTGTGACCGGCCCGGCCAGCGCCAACAGCGGCAGCGAGGCCTCGTCCGCACCGAGGTAGCGGTAGATCGGGCTCATGTTGCTTTGCTGCAGGCCAAAGCTGAACTGAATGCCGAAGAAGCCGACATTCATGTTCACCACCTGCATGAACGAAAGCTGGGGTTTGATCAGGGCCATGGGAGTCCTTGGGCGTTGCTGACGGGCGCGGGGTTGGGCGCCGGCTTGGACGACAAGCCGCGCTGGGCCTGGGCGGGCCCGCCAGAGCCGCCATCATCGCAGACATACAAACGATTGCAAGTCAGGGCTAACGCGGGGCCTGGCGGCAGGGTCTGGTCAGAATCGCTGACGATGGCCAACCAACCCGCCGCCAGCGCCGGCGGCCAGCAGCGCCACCACCTGCTCGGCGATTGCCAGGCTGGAGGTCATGCCCGGCGACTCGATGCCGAACAGGTTGACCAGGCCGGGCACCCCGTGCAGCGACGGGCCGTCGATGCGGAAATCGGCAGCGGCCTGGCCTGGGCCGTGGATTTTTGGGCGCAGGCCGGCATAGCCCGGCTGCAGCGCGCCGTCGGGCAGCGCCGGCCAGTAGCGGCGGACCTGGGCATAGAAGGCGTCTGCCTCGGCCGGATCGACGCCATAGTCGCGCGCCTCGACCCAGGCAAAGCTGGGGCCGAAACGGGCCTGGCCGCCCATGTCCAGCGTCAGGTGCACGCCGAGGTGGCCTGAGGCGCTGGGCGCGGGGTAGACCAGGCGAGAGAACGGCGCCGCGCCGCTGAGGCTGAAGTAACTGCCCTTGGCCAGCCGGTCCTGCGGCACGCTGGCCGGGGGCAGGCCGCGCAGCTTGCGTGCCAGCGCCGGGGCGTCCAGCCCAGCGGCGTTGACGACGCTGCGGGCGCGCAAGCGGATCGGCGTCTGGCCGCCAATCTCCAGCACGCTGGCCTGGCTGCCGACCTGGCCACCGAGCACCGGTGAGCACAGCGCCAGCGCCGCGCCATGGGCCTCGGCCCGGCCCAGCAGCGCCAGCATCAGGCCATGGCTGTCGATGATGCCGGTCGACGGTGACAGCAGCGCGGCGTGGCAGACCAGCGCCGGTTCGAGTTCGGTCGCCTCTGCCGCGCTCAGCGCGACCAGGTCGTCCACGCCATTGGCCCGCGCCTGCTGCATCAAGACCTGCAGCGCTGGCAACTCGTCGGCGGCAGTGGCGACGATGAGTTTGCCGCAGCGGCGGTGGGCCACGCCATGGCTGGCGCAGAAGTCGTACAGCAGCGCCTTGCCGCGCACGCACAACTGCGCCCGCCACGAACCGGGCGGGTAGTAGATGCCGGCGTGGATGACCTCGCTGTGGCGCGAGCTGATACCGGTGCCAAAGGCGTTCTCCGCCTCCAGCACGATCACCTCGCGGCCGGCCACGGCCAGCGCCCGCGCCACCGCCAGGCCGACCACGCCGGCACCTATGACGACGCAGTCAGCGTCTTCCACCGCCGTGCCGCGCCGGCCGCTTCAGATGCCGTCGGCGACCCGCTGCGCCAGCGCCTGGCCGACCTCGACCGTGCTCGCCCGCCCGCCCAGGTCGCCGCTGCGCGGGCCGTCGCGCAGCACCGCCTCGATCGCCCGCAGGACCGCGTCATGGGCGTCGCGGTGGCCGAGGAAGTCGAGCATCATGGCCGCGCTCCAGACCATCGCCACCGGGTTGGCGATGCCCTGGCCGGCGATATCGGGCGCCGAGCCGTGGACCGGCTCGAACAGGCTGGGGAACTTGCGCTCCGGGTTGAGGTTGGCCGAGGGCGCGATGCCTATCGTGCCGGTGCAGGCAGGGCCTAAGTCGGACAGGATGTCGCCGAACAGGTTGGTGGCGGCGACGACGTCGAACTTCTGCGGCGACAGCACGAAGCGCGCCGCCAGGATGTCGATGTGCTGCTTGTCCCAGGTGATGTCGGGGTGGCGCGCGGCGGCCTCGGCGGCGCGCTCGTCCCACCAGGGCATGCTGATGGCGATGCCGTTGCTCTTGGTCGCCACGGTCACATGCTTGCGCGCCCGGGTGCGGGCCAGGGCGAAGGCGTAGTTCAGCAGGCGCTCGCTGCCAAAGCGGCTGAAGATCGCCTCCTGGGCGACGAACTCGCGTTCGGTGCCGGCGAAGGCCACGCCGCCGACGGCCGAGTATTCGCCCTCGGTGTTCTCGCGCACGATCAGCATGTCGATCTCGCCCGGCTTGCGGCCGGCCAGCGGGCAGGGCACGCCCTCGAACAAGCGCGCCGGGCGCAGGTTGATGTACTGGTCGAATTCGCGCCGGAACTTGATCAGCGAGCCCCACAGGCTGATGTGGTCGGGCACCGTGGCCGGCCAGCCGACCGCGCCGAACAGCAGCGCGTCCTTGCCGCCGAGCTGCGTCTTCCAGTCGTTGGGCATCATCTGGCCGTGCAGCGAGAAGTAGTCGCAACTGGCCCATTCGATGGGCTCCAAGTCCAGCGCCAGGCCGAAGCGCCGGCTGGCGGCGGCGAGCACCCGCAGCGCCTCGGGCATGACTTCCTTGCCTATGCCATCCCCAGGGATGACGGCGATGCGGTGGGGGCTGCTCATGGGGCCTTTGCGGTTGCTGGGAAAGCGCGGATTGTCTCGCAGCAGGGCTATGGCAGACTGCCCAGCCTCCGATCCCACCCCAGAGACAGACCATGGCCACCACCGCTCCGCACAACCGCATCGCCTTGGTCACGGGGGCGGGTTCGGGCATTGGCGCGGGCTGCGCTGCGGCGCTGCTGGCCGACGGCTGGAAGGTGGCGTTTGTCGGCCGCCGCCAGGAGGCGTTGCAGGCCGCCATCGCCCAGGCCGGCGACCCGTTTGGCGACATCGCCGAGCGGGCGTTGGCGCTGCCCTGCGATGTTGGCGACGATTTGGCGGTGGCGGCGGCGTTTGATGCCGTGCAAGCGCGATTCGGCCGGCTCGATCTGCTGTTCAACAACGCCGGCATGGGGCTGCCGGTGCGCAGCCCCGACGAGGTCAGCGCCGCCGATTGGCGCCGGGTGGTCGACACCAACCTCAATGGTTCTTTCTTCTGCCTGTCGAACGCCTTCAGGCTGATGCGGGCGCAGTCACCCCAGGGCGGCCGGATCATCAACAACGGCTCGATCTCGGCCCATGCGCCGCGCCCGGGATCGATCGCCTACACCGCGACCAAGCACGCGGTGAGCGGCCTGACGCGCAGCGCCGCGCTCGACGGCCGGGCCTTCGACATCGCGGTCGGCCAGATCGACATCGGCAACGTCGCCAGCGACATGACGGCGCGGATGGTGGCCGGCGTGCCGCAGGCCGACGGCAGCGTCCGGCCCGAGCCACGGATGGATTTGTCGTCGGTGGTCGCCACCTTCATGGCCATGGCCAGCCTGCCGGCCACGGCCAACATCTTGTTCAGTACCGTGATGGCCACCAAGATGCCCTTCGTAGGCCGCGGTTGAGGGGCAGCCCATGGCCGACCGACTTGCGGGCAAACGCGCCTTCATCACCGCCGCCGGCCAGGGCATAGGCCGGGCGATTGCCGAGGCCTTCGTGCGCGAAGGTGCGCAAGTGCTGGCCACCGACCTCAACCCCGAGACCCTGGCCAGCCTGGCGGCCGAGACCGGCTGTGCCACCCAGGTGCTGGACGTGACCGATGACGCCGCAGTGCGCGCCTGTGCAGCGTCGGCGTTGGCAACCGGGCCGGTCCATATCCTGGTCAACGCCGCCGGCTTCGTCCATGCCGGTACGGTTCTGGACGCGTCCGACGCCGACTGGGACTTTGCCTTCAACCTCAATGTGCGCTCGCAGTTCCGCACCATCCGCGCCCTGCTGCCCGGCATGTTGGCCAGGGGTGGCGGCTCGATCATCAACATCGCCTCGGTCGCCGGCAGCATCAAGGGCGCGCCGAACCGCTTCATCTACGGCACCACCAAGGCGGCGGTGATAGGCCTGACCAAGTCGGTGGCAGCGGACAGCGTGACCCAGGGCGTGCGCTGCAACGCGATCTGCCCCGGCACGGTCGCCTCGCCGTCGCTGCGCCAGCGGATCGAGGCCCAGGCCAGCGCCAGCGGGCAGAGCATTGCCCAGGTCGAGGCCGCGTTTGTCTCGCGTCAGCCGGTCGGCCGACTCGGCAGCACCGCCGAGATTGCCGCGTTGGCGGTGTACCTCGGCAGTGACGAATCATCTTTCACCACCGGCACCGCCCAAGTCATCGACGGCGGTTGGTCGAATTGACTGCGGCCAAAGCACAGGGTCGCGCCACGGGCGCCACGGGCACCACGGGCGAGAAGGGCGGCCAGCCGCGCCGCAGGCCAGTTACGTCGGCCGCAGCACGGGCTGCAAATCTGGGGATTCCATCACTCTGCGAACCCCCCGCAGGTATGGGGTTGGGCGGCAGGCCCTGGTCGACCTTGATCGTGCCCGGCCATAAAATGTGCCCAGGCATTGAAGGTCTGGCAGTTCAAAAACAGACCGTGTATGCGTGGCAAGCGGCCGAGCGCGATGGCTGATATTTCACGCATAGACAAGGTGCAACGAGGTGCGTAGTCGTCGGCGGCAGGGACCGGCAGCTTCAGGGGGAGCCCACCCTTGGAAAGCCTATCGCCATGCGTACCCGTTCAGTCACCATCTACTCTGGCCAGCGCATCCGCGTGCCCGAGCACATCCAGCGCATCGACACCCACAGCACCCACGGTTGGCAGATGCGCTACGGCCAGCCGTCGCTGTTTTTCTCCGACGGGCATGGCCCGGGCAACGGCCCCAGGCCGGCGCTGAAACGGGCGATCGTCGCGCTGGGCGAGCGCATCGCAGCGCTGCCTGCACCCACCGGTCTGCAGCGCGACATCAGCCCGAACAAGCAAAACGACCTGCCGGTCGGCATCAGCGGCCCTATCCTGCGGCAGCGCCCGGGCCGCTCGGTACCGGAATGCCACTTCTCGGTCAACCTGCCGCGTTTTGGCGCCAAGCCCTTGCGCCGCAGCGTCTATATTGCCAACCAGAACACCTACACCCAAGAGCGCTACGTGCGTGCGCTGGCCTCGGCGATTTCGCTGCGCCGCCAGGCCGAGGACGAATACCAGGCTGCGGCGACCGAATCCAAGCGCCGCTCCATCAGCCGGCTGTAGCGGCTGACGATCGCGGCCGAACCGCGGCGGCCGGCCGAATCTCTGCAGGAGCCAGGCGATGAGCCCAGACCCCATGGCGGGCGTGATCCGCATCCACCCGTCCGACAACGTCGTGATCGCCCGGCGCCAGTTGTTGGGCGGCACCGCGTTGCCCGAAGAAGGCGTCCGCGTGGTCGGGCTGGTGCCGCCCGGGCACAAGCTGGCGACGCGGGCGATCGGCGTCGGCGAGCCCGTCTGGCGCTATGGTCAGGTGATAGGCAATGCCACCCAGGCGATTGCGCCGGGCCAGCATGTGCACAGCCACAACCTGGCCTTCAGTGACTTTGCGCGCAGCCACAGCGTCGGCGCCGGGGTGACGCCGACCGCCTACGTCGACCTGCCGGCGACTTTCATGGGCATCGTCCGCGACGACGGCCGGGTCGCCACACGCAACTACATCGGTGTGCTCACCTCGGTCAACTGCTCGGCCACGGCGGCAAGGGCGATTGCCGACCAGTTCCGCCGCGACATCCGTCCCGAGGCGCTGGCCGACTACCCCAATGTCGACGGCGTGGTCGCGCTGACCCACGGCATGGGCTGCGCCACCGACAGCGACGGCGAGGAACTGCGGGTGCTGCGGCGCACCCTCGGCGGCTATGCCCGGCACGCCAACTTTGCGGCGGTGCTGGTGGTCGGCCTGGGCTGCGAGACCAACCAGATCCAGGGGCTGATCGCGCAGGAGGGGCTGCGCGAGGGCGCCAGGCTCGTCACCTTCAATATCCAGGACAGCGGCGGCACCCGCCAGACGGTGCAGCGCGGGGTCGAACTGATCCGCAGCCTGCTGCCCGAGGCCAACCGCGTGAGCCGGATCGCGCTGCCGGCCAGCCACCTGACCGTAGGCCTGCAATGCGGCGGCTCGGACGGCTACTCGGGCATCAGCGCCAATCCGGCGCTGGGCGCGGCGGTCGACCGGCTGGTGCGCCACGGCGGCAGTGCGATCCTGAGCGAGACGCCTGAAATCTACGGCGGCGAGCACCTGCTGACGCGGCGTGCGGTCAGCCAGGCGGTGGCCGACAAGCTCCTGGCGCGGATCGCCTGGTGGGAGGCCTACACCGCGCGCAACGGCATGCAGATGGACAACAACCCTTCGGCCGGGAACAAGGCCGGCGGGCTGACCACGATCCTGGAGAAATCGCTAGGGGCGATCGCCAAGAGCGGCACCACCAACCTGGTCGACGTGGTCGAATTTGCCCAGCCCTGCAGCGCCCGCGGCCTGCTCTACATGGACACCCCGGGCTACGACCCGGTCTCGGCCACGGGCCAGGTCGCCGGCGGCGCCAATCTGATCTGCTTCACCACCGGCCGCGGCTCGGCCTATGGCTGTGCGCCATCACCCTCGCTGAAGTTCTCGACCAACTCGGCGCTGTGGCGCAAGCAGGGCGAGGACATCGACCTGGACTGCGGCGGCATCGTCGACGGCCAGGAATCGGTCGACGCTGTTGGCGAGCGCATCTTCGGCCTGATCCTGGACACCGCCTCGGGCCGCGCCACCAAGAGCGAGACCCATGGCTACGGCCAGAATGAGTTCGTGCCCTGGCAGCTTGGCGCGGTGATGTAGCGCCAAGGCCGGGCCGACGCGGCTCAAGCCGCCGCCCTGCCGCCGGCCTCGCCGAACGCAAAGTCCCGACCCGGGGCGGCAGCAAACAGGGCCTGGGTATAGGCATGCTGGGGCGCAGTGAAGACCTGCGCCGCCGGGCCATATTCAACGATGCGGCCCTGCTGCATCACCGCCAGGTGGTCGCAGACCTGCGCCGCCACGCGCAGGTCGTGGGTGATGAACAGCATCGCCAGATTGAGCCGGCTGCGGATGTCGGCCAGCAGTTGCAGCACCTGCGCCTGCACCGACACGTCCAGCGCCGAGACGGCCTCGTCGGCCACCAGCAACTCGGGTTCGAGCATCAGCGCCCGGGCGATGCACAAGCGCTGGCGCTGGCCGCCCGAGAACTGGTGCGGGTAGCGCAGCAGCGCGCTCTCGTCCATGCGCACCAGCGCCAGCAAGTCCTCGGCGCGTTGCAGGGCGGCGGCCGGGGCCATGCCGAAGTTGGTCGGCCCCTCGGTCAGCGCCTGGGCGATGTTGCGGCGCGGGTTGAGGCTGCGGTAGGGGTCCTGGAAGACGATCTGCACGCGCCGGCGCAGTGGCCGGAGTTGCCGGGCGGGCAGCAGGGCGATGTCTTTGGCGGCGCCGCCGCCGTCGCCGCCGAGCAGCACCTGGCCGGCACTGGGGTCGATCAGGCGGACGATGCAGCGCGCCACCGTGCTCTTGCCCGAGCCGGATTCGCCGACGATGCCCAGGGTCTGGCCACGGCGGATTTCGAAGCTCACCGCCTGCGCAGCATGCACCTGGCGCTGCGGCCCGAACCAACGCCGGTCGAGGTAGGTTTTGGCCAGCCCCTGCACCCGCAGCACCGGCGCAGCATCGGCCACGCCCGCAGCGGTGGCGCCGTCCGGGCGCGGCCGCAGGGCCGGGACTGCGCCTATCAGCATCTGGGTGTAGGGGTGCTGCGGACGCTGCAGCACCGCGTGCTTGCTGCCGATCTCGACCAGTTCGCCCAGGCGCAGCACTGCCACGCGCTGCGCCACCTCGGCGACCACCCCGAAGTCGTGGGTGATGAACAGCACCCCGGCGCCATGGCGGGCCTGCAGGTCCAGCACCAGTTTGAGGATCTGCGCCTGGGTGGTGACGTCGAGCGCGGTGGTCGGTTCGTCGGCAATGAGCAGCACCGGGTCGAGCACCAGGGCCATCGCGATCACGATCCGCTGGCGCTGGCCGCCGGAGAGCTGGTGCGGGTAGCTTGCCGCCATGCGCTCGGGTTCGGGCAGCAGCACCTCGCGCAGGATCGCCTGGACCTTGGCCTGGCGCTGGGCCGCGCCCAGCCGGGTGTGCTGGCGCAGCACTTCGTCGATCTGCGCGCCGCAGGTCATGACTGGATTGAGCGCGGTCATCGGCTCCTGAAAAATCATCGCCATGCGGGTCGCGCGCAGTTCGCGCAGGCGCCTTGGCGCGGCATGGGTGATGTCCTCGCCCTGCAGCAGGATCTGGCCCGAGCGGATCGGCAGGCTGGGTGCCAGCAGGCCCATCACCGCCTGCGCGATCACGGATTTGCCCGAGCCCGACTCGCCGACCAGGCAGAGGATTTCACCCGCAGCCACGCTGAAGGTGACGTCTTGCACCGCGCAGGCGCGGTCGCCGCCCGCAGGCAGGGCGACGGCCAGATGGCGGATCTCGAGGATCGGCGGGGCAGCGCTCATACCCGCTTGGCCATCTTCGGATCGAGCGTGTCCCTCAGGCCGTCGCCGAGGATATTCACCGCCAGCACCGTCAAGGCCAGGAAGATGCCCGGGAAAAAGATGTTGTGCGGGAACTGGTTGAACTGCGCCCGACCCTCGGCCATGACATTGCCCCAGGTCGGGACATCGGGCGGCAGGCCGACCCCCAGGAACGACAGGATCGCTTCGACCAGGATGCCCGAGGCGCAGATGAAAGTGCCCTGCACCACCAGTGGCGCGATGCAGTTGGGCAGGATGTGGCGCAGCATGATCAGCAGGGTCGGGGTGCCCAGCGCGACGGCGGCCTCGACATAGGGCTCCTCGCGGATCGACAGCACCAGGCTGCGCACCAGCCGGGTGACGCGCGGGATTTCAGGGATCGCGATGGCCAGCACCACGGTCGGCACGCTGCCCTTGTACATCGCCACCAGGGCGATTGCGATCAGGATCGCCGGGATCGCCATCAAGCCGTCCATCACCCGCATCAGGGCGCCGTCCAGCCATTGGAGGTAGCCGGCCAGCAGCCCCAATGCGATGCCCAGCGTCAGCGCGACGATGGCGGTGGCGACGCCGACGATCAGCGACACCTGGGTGCCGTAGATGACGCGGCTGTAGATGTCGCGGCCGAAGCTGTCGCTGCCCATCCAGAAGCGATGCTGGATGGTGTCGCCCTCGAGCGTCGTGATCTCGCCCGACTGGCCCGGCAACAGGTCGCGGCTGGCGGGGTCGAAGAGTGAAGGATCGACCGTGCCCAGCCAGGGCGCGGCCAGCGCGATCAGCAGCAGCAGGCCGAGGATCACGCCACCGACGCGCACGCCGCTGTGGCGCCTGACCCGCGACCAGGCACTGGGCTGGCTGACGACGCTGGCGGCCTCGACCGACAGCGGCGCGGGGCCGGCTTCGGATCCCGGATTGGGCGTCGGGCGGCTGTTGGCGTCGGCCATCAGTAGCGGATCCGCGGATCGAACACCACGTAGCTCAGGTCGACCAGCAAGTTCACCAGCACGTAGACCGCCGAGAACAGCAGGATCACGCCCTGGATCGTCGGGAAATCGCGCGCCAGCACCGCGTCCACGGTCAGCCGCCCCAGGCCGGGGATGGCGTAGACCGATTCGGTCACGACCACGCCGCCGATCAACAGGGCGATACCGATGCCGATCACGGTGATGATGGGCACCGCCGCATTGGCCAGCGCGTGGCGCAGCAGCACCGCACTCTCCGGCAGTCCCTTGGCGCGCGCGGTGCGGATGTAGTCCTCGCCCAGCGTCTCCAGCACCGCCGCCCGGGTGGTGCGGGCGATCAGGGCGATGTAAATCACGCTCAAGGTCAGCGCCGGCAGGCAGAGGTGGTAGAGCCACGGGCCGACGCCATTGGCCAGGCGCTGGTAGCCCTGCACCGGCAGCCAGCCCAGGCGCAGCGAGACCAGCCAGATCAGGCAGTAGGCCAGCACGAAGATCGGCACCGAGAAGCCGAGCACCGAAAAGCCCATCAGCGCCCGGTCCAGCAGGCTGCCGAAGCGCCAGGCGGCGAGCACGCCCAGCGGCACCGCGACCGCGACCGCGATCAGCATGGTCAGCGCGGCCAGCGACAGCGTCGGCTCGATCCGTTGGCCGATCAGGGTCGTGACCGGGGTCTTGTAGTAATACGACTGCCCCAGGTCGCCCTGCACCAGCCGGCCAAACCAGATGAAGTACTGCTCGGGAATGCTCCGGTCCAGGCCCAGGCCGCTGCGGATCTGGGCAATCTGCTCGGTCGAGGCGGCGTCGCCGGCCAGCACCGCCGCCGGGTCACCCGGCGTCAGGCGCAGCATCAAAAACACCAGCAGGGAGACGATCAGCAGCACCGGCAAGATCGCCGCCAGCCGCCGCGCCAAGAAGCTGAACACGGCTCAGTTCTTCTTGAGGTTCCAGTACATGTTGCCGTTGGTCACGAAGAAGCCGGTGATGGTCTTGCGCGCGGCCAAAGGTGCGTCGAACTCGCCCAGCGGCGCATGGGTGGCGATCTCGAAGGCGCGCACGTGGATCTGCTCGGCCAGCTTCTTCTTGGCGGCTTCGTCGGTGGCGCGCATGAAGTCATTGCGCAGGCTCGCCAGTTTGTCGTCACTGGCCCAGCCGAACCAGGTCGACTTTTCGCCGCGTGAATCCATCGCCGGGTTGCCGATCGGGTTCCAGACGTCGAAGGCCTGCCAGGCGGTCAGGAACATGTGCCAGCCGCCCTTTTCTGGTGCGTCCTTCTTGGCCCGGCGTCCGACCAACGTCTGCCAGTCCATGGCCTGCAGGTCGACCTTGAAGCCGGCCTGGCGCAGCAGTTGCGCGGCCACGTCGGGCAACTTCTGGATCGAGGCCAGATCGGTCGGTTTCATCAGCACGATGGGCGTGCCGTCGTAGCCCGAGGCCTTGAGCAGTTCCTGGGCCTTCTTCATGTTGCTCTTGGACTGGATGTCGCTGCCGACGGTGGTGCCGAACGGGGTGTTGCAGACGAACATGCTGGCGCAAGGCCGGTACAGCTCCTTGACGCCAACCTGGGCGCGCAGGAACGGCTCTTGGCTGAACGCCGCCAGCGCCGCCTGCCGGACCCGGACGTTGTCGAACGGCTTGTGCAGGTGGTTGAAGCGGGCCATGTACTGCAGGCCGAATTTGTCGACCTTGGGCAGTTGCAGGCCAGCATCGGCCTTGACCGTGGCGTAGTGGTCGAAACCGAGCTGCTCGATGATGTCGACCTCGCCCTTTTGCAGCGCGCTGACCTGCGCCTGCGCGTCGCGCAAGGCCAGGTTCCATTCGACCCGGTCGACATACACGTTCTTGCCACCGGTCGAGCCCGACGGCGGCTCCTTGCGCGCCAGGTACTTGGTGTTCTTGAGGTACACCGCCTTGTCGCCGGGCTTGAACTCGTCCTTCTTGAAGATGAATGGCCCCGAGCCGGTGGCGTCGTCGATCTGTTTGAACGCATCGGTGTCGGCGATGCGCTTGGGCATGATGAAGGGCACGTTCGACGACGGCTTGCCGAGCGCCTCCAGGACGAAGCCGCAGGCCTCGCCGAGGAAGATGCGAAAGGTGTCGGGCGAGGGCGAGTCCATGCGCTGGACGAACTGCATCAGCGCCGAGCCCATCGCGTCGCGCTTGCCCCAGCGCTGCAGGCTGGCGATCACGTCCTCGCCGGTCACGGGCTTGCCGTCGTGGAACTCCAGTCCCGGCCGCAGCTTGAAGGTCCACAGCCGGTGGTCACCGCTTTCGCTCCAACTGTCGACCATCTGCGGCTTGATTTTGGCGTTCTCGTCGGTGCCGAAGAGCGTGTCGTAGACCATGTAGCCGTGGTTGCGGCTCATGTAGGCGGTGGTCCAGATCGGATCGAGGATCGCCAGGTTGCTGTGCGGCACGACCCGCAGGACTTGGTCCTGGGCGAAGGCGGGCAGGGCGGCCCAGGCGCTGGCGACTGCCAGGCTCAGGGCGATCACGGTGCGGCGGGTCAGGGACATGGCGGGGTGATCCAAGGCAAGGGGGCTGGGGCAAGGGCGCGGAGCGATGCCGCCAACAATTGTGCGGCCCGGCCCGTCGCGCGAGGCTCGGGCCTATCCCGGGGCCAACTGCGAGGCCAATCAGGTCGCCACCAGGCCGCCGCCTGACCGCTACTTGGCCGTCATTTGGCCGGCGGCGCTACCAGGCCAGCGCCAAAATCTCCGCCACCTGGTCGGCCGAGCTGATGGGCCGGGGATTGGCCAGCACCGGGGCAAAGGCCATCGCCCGCCGGGCCAGCTCGTCGAGTTGATCGGCGCGGATCCCGACCGCGCGCAGGCTGCCGGGCTGGCCGAGCTGGGCAATCAGTTCGGCCACCAGTTCATGTGCCGGCCGCTGCGGCTGCCCCATCGCCTCGGACAAGGCCTGCTGGCGCGCGCCGTTGCTGGCCGCATTCCAGCGCAACACCGCCGGCAGCAGCACGCACGAGGTGTGGCCGTGGGGCACACCGAAGCCGGCACCCAGGGCGTAGCCGATGCCGTGGCTGGCACCGGTCTGCACCCCGGCAGCCAAGGCCGAAATCGCCTGCCACATGCCGAACTGGGCCTGCAGGCGCGGCGCCAGGGCCTGCGGCTGGCGCTGGATCGCCGGCAGGGCCTGGGTCAGCAGGCGCAGGCCCTGCAGCGACTGGGCCTCGGTGGCCGGGCTGGCCAGCGGCGAGCACCAGGTCTCGACCGCGTGGTCGACCGAGCGGATCGCGGTCGAGTACAGCAGCCACTCGGGCGTGTGCAGCGTCGCCGTAGGGTCGAGGATCGCCACCTGCGGCGCCATCAGCCGGTGGGTGAAGGTCTGCTTGGCATGGCTGGCGCTGTCGGTGATGCCGGCCATGGCGGTGAACTCGGGCGCCGACAAGGTGGTCGAGACCGAGAGCATGCGGATCGCGCCGGCTGCCGGCTGGATCGGGCTGCCCTGGCCGGCGCCGGCGCGGTAGGGCTCCATCGCCAGCGGGCTGCGCAGGTCCAGCCACAGGCACAGCAGCGCGGCCTTGGTGGCGTCAATCGCCGAGCCGCCGCCGATGCCGACCAGCAGATCGGCGCCGGCCGCGCGCGCTGCGTCTGCGGCGGCAATCACGTCCTCGCGTGGGCTGTGGGCGCTGATGCCGGTAAACGTGCCGGCATGGTGCGGCCCCAATGCACTGGCGACGTCATGCACTGGCCCCTGTCCGGCGGCGGCGAGTTGCCCCAGCGACCGGCCGGTGACGATGAAGACCCGCTGCGCGCCCAAACGCCGGGCCTCGGCCAGCACCGCCTTGCCCGCCGGCTGGCCGTGGACGATGCGCTCCTGCGCGGTCTGGTGGAAGGTGCCGACGCTGAGGCCGGCATAGGGGTCGTGCGCGGTATCGCTCATTTGAGAACCTCTGCCCTGTGGGCTGTTGAACCGGCCCGCAGGGCGGCCTGCGGGCACCTGATCGGTCTGGGTGCTGCGCTCAATGCAGCGGACTGTCGGTCTGGCCTTGGGCGGCGTCGCCATCGTCCTCAGGCGCCAGCGGCGAGGCCACCCGGTAGCGCTCGCTGGCCCAGGCGCCCAGATCGGCACTGCGGCAGCGTTGGCTGCAGAACGGCCGCCAGGGGTTGTCGCTCGAATAAGCGATGCGACGCCGGCAGCCGGGGCAGGCCACTTGCGGCGTGGCCGGTGGGGTGGACTTCGGCGCTGGCTTGACCATCGCTCAGGCGCACAGGGTCAGCTCGAAGCTGGCGTCGCCCGTGGCCGGCTTGAGCCGACCGTCGGTTTCGGGACGCATCATCCGGATCGACACCATCAGCCGATGGCCCGACATCTCGGGCACCAGGCCCAGGCCGGGGTCGATGCGCACCCGCAGCAACTGGTAGCTGCGGCCCTGCCCCAAGCTTTGCTGGTAGGCGCCGCCGCTGGTGGCGACCTTGTGCGGCATGCCCGACTCGCGCAACAGTTGCAGCAGCACTTGCAAGGCCTGGGCGACCGGGCCCAAGCTGGCGACCCAGCCCTCCAGGTCGGCGCGGCGCTCGGCGCCCGGGCGTTGCTGCCAGGCGTAGTAGGCCGGCAGGTCGAATTCGCAGGTGCCACCGGGAATGCTGATGCGGCTGCGCACGCCCATCAGCCATTCGTTGGCGGTGAGCGCCTGGCCGGTCTTGCCGGATTGGCCGGCCAGTCCGGCCAGGGCGGCGTCGATCCGGCCAATGACTTCGTCCAGCGTGGCCTGCGCCACTTGGGCATTGCCACGGTAGCCATGCAGGGTCTGGCGGTGCCGCTCCAGCTCTTTTTGAAGGTCGGATTTGAGGTCGGCCCGGCCGGCCACGTCGATGATCTCGAACACCGTGACCAGCGCGAAGTGGTGGTCCACGGGCGCGTCGCGGGGGAGCAACTGGCCCAGCCGGTCGAACAGGTGTTCTAGCCGCAACATGGTGCGGATGCCCTCGTTGAGCGGGTATTCGTAGAGGACCAAAACGGCAGATTCCTAAGGGCGCTGCAGGGGCGCTGATCGGCGCAGCCGCGCCGGCCCGAAAGATTGTTTCACAGGGTCTGGCCCAGCCGATCGAGTTGCCACAGTGCCCACAGCGCGTCGACCTCCCGGGCCAGCGCCTCGGGGCCGATGCCGTCGTTGTGGATCAGTGCATCGGCGATTGCCCGGCGCTGCGCCCGGCTGGCCTGCAGGGCGATGACACGCTGCACCTGCTCTGCGGCCCAACCTGAGCGGGCGATGACGCGCTGAGTTTGGGTCGCGGCGCTGCAATCGACCACCAGGATCCGCGCACAGCGCTGGCGCCAGACGCTGGACTCGCTCAGCAGCGGCACATCGAAGACCACCACCGCGCCCACCGCAGCGTCGGCTTGGCGCTGCGCTTGCAGGCCGATCAAGGGGTGCAGAACCGCCTCCAGCCGGGCCTTGGCCTGGCTGTCGGCGAGCACCAGAGCGCGCATCCGGCTGCGGTCCATCGCGCCAGCGGCATCGGCGATGGCGGGGCCGAACGCGGCCACCAGCGGCGCCATCGCCGCGCCGCCGGGGGCGGTCAGGGCATGGGCGATGGCATCGGTGTCGACCAGGGTGGCGCCGTGCCCGACCAGCAAGGCCGCAACCGTCGACTTGCCGCTGCCGATGCCCCCGGTCAGGCCGATCCGGACAAGCCCGCGCCCGGGTGCTGAGGAGGCCGGCGCGGGCTCGACCGTGCTCACTGCCCCGGCAACCACAGGCGGCTGAGCTGGGCGCCGAAGAACAGCGCGGCGACGCCGCCCCCAGCCAGATAAGGGCCGAACGGGATCGGCACTTCGCGCCGGTGGCCGCGGGCGACGATCAAATAAATGCCGACCGCCGCACCGACCGCAGATGAGAGCAGTACCACCGAGGTCAGCGCCTGCCAGCCGAGCAGCGCGCCCATGCCGGCGAGGAGTTTGAAATCGCCTTCGGCCATGCCCTCGGCGCCGCGCAGCAGCTTGTAGAGCGTGGCAATCGACCAGAGCGAAAGGTAGCCGAAGAGCGCGCCCAGGGCGGCGTCGGCCAGCGACACCGGGATCCAGCCCAGCCAGGCGGCCAACAGCCCCAGCCCGATCAAGGGCAGGGTCAACTGGTCGGGCAGCAAGGTGGTGTCGAGATCGACGAAGGCGGCGGCGACCAGCAGCGCCATGGCGATGGCATAGACCACGGTCGCCGCGCCGGCCCCAAAGCGCCAGGCCACGGCGGCGAACAAGGCGCCTGTCAGCGCCTCGACGAGCGGGTAGCGCAGCGAAATCGGCGCGCCACAGGACGAACACTTGCCGCGCAGGCGGAGCCAGCTCAACAGCGGAATGTTCTCGTGCCAGGCCAGGCCGTGGCCACACGACGGGCAGCGCGAGCGCGGCATGGCCAGGCCCAGTTGCGGCAGCCGTGCCAGGTCGTCGGCCAGCGCCGCGCCGGTGCGGGCCAGTACCGGCAATTGCAGCGGTGCTGCGCCAAGCACGCGGCGCATCGCCACTTCGTCCTGCAGGTAGCTGGCGGCGTCGGCCAGCCAGCCGCGTTCAAGCAACTGCGGCAGGCGGTGGATCACGACGTTGAGGAAGCTGCCGATCAGCAAGCCCAGGATCGCCATGGCCGGGGGAGACAGCAGCAGCCCGACCGAGACCGCCAGATCGGCCACTAGACCACCGTTCCCAGCTTGAAGATCGGCAGGTACATCGCCACCACGATGCCGCCGATGATGGAGCCAAGGAAGACGATGATGATCGGCTCCATCAGGCTGGACAGGCCCTTGACCATGTCGTCGACCTCTTCCTCGTAGAACTCGGCCGCCTTGCCCAGCATGTGGTCCAGCGCGCCCGATTCCTCGCCGATCGATGCCATCTGCAGGACCATGGTCGGGAACACGCCGGTGCCGGTCATCGCCGCAGTCAGGGCCGAGCCGGTGGACACATCGCGCTGGATCCGCAGGGTGGCCTCGGCGTAGACGGCGTTGCCCGAGGCGCCACCGACCGAATCCAGGGCCTCGACCAGGGGAACGCCAGCCGCGAACATCGTCGACAGGGTGCGGGTCCAGCGCGCGATCACGGACTTGTGGACCAGGGGGCCGAACACCGGAACTTGCAACAGCAGCCGGTCCATCACCATCTGCATCCGCTCCGAGCGCTTCCAGGCCTGGAAGAAGAAGTAGCTGCCGCCGATCAAAACGCCAAAGATGACCCACCAGTAGTCGACAAAGAACTCCGACATCGCGATCACCGCCAGGGTCGGCGCCGGCAGGTCGGCGCCAAAGGACTTGAACACGTCCTTGAAGGCCGGCACGACCTTGAGCATGATTACCACCACCACGATGAAGGCCACCACCAGCACCGCCATCGGGTACATCAGCGCGGCCTTGATCTTGCTCTTGATGGCCAGGGTCTTTTCCTGGTAGATCGACAGCCGATCGAGCAACTGCTCAAGGATGCCGCCGGTCTCGCCGGCCTCGACCAGGTTGCAATACAGCGCGTCGAAATGCATCGGGTGCTTGCGAAACGACGCCGACAGGCTGGTGCCGGTCTCGATGTCGGCGCGGATGTCCAGCAACAGCTTGGTCAGCCTGGGGTTGGAGGCGCCCCGGCCGACGATGTCAAAGGCCTGGAGCATCGGCACGCCGGCCTTCATCATCGTCGCCAGTTGGCGGGTGAACACGGCGATGTCTTTGGCATTGACCGAACGGCCACCACCGACCCGGCGTTGCTTGACCTTGGTCAGAAAGATGCCCTGGCGGCGCAGACTGGCACTCACCGCAGCCTCGCCGCCGGCACGCAATTCACCGCGCAGGATCTTGCCGTGCTTGTCCTTGCCTTCCCATTCGAAGACTTTGTCTTTGGCGTTCTTGGCGGCGATTGCAGTGGCCATGGGGGTCAGGTTTGCGATGGGGCGCTGGGGTTCATCGATGTCGCGGCCAACATCGTGCGTGGATCATTCGTTGGTGACCGCAATCACTTCTTCTAGCGTGGTCAGGCCGGCTCGGACCTTGATCAGGCCCGATGTGCGCAGGTCTCGCACATCTTCTTTGCGCGCCTGGTCGGCAATGTCGACGGCCGTGCCCTCGGCCAGGATGATGCGTTGGATCGCATCGGTGATCGGCATCACCTGGTACAGACCTACCCGGCCCTTGTAGCCGTTGTTGCAGGCCGGACAACCGACCGCCCGGAACGGTCGCCACTTGCCGTCCAGATCTTCGGCCTTGAACCCGGCCCGCAGCATCGCCTCGCGAGGGTAGTCGGCCTGGGCCTTGCAGTTCTCACACAGCCGGCGGGCCAGTCGCTGGGCGGTGATCAGGATCACGCTGGAAGCGATGTTGAATGGCGCGACGCCCATGTTCAGCAGCCGGGTCAGGGTCGACGGCGCATCGTTGGTGTGCAGTGTGCTCATCACCATGTGGCCGGTCTGCGCTGCCTTGATGGCGATGTCGGCGGTTTCCAGGTCGCGGATCTCGCCGACCATGATGATGTCCGGGTCCTGCCGCAGAAACGACTTCAGCGCCGCGCCAAAGGTCAGTCCTGCCTTGTCATTGACATTAACCTGGTTGACCCCGGGCAGGTTGATTTCGGCCGGGTCTTCGACCGTGGCGATGTTCACGCCAGGCTGGTTGAGGATGTTCAGGCAGGTGTACAGCGACACCGTCTTGCCCGAACCGGTCGGGCCAGTGACCAGGACCATGCCATAGGGGCGCACGATCGCCGTCATCAGGCGGTCTTTTTCGATCCGCTCATAGCCCAGGGCCTCGATCCCCAGGCGGGCGCTGGACGGGTCGAGAATGCGGATCACGATCTTCTCGCCGAACAGCGTGGGCAGGGTCGAGACCCGAAAGTCGATCGCCTTGCTGCCGAACTTCATCTTCATGCGGCCGTCCTGCGGCACCCGCTTCTCGGAGATGTCGAGGCGGCTGATGACCTTGATCCGCGAGGCCAGCTTCTCCTTGATCGCCACCGGCGGCTGGGTGATCTCGCGCAACTCGCCGTCGACCCGAAAGCGCACGCGGTAAATGTGTTCGTAGGGCTCGAAGTGCAGGTCCGAGGCGCGCAGGTTGATCGCATCGATCAGCATCTTTTGCAGGAAGCGCACCACCGGCGCGTCCTCGACATCGGTCTGCACCTCGGCGGTCTCGGGCGCGGTCGTGTCGTCGCTGACCTCGAACTCAAAGTCCTCGGAGGTCAATGCCTCCATGGTCTCGGCCGCCGTGGTGGCGCTGCTCTCCACCATGCGGGCGAGTTTGTCGTACTCGACGACGACCCATTCCGGCGACAACTGGGTGGCGAACTTGATGCGTTCGGCGGCCTCCAGGTGGGTCGGGTCAGCGCTGCCAATGAACAGCCGGGTGCCGCGCTTGGCCAGCACCAGGATCTGGTACTGAGCCGCCAGCTTCGGGTCGACGATGCCCTTGGGCATGCGCTCCGGATCGATCGCGTTCAGGTCGATCAGGGGCAGGGCCAGCGTCTGCGACAGGGTGTGGGCCAATTCGGCCGCAGACACCGCGCCAGAGGCGATCAATGCCGCGATGAAACTGATCTTGCGTTCCACCGCCGACTTGGCCAGGTCTTCAGCCGCCTTGCTGCCGAGCTTGCGCGCCGTGACCAGGGCACGGGCGACGCCCGACAGGGTCGGCGAAAGGGATTCGGCCAGTGCGTCCAAGGTGGGTGGTGTGGGCTGGGTCGCGGGTGGGCCAGAACGCCGATCGGCAAAACCGCCTTGCGGCGCGAACTGCTGGGTACCTGAGCGGGTTCTGGGGTGCGGCGCAGACTGTAAACCCAAGCCGACACGGCAAGCGCAGGCGGGCGGCGAATGTAGCCCTGACTTGGCGGGCGTTTACCTCAAGTTACCGCTGTGGTTGGCGGTGCGCAATGGCTGGCGGTGCACATTTGCTGGCGATGCACATGGCGACCGGCCATGACTATGGACAGCCGCGACGAGCGGCAGCGCCTGAGCAAAAATGGTGGTCGGGGTGAGAGGATTCGAACCTCCGGCCTCTACGTCCCGAACGTAGCGCTCTACCAGGCTAAGCTACACCCCGCGTGTCCTGCGCAGCATGGCTCAGAACGGTTCGGTCAGGACGATCTGTCGACTGACCGAAGGCACAATTCTAGCAGAGCCACCCGCGCCGGAGTCTCGGGCAGCAGTGCCAGGCTGGCCTGGGCCTTTGCAGCCTCGGCCCGCGCGGCCTCGCGCGTCAGGTCCAGCGCGCCGGTGCGGCGCACCACCTCGATGATGTCGGGCAAGCGTTCGGTCTCGCCATGTTCGATGGCATGGCGGATCAGGTCGCGCTCGGTCGGCGTGCCGCGCGCCATGGCCACCAACAGCGGCAAGGTGGGCTTGCCCTCACGCAGGTCGTCGCCGACGTTCTTGCCCATGGCCTGGGTGTGGCCCTCGTAGTCGAGCAGATCATCGACCAGTTGAAAGGCCGTGCCCAGTGATCGGCCGTAGTCGGCGCAAGCTTCCTCGACCGAAGGCTTGGCTCCGGCCAGGACCGCACCCAGCCGGGCGCTGGCCTCGAACAGCTTGGCGGTCTTGTAGCGGATCACGCGCAGGTAGTCGTCGACCGCCAGATCGGGGTCGTGCATGTTCATCAACTGCAGGACTTCGCCCTCGGCGATGACATTGGTCGCGTCGGCCAGCACCGCCAGCACCCGCATCCGGTTGCCGTCGACCATCATCTGGAAGGCGCGCGAGTAGAGGAAGTCGCCGACCAAGACGCTGGCCGCGTTGCCGAAAAGGGCGTTGGCGGTCTGCTGGCCACGACGCAGCGACGACTCATCGACCACGTCGTCGTGCAGCAACGTGGCGGTGTGGATGAATTCGATGATCGCCGCGAGCTCGAACCGGTCAGCGCCGGTATAGCCCAGCGCGGCGGCGAACATCAGCACCAGGCGGGGTCGAATTCGCTTGCCGCCGGCGCCGATGATGTAGTGCGAGATCTGGTCGATCAGCGCGACATCGGACTTCAGCCGCTGGCGCACCACCGCGTCCACCTGCTGCATCTCGGCGTCCAACGTGTCAGGGGCGGCCGACGTGGCGGCGAGGGTGGCGGGCACTGCGAAAATACGGTGGTTTGCGGCGGGCTCGGTACCAAACCCGCAAATTATACGGACCGACACTGCGGCGGGAGGGCCCCGCCCACGGCCCTGGCTGACGGGGCGTCGCCAGAAAATCCTGCGGCTGCGCTACAATGCCAGGTTTCCCCGCCCGCCTTGGTACGCCGAGCTGCGGCAGGGAATTTCAGTCGTTTCCCTCTTTCGTCTTCCCCTTTCGTTTCCCCGTTTCGAAGGTCACTTATGTACGCGCTCATAAAAACCGGTGGCAAGCAATACAAGGTTGCTGCCGGCGAGAAGATCAAGGTAGAACAGATAGCAGCGGACGTGGGCCAGGAGATCGTGATTGACCAGGTGCTGGCTGTCGGCAACGGCGACACCCTGACGATCGGGACCCCCTTGGTGAGCGGCGCAACCGTCACGGCCACCGTGCTGTCGCAAGGCAAGCACGACAAGGTGCGCATTTTCAAGATGCGCCGCCGCAAGCACTACCAGAAGCATGGCGGACACCGCCAGACGTTCACCGAGCTGCAGATCGGCACCATTGGTGCTTGATTGAGCCAGCTCAGTTAAAGCCAGTACCCCAGGAGTTCACGCACCATGGCACAGAAAAAAGGCGGCGGCTCAACCCGCAACGGCCGCGACTCGCAACCCAAGATGCTCGGCGTCAAGGCCTATGGTGGGCAGGCGGTCAACGCCGGCTCGATCATCGTGCGCCAGCGCGGCACCAAGTTCCATGCCGGCGTCAACGTCGGCATGGGTCGCGACCACACCTTGTTCGCGCTGGTCGACGGCAAGGTGGGTTTTGCCACCAAAGGCGCATTGAACCGCCAGACCGTCACGGTCACTCCGGCCTGAATCGCCTTCCGGCGGGGCATCGCACTGCAAAAAGCCCCGGTGTGCCGGGGCTTTTTGCATTTTTCACCTGCATGAACGACCAAGTTGGCCATGAAATTCGTTGACGAAGCCACCATCGACATCGCTGCCGGCAATGGCGGCGCAGGCTGCGTCAGCTTCAGGCGCGAAAAGTTCATTGCCTTCGGCGGCCCCAACGGCGGCGACGGCGGGCGCGGTGGCAGCGTCTGGGCCGTCGCCGACCGCAACCTGAACACCCTCATCGACTACCGCTACGCCCGCCGCCACGAGGCGCGCAACGGTGAGGCCGGGCGCGGCTCGGACCAGTTCGGCGCGGCGGCCGAGGACATCGTGTTGCGCGTGCCGGTGGGCACGATCTTCACCGACCTGGAGACCGAGCAGGTCATCACCGAGCTGCTGGTGCCGGGCGAGCCGGTGCTGCTGGCCAAGGGTGGCGATGGTGGCTTTGGCAACCTGCACTACAAGTCCAGCACCAACCGCGCGCCCAAGCAAAAGACGCCTGGCTGGCCGGGCCAGGCCATGAAGCTGAAGTTGGAGTTGCGGGTGCTGGCCGATGTCGGCCTGCTGGGCATGCCCAACGCCGGCAAGTCGACCCTGATCGCGGCGATCTCCAATGCCCGGCCGAAGATCGCCGACTACCCCTTCACCACGCTGCACCCGAACCTCGGGGTGGTGCGGGTCGGACCGGAGCGGAGTTTCGTCGTCGCCGATATCCCCGGCCTGATCGAGGGCGCCGCCGAGGGTGCCGGGCTGGGTCACCAGTTCCTGCGCCATCTGCAGCGCACCCGGCTGCTGCTGCACATCATCGACCTGGCGCCGTTCGACGACGCCGTGGACCCGGTTGCGCAGGCCAGGGCGATCGTCAAGGAGTTGGCCAAGTACGACCCGGCGCTGCATGCCAAGCCGCGTTGGCTGGTGCTGAACAAGCTCGACATGGTGCCCGAGGCTGAACAAGCGGCGCGGGTCAAAGAGGTTGTCAGGCGGCTGCGCTTCAAGGGCCCGGTGTTTGAGATTTCTGCCCTCGCCCGGCAAGGCCTGGCGCCCCTGCTGCATGCCATCTGGGACCATGTCGCGGCGCAACAGCGCGCCGATTCGCCGCCGGCCGAGATCGACCCGCGCTTTGACGCGGCCGCGCTGCCGATACCGCTGGCCAGCGCGCCCGACGACCAGATCTCGGACGACCCCCGCTTCCGATGACCGGCTTGCTCCAATCGGCGCGGCGCATCGTCGTCAAGGTCGGTTCCAGCCTCGTTACCAACGAAGGCCGCGGCGTCGATGCCGACGCGGTGGGCAACTGGTGTCGCCAGCTCGCCGCGCTGGCGGGCCAGGGCCGCGAAGTGCTGATGGTCAGCAGCGGCGCCATCGTCGAGGGCATGAAGCGCCTGGGCTGGCGCACCCGGCCGACCGGTCTGCACGAGCTGCAGGCCGCGGCCGCGGTAGGCCAGATGGGCCTGGCGCAGATGTACGAGACCCAGCTCTCGCGCCACGGCCTGGGCAGTGCCCAGGTGTTGCTGACCCATGCCGATCTGGCCGATCGAGAGCGCTACCTGAACGCCCGCTCGACCCTGCTGACCCTGCTCAAGCTGCGGGTGATCCCGGTCATCAACGAGAACGACACAGTCGTCAATGACGAGATCAAGGTCGGCGACAACGACACGCTCGGCGCCTTGGTGGCCAACCTGGTCGATGCCGACGTCCTGGTGATCCTGACCGACCAGCGTGGCCTGTATGCCGCCGACCCACGCAAGGACCCGCAGGCGCGCTTCATCGAGTCCGCCCGCGCCGGTGATCCGGCGCTGGAGGCGATGGCCGGTGGCGCCGGTTCGTCGCTGGGCAAGGGCGGCATGCTGACCAAGATCCTTGCCGCCAAGCGCGCGGCGGGCAGCGGTGCCAGCACCATCATCGCCTGGGGCCGTGAACCCGATGTGCTGCTGCGCCTGGGCGCCGGTGAGGCCATAGGCACGGCCCTGCAGGCCAGCACGCCCAAGCTTGCGGCGCGCAAGCAATGGATGGCCGACCACCTGCAACTGCGCGGCACCCTGGTCGTAGACGATGGCGCCTGCGCCAAGCTGCGCGACGCCGGCAAGAGCCTGCTGCCGATCGGCGTGACCGCGGTCGAGGGTGAGTTTCACCGTGGCGACGTGGTCGCGGTGCACTCCATCGCCGGGCTGGAGATCGCCCGAGGCCTGGCCAACTATTCCTCGGCCGAGGCCAGGCTGATCGCGCGCAAGCCCTCGTCGCGGATCGCCGAACTGCTGGGCTATGTCAACGAGCCCGAGCTGATCCACCGCGACAACATGATCCTGGTCTGAAGGCCGCAATCAAGACGCGCTGTTGGCCTGGTAGGCTGCGGCGATCTTGAACAGATGCGCCTTGGCCGCCGGCTCGAGGTAGGGCATCAGCAGGCTCAGCAGGTGGAAGGCGCCACGCGACAGCGCGGCGGCGGAATGGTCGGGCTCGAGCGCCCGGCGTGGGTCGCGCACGTACTCAAAGCTCAGCCAATAGGTCAGCACCACGACCATCGCGCTGGCGGCGGTTTCGGCCTCGCGCTGATCGATGCGCAAGCTCAGCTCCCGGCTCAAGCCGTCCAGCACCGCCTTGACCGCGCCGGCCTTGTGTTTGAGCACGCTCTGGAACTGCTTTTCCAGGTACCGGTTCTTGCTCAACAGGTCGTTCAAGTCGCGGTAGAGGAAGCGGTAGCGCCAGATCAGCTCGAACAGCATGTGGAAGAACAGCCATGCGTCCTCGACATTGCGCACCCCGTCGGCGGCCAGCAGCAGCTCGTTCAGCTCGGCCTGGTAGCGGTCGAACAGGCCGTTGATCAGCCCGTCCTTGGCCGGGTAGTGGTAGTACAGGTTGCCGGGGCTGATGCCCATTTCGGCCGAAATCAAGGTGGTGCTGACGTTGGGCTCGCCAAACCGGTTGAGCAGTTCCAGCGACACGTCGAGGATGCGTTCGGCGGTGCGGCGTGGTCGCGGTAGCTTGGGGCTGGCCATGTCGCCGAAATCTAGCACCCCGCTGGCGCAGGCCGACTTGGCCGATCCCTACAATTCGCGCCCCATGCCCATGCCCGCCGTTCACTTCGACCAGGTTTCCAAGACCTACCAGGGTCCGCGCGGCGCGCTCAAGGCCTTGGACGGCGTCAGCTTCGACATTGCTCAGGGCGAATTTTTTGGCCTGCTCGGCCCCAACGGCGCCGGCAAGACGACCCTGATCAGCGTCCTGGCGGGGCTGGTCAAGGCCAGCGGCGGCAGCGTCAAGGTGATGGGCCACGACGTGCTCCAGGATTACGCTGCGGCGCGCAAGGCCCTGGGTATCGTGCCCCAGGAGCTGGTGTTCGACCCCTTCTTCTCGGTGCGCGAGACCTTGCGCATCCAGAGCGGCTATTTCGGTGTGCACCACAACGACGCCTGGATCGACGAGTTGCTCGCCGAACTGGGTCTGTCGGACAAGGCCGGCAGCAACATGCGGCAGTTGTCGGGTGGCATGAAGCGCCGGGTGCTGGTGGCGCAGGCGCTGGTCCACAAGCCGCCGGTGATCGTGCTCGACGAGCCGACGGCCGGTGTCGACGTGGAGTTGCGGCAGAC
>JANXYH010000083.1 GCA_025350145.1 Burkholderiales bacterium | reverse complement strand
CCCGAGCCCGGCTCGCTGTAGCCCTGGCTCCACCAGACATCGCCCGAGCCAATGCCGGGCAGGTACTTGGCGTGCTGGGCCGGCGTGCCGAAGGCCATGATCACCGGCGCCACCATCACCGGCCCAAAGGGCACGATCCGCGGCGATCCGGCCAGCGCGCACTCCTCCTCGAACAAGTGGCGCTGCACGGCGGTCCAGCCCGGGCCGCCAAACTGCTGCGGCCAGTGGTAGCCCAGCCAGCCCTTGCGGCCGAGGATCTGCGCCCAGCGCTGCATGTCGCTGCGCGACAGGCGCAGCGCATTGAGCACCTTGGCGCTGATGTCCTGGGGCAGGTTCTCGGCCACCCATTGGCGGATCTCGGCGCGAAAGGCCAACTCCTCGGCCGTGAAGTTCAGGTCCATGGCGGTACTTTCGGGGTGCGGTTCGGGGCCATGTCGCGGCGCCGAACCGGGGGTTTTTCAGCACGACCGTTCCATTCTGCCCTGGCCGGTCTGTGCCAAGTCATGAAGTCGAAGATTGTGCGGCCCGGCGCCAGCTCGGATCCGTGCCGGCCGACCGGGATAATTCTGAGCAATGCCTTCTGGCCCTTCGCCTTCTGGTCCTTCGCCGTCTGGCCCTTCCTTTCGCCGCACCGTCTGCGCGCTGGCGATCGGCCAATTGCTGACTTGGGCGGCGCTGTACTACGCCTTTGCCTCGTTTGTCTTGCCGATGCAGGCCGAGCTGGGTTGGAGCCGGTCCAGCCTGATGGGGGCCTACACCTTCGGCCTGGCGGTGTTCGGCGCGGCCAGCTTCGGCGTTGGGGCGGCGATTGACCGTGGCCAGGGCCAGGCGGTGATGACCTGGGCGGCGGCGCTGGGCGGGCTGGGCTTCATTGCCTGGTCATGGGTGAGCGCGCCATGGATGCTCTACGCCGTTTGGGCGGTGCTCGGCCTGGCCATGGCCGGCTCGCTCTATGAGCCGGCGTTCGCGGTGCTGACCAAGCGCTATCCCGAGCGCTACCGCCAGGGCATTACCGCCTTGACCTTGGTCGGCGGATTTGCCAGCACGCTGGCGTTCCCGGCCATCGCCTTGCTGCTGCGCTGGCTGGACTGGCGCGACGCGCTGGTCTGGATCGGGGTGGTGCTGCTGGCGGTGGCGCCGCTGCACCACTGGGCGCTGCGCGGCCCGGCGTTGCGCAGCGCGGCGCATGCCAGCGACGCCGCAGCCGACGCCACCTTGGGCCAGGCCTTGCGCCAGCGCAGCTTCTGGCTGCTGACGCTGTGCTTCACCCTTTATGCGCTGGTCCAGGCGGCGTTGTGGGCGCATGTGGTGGCGATCTTCGCTGCCAAGGGCGTGCGCCAGGCCGACGCGATGACGGTGCTGGTCTGCATCGGGCCGGCGCAGGTGCTGGGTCGGCTGGGTTTTGTCTGGCTGGGCCGGGATTGGTCGCTGCGCCGCCTCGGTGCGGTGGTGCTGGCGGGCCTGCCACTGTCGATGCTGCTGTTCGCACTCGGCCGCAGCCTGCCCATGCTGCTGGCCTTTGCGCTGCTGTTCGGCATCGCCAACGGGTTGGTCACGATCGTCCGCGGCGGCCTGGTGCCGGAGTACTTTGGCCGCAGCCATATCGGCCGGATCAGTGGCCTGATGTCGGGCATTGGCCTGTTCGCCCGGGCCGGTGGGCCGTTGCTGATGGCCTGGCTGCTGGTGTGGCTGCCTGACTACGAAGACATGCTGCTGTGGCTGTGCCTGCTGGGTGGGTTGGCGGTGCTGGCGTTCTGGTTCGCCAGGCCGCCACAGTCGCCGCACTGAACACCTGCGGTCAGGGCTTCTTGTCCAGCCGCATCACGTCGTTGTCGCGGCGCATGGCAAAGCGGTCGAGGAAACTGTTGCCCAGCAACACCACCGGCATCTCGGCCGGCAGCACCACGGCGGCGACGTTGCTCACTTCGACCGCACCGACCCGCACGCTGGTCAGGTTGATGGCATAGATCGGCACCGGCCCGCCAGCGGTCTGCGACACGCCCGGCCGGCCACGGCGCCAGTCCAGGCCGATCCGGTTGGCCTCGGCCTGGCTCAGCGCAACCGTGGTTGCCCCGGTGTCGACCATGAACTGCACCGGTTTGCCGTTGATCGCGCCGTTGGCGCCGAAGTGTCCGCCCGGTCCGGCGTACAGCACGATCTCGGTGCCGGCGCTGGCGACCACGCCGCTGCCACCGACCCGCGATGGCGCCACCCCGGGGCGCAACAGCAGCACCTGGTCGCCGACCAGCACCTCGGCCTGGCCGTCGACCAGGCTGCGCAGTGTCACGCCGCGGGCGCTGGCACCGACCTCCAGCGTTTGCACTTGACCGTCGATCAGCAGCAGCGCCTTGGACTGGCCCAGGCTGCCGGCCAGCGTCACCTGCTGGGCCGGGCTGGCGCAGGCGGCGCACACCATCGCCAACCCCAGCCAGCGGCCCGCCGAACGGGCTGGCCCTGTTCGGCAGCGCATCGGCTCGATTCGCAACGATTCCACCTGCGGCGCCGGGCTCAATCGCGGAAGTTGTTGAAACTCAGCGGCAACTCGGTCACGCTCTGGCGCAGCAGCGCTATCGCCGCCTGCAACTCATCGCGCTTGGCGCCGGAGACACGCACCGTGTCGCCCTGGATCGCGGCCTGGACCTTGAGCTTGCTCTGCTTGAGGCTTTGCTGGATCTTGCGCGCGGTGTCGCTGTCCACGCCCATCTTGACCGGCACCAGCAGGCGCACCTTGTCGCCGCCCATCTTCTCGATCTTGGCGCTGAAATCGAGGTAGCGCACATCGACGCCGCGCTTGCTCAGCTTGGCCAGCAAGAGGTCCTTGACCTGGCCGATCTGGAAGTCGCTGTCGGCATGCAGGCTCAGCTCACGCGCCTTGCCGGTCTCGCTCGACTCGATCCGCGCTGAGCTGCCCTTGAAGTCGAAGCGGGTGGCGATTTCCTTGTTGCTCTGCTCCAGCGCGTTGCGCAATTCGACCAGGTTGGGCTCGAGGACGGTGTCGAAACTGGGCATAAGCGGTGCGGCGCTGGCGGGCTGGGGCGCAAATCCTACACGCTGCCCCGCATCCGCCACGCCGGCGCCGCGCACCGGCCCGGCTGCGGATGGGGTCAGCCGCGCTGGCGACGCAGCAGGCCCAGGCCCAGCAGCGACAGCGCCAGCAGCGACAGCGCACCAGGCTCGGGCACATGCGCACCGGCCAAGTCGATCGACACCACCCGGCCCGGCTCAAACGACAGGCCCTGCCAGTTCACATAGATGTTGTTGGCATCGAAGCTGACATTGGCGGCACTGAAACCCGCCATGTTCGTGACGGCGTTCACGCTGGCCAGCGTGAAATCATCGATGGTATTGAAAACATCGGTGACGCGAAAGCCGTTGAATGCCGCCCCGGAATAACTCGAGCTGGCGTGAAAATCCACACGAATATTGCTGTCGGAGATGTCGACCGCGCCCTCGAAACCGCAGCACACGCCGGTCGGGATTTCGACCCCGGCACCGACCAGGTAGTTGCCGTTGGCAGGACTGGAGTAGACCGAGCTGGCGGTCGGGAAGTAGTAGGTGAAGGACACCGTCTTGCCGGTCAGCAGGCCGGCATGGGCGCTGGGCAGGGCGAGCAGAGCGAGGCTGCCGATGGCCAGGGCGCTGAGGCCCTGACGCAGAACACTCGGGAGGCCGGCGGTGGATTTTTTGGTCATGCTGTGGTCCTGAAGTTTGTGAACTGTCTGGCAAATCGGCCGGGTGGCTTGAAACTGCGCTGCGGCCGGTCCTGCCGCTGCTTTGCGGCGCAGACCGACACATTTAGCAACGCCCGTGCCAGGTTGGCTAAGTGATTGATTTTAAGGTTGAATTTGCAATTGCTCGGATATTCAAATAGGTCGCCTGTAAAAATTTCCGACAGTTGCCTTGATGGGGTTTGCGATGGTTTGCGAAATATGCCCGTGAAGGAATTGGCAGGGCGCCTAACAATCAAATACCCGGGGGCGGCCCGGGCCGGGCCCGCGTCGATGGGTGAAAATCCTGGGGTGACCTCCACCCTAGCCCCGCCGGCCCTGTGCGTCGAACACAGCGTCAACCTGCGTGGCCTGAACAGCTTCGGCCTGCCGGCGACGGCCCACACCCTGGTCAGGATCGACGCCGACGCCGACGTCAGGCGGGTCCTGGACCACCCGGTCCTGGGTCCGGCGCCCAAGCTGGTCCTGGGCGGCGGCAGCAACCTGGTGCTGAGCCGGGATCCGCCTGGGGTGGTGCTGCATGTGCGCGTGCCCGGAGCCCGGCTGGTCGCCGAGACCGAGCAGTCCTGGACGGTCGAGTTCGGTGCCGGCATGGCCTGGCACGACGCCGTGCGCTGGACCTTGGCCCATGGCATGCCGGGGCTGGAGAACCTGGCGCTGATTCCGGGCAGCGTCGGCGCCGCGCCGGTGCAGAACATCGGCGCCTACGGCCTGGAGTTGGCCGAGCGCTTTGACTCGCTGGACGCGGTTGACCTGGTGACCGGGCGCGGCGTCCGGCTCGACGCCCGGGCCTGCGCCTTTGGCTACCGCGACAGCGTGTTCAAGCAGGGCGGTTTTGCCGGCCTGGCGGGCAAGAGCCTGATCACCCGGGTGCGGTTGCGCCTGCCCAGACCCTGGCGGCCGGTGCTGGGCTACCTTGACCTGGAACGGCGCATGGCCGAGACCGGCAATTTCCGGCCCGACGCGCAGACCCTCTTCGACTGGGTCTGCGCGATCCGCCGCGCCAAGCTGCCCGACCCGGCCGAGATCGGCAACGCCGGCAGCTTCTTCAAGAATCCGCTGGTCAGCGCCGAGCAATGCCGCGACATCATCGGTCGCGACCCGCACATCGTCCATTACCTGCTCGCCGATGGCCGCTGCAAGCTCGCCGCCGGCTGGTTGATCGAGGCTTGCGGCTGGCGGGGCAAGTCCATCGGCCGGGCCGGGGTCTACGAACGCCAGGCGCTGGTGCTGGTCAACCGAGGCGGCGCCAGCGGTGCCGAGGTGCTGACGCTGGCCCGGGCGATTCAGGAGAGCGTCTACGGCCGCTTCGGCATCCGCCTGGAGACCGAGCCGGTGGTGCTTTGAGCAGCGCCGCTCAGGGCGCGGGCAGGGCGCCCGATTCGACCAGCCCCTCGGCGGCGCACAGCGCCTGCGTGGCCTCGACGAGTTCATCGAAGCGCTGCACCGCCAGCGCCAGTTGCGGCGCTGGCAGATCGTCGCCGGCCTGACTGAGCGTGTCGGCGGCGTCGGCCAGCGCCGGCAGGCCGAAGTTCAGCGCCGCGCCCTTGACCGCGTGGCCGGCCCGCCGCAACGCCAGCAGGTCGGCCTGGCGCATCGCCGCAGCCATTCTGCGGGCGCTGTCGCGGGCCTGGTCAAACACGCCCTGGTACAGCGCCGGCAACTGCGCCGCGCCCATCAGTGCGCGCACCGTGCTCAGCACTGCGGGGTCGATCAGCCGGGGCTGCGCCGGGGCTGCGGCACTGGCCGGCAGCGGGCCGGCCGGGTCCGGCCCGCGCCGGGGCCAGTGGGCCAGCACCTGCTCCAAGGTCTGGCGCGAGATCGGTTTGTTCAGCACCTGGTCGACCCCGGCGTCGCGGCAGCGCCGTTCGGTGTCGTTAAACACATCGGCGGTCAGCGCCGCAATCGGCGTCCGCGCGGCCTCGCCGCCCAGGCTGCGGATCGCCCGGGTCGCCTCTACGCCGTCCATCACCGGCATGTGGACATCCATCAACACCAGATCGAATGTCTCCAGTTGCACCATCTGCAGAGCCTGCAGGCCGTTCTCGGCGAGTCGGCAGTGCTGGCCCAGCCGGCCCAGCACGGCGGCCATGTACTGCCGGTTGATCGGGTGATCCTCGACCACCAGCACCCGCCGCTGCGCATTCGGGCCGGCGATGCCCGCTGGGTCTGGCGCGGCGCTGCCGCTGTCCGCGCCTGCGGGTGGCGCCAAAGGGCCGCCGCTCAGGGTCGCGATCGCCGCGCCGCCCGGCGCTTTCTGGCGGTGCCGCAGGACGCCGTCGAAGGCCTGCAGCAGTTGTGCCGCAGACTCGTGCGCCGCGCTCTGCCAGTGGCTGGCGCGGGCATCCAGCGGCCAATCTTTGAGCAGCCCGAGCATGCCCAGCAGCCCATTCAGTGGCGTGCGCAGGGCGTGGCTCAGGTCAGTCAGGAACAGGCCCTTGGCTTCGTCAGCGCGCTCGGACTGGATGCGTGCCTCGCGCAACGCCGTGACCAGCCCCTGCTGGCGCTGGCGGTGCAACTCCAGGCGGTGCATCTGGCGCAGCGCGATCGCCGCGAACAGCAAGGCCAGCGCCAACAGCGAGCCGGTCAGGGCCAGGCCGATGTCGCTGTGCCGCTGCAAGGTCTGCTGCCGCTCCACCACCTGCGCAGCGACATGCTGTGATGCCTGTACCAGCACCTGGTGCAGGCCCTCGCCAAGCGCATCGAGCTGTTCCAGCAGGCCTTGCGCCGCAGCGCTGTCGAGCCCGGCCTTGGGCGCCTGGCCGAGGTAGTCGTCGCCGACGCTGATGAAGCGCACCAGCCCGTCGGCCAGTGCCTGGCCCTGCGGCACCGCGCTCAGCAGCCGCCGTGCCCGGGCGGTCTGCATCAGCGATACCCGGCTGACGAAGACGTCATAGCGCAGTTGCAGCGCCTGCCTGGTCTCCTCGGGCGCCGCCGCCTTGCCTGGCGGCAGCGCCAGTTGAGCGCGCCACAGCGCGCGCAGGCGTTCGTACTCGCCTTCGAGCGGATACAGGCTCAACACCAGGTAGTCGTCCTGGTTCAGCAGCGCCTGCCCGAGCAGCGCACGCTGGCTGATCTGGACGAAGCTGGCCGCCAGCACCGCCACCACCAGCATCAGCCCGACGATGGCAAACCATGGCCCCAGCTTGGGCGCCGACTCGGCATTGGCCGTGGGCTGGGGCGCTGCCGGGTTGGCGCTCATGACACTTCAATCGCCTTGAGCTGCCAGGCGCAGCGGCTGTAGTACACCGGGGTGCGCAATCCGGGGTGCTGGTCGAAGGGGTAGATGATGAACAAGGGCCCCTTGTCGCGCACGGCGATCGGCTGGTCGTCGAGTCGGGTCGCCAGCAGCACGTCGTAGCGCTGCGCATCCTCGGCCGGGATGTCCACCCGGTAGTCGTTCAGCGCCACCGCCCGCAGTTGCTGCCCGGTGCTGCCGACGCTGGCCAGCAGCTCGCGCAGCAGCGGGCCGCTGAATTTGCGCGCCCGGTCATACCAGGGCGTGCGCACACTGAACGCGGTTTGCGGCAGTTGCGCCAGCATGGCCTGGTCAAAGACCGCTACGTTGCTGCGGTTGGCGCGCGCGATGCGGCCGCTCAGGGTCAGCACCACCGCGCCGCTGGGCTCATCCAGCGCCAGCGCGGCCGCCGGCAGCCAGGGCAGTGCGGCGCAGGCCAGCAGGGGTCGGCGCCGGAGCACGCTCAGACCCTCAGAACGCCGAGCCCGGCGTTTGCAGGAACGCCAGTTCAGCGGCCGTGCTGGCGCGCCCCAGCGCGGCGTTGCGGTGGGGAAATCGGCCGAACCTGGCGATGATGTCGAGGTGGCGCTGGGCCCACAGCGCCAGGTCTTGCAACCCCGGCTGGTCGCGCTCGAGTTGGCTGAACAGCGCCAGCGCGCGCTGCTGCTGCGCCAGATCCTCGGCATGCTCGAATGGCAGGTAGGCGAACTGGCGCTGCACCCCGTTCAGGCACAGGTGGGCGCCAGAGTCGACCAGCCACTGGGCGGTCCGCAAGGCCATGGCGTCGCCAGCAAAGGCCCGTGCGCTGCCGCGAAAGCAGTTGCGGCTGAACTGGTCGAGCACGATCAGCTGGGCCAACCCGGCCAATGCCCCCAATGCCCCCAATGCCCCCAATGCTTCCAATGCTTCCAAAGGGCGCGGCGTCTGGGCTGAGGGGTTCGACCAGTCGTCCAGGCCGCCGTCCAGCGCGCGCTCGATCAAGCTCCCGAAGCGCCGGGCGATGGCGGCGTCGAAGGCCTCGTCCTTGGCGAACCAGCGCCGCCGGCTCGCGCTGTGGTCGGGATCGTCGGGCGGGCCGAACCAGAAGTCGAGCACCGCGCGGGCGTCTTTGGGCAGGGTCATCGTGCCTCAGCGGCTGACCAGCAGGTCCAGGGTCTCGGGGTGGCGCCGCATGTGGGCACGCACGTAGCTGCACGAGGGCTGCACCTTCAGGCCGCTGGCGCGGGCGAAGGCCAGTGCGCCGGCGACCACTCGGGCTGCCACGCCCCGGCCCTGCAGGCGCGGTGGCACGGCGGTGTGGACGATCCACATCACGCCGTCGTGCATGTCGTAACAGGCCTCGCAATCCAGGCCATCGACGCTGGCGACGAAGCGCCTGCCGGCGATGTCGTGGCGGACCGCAAGTTCGGCCAAGTCTGTGGGCGATTGCGCAACTGGCGACATGGCCGGGATTGTCGCAAAGGCAGCCGGCTCAGGCCGGCGCGCCGCGCCACAGCGGCTCGGGCAGGAGCTCGACGCTGCGCGCGCCGTCGCTGACCCAGACATGGCCGTCCTGCACCGTCACCTGCCATTGCAGGCTGCGCTGGGCCAGTGCCGCCAGGGCCTGCGCCTGCTCGGCCGGCAGGCGCCAGACCTCGAGGTTGCGCAGCCGGCTGAGCTTGCTGGCAATGCCCGCCCACCAGACCGGCGCCGAGCTGGCGTAGCTGTACAGCCGCACCTGCTCTGCCCGCCCGCAGGCCCTGGCCAGGCGCCGCTCGTCGGGTTGACCGACCTCGATCCACTGGATGAGTTGCTCGGTCAGGTCGCGCTGCCAGAGGTCAGGCTCGTCGGCGTCGGCCAGGCCCTTGGCGAACTGCAGGGCGCCGCGCAAGGTGTCGCCCGGCACATGCAGGGCGAAGGCCAGCAGGCGCACCAGCAGCCGCTCTTCGGTCTCGGAGGGGTGCAGGGCCAGCGTCAGGCTGTGCTCGCCGTAGACCTGGCGGTCCATGTCGGCGATCTGCAGGTGGGCTTTGTAGATGGTGGCTTTGAGCGCCATGCGGGTCTCGGTTTTGGCAGGCGCGAATGTGCCACAGGCTCTGCGGCCGGCCGGCACCCGGCTGGCGGATCAGTGTGGCGTGTAGGCCAGGCGCAGGTAGATCGGCGCGAAGGCCTCGGCCTGGGTCACGTCGAGCAGGCGCTCCTTGGCCAGCTCCAGCAGCGCGATGAAGGTGACGACCATCACCGCGCTGCTGTGGCCGGGCTCGAACAGCTCGCGAAACTCAAGGAAGCGCCGGCCCTGCAGGCGCCGCAGTACCAGGCTCATGTGCTCGCGCACCGAGAGCTGTGCGCGGCCGATGCGGTGGTGCTGGTTGAGCCTGGCGCGCTGGACGATGTCGGCCCAGGCGGCGCGCAGGTCGGCGGGGCGGACATCGGGCAGCCGCGCCTGCGGGCTTGGGTCGACCGCCACCTGGGCGCGCAGAAAGTCGCGGCCCAGCAGCGGCAGCGCGTCCAGGCCGGCGGCGGCGAGCTTGATCTGCTCGTACTCCAGCAGCCGGCGGACCAGCTCTGCGCGCGGATCGGGGCCGTCGTTGCCGTCCTCGGTCCGGCGCGGCGGCAGCAGCATCCGCGACTTGATCTCGATCAGCATCGCGGCCATCAGCAGGTAGTCGCTGGCCAGCTCCAGGTTGTGGCGGCGGATCTGCTCGACATAGGTCAGGTACTGGCGTGTCAGGTCGGCCAGGGGGATGTCGAGGATGTTGAAGTTCTGCCGCCGGATCAGGTAAAGCAGCAGGTCCAGCGGACCTTCGAACGCCTCCAGAAAGACCTCCAGCGCGTCCGGCGGGATGTACAGGTCGCTCGGCAGGGTGAACAGCGGCTCACCGTAGAGCCGGGCGACGGCGACGCTGTCTACGGCCAGCGGGCCAGCCAGCCGCGCTGCGCTGTGCAGCGCCTCGGTGGCGACCTGGGCGCTGGGGTTGGACACGGCGCGCTGTGGGCGGATCAGCGCTTGGCCGGCGGAAAGTAGACGTAGGCGCCCTGCGCCACCTTGGCGGCCTTGAACTCGGCCTGCGCGGCACGGTCCAGGGCCTTGTCCCAGAGCAAGGCGCGGCCGGCGCGCTGCTCGGCCTCAAGCGTCGGCCTGGCGGTCTTGAGCTCGCGGATGAAGGCCGTCACGTCGGAGGTATGGGCTTTCCAGAACAGGGGCATGGCGGCTCGCGGTCAGCGGGAGGAACAGGCGGTGATTTTAGGCCGCGCCCGAGGAGCGCGGGCCGCCGCCTCAGAGCCCGCCTTGCACCGCCTCGGCAACGCTGGGCACGATCTGCTCGGCGCCGATCTCGTCGGCAAAGCCGGAGCGCCGGATCAGCCCCAGCGGCTGGGCGTTGACATTGGCCAGCACCAGCGCGACGCCTTGGCGCTGCAGGCCGCGGTGGAGTTGCTGCAGGGCGTCTATGCCCGAGCTGTCGACCGAGATCAGGCGGTGCATCTCCAGCACCACCGCGCGGGTGCCGGGCGGGATCTGCGCCGGCAGGGCCTCGACCTTGCCGACCGCACCGAAGAACAGGGCACCAAACAGCTCGTAGACCACCACCCCCGGCGGCAGGTCGCCCTCGGCGCTGTGCTGCGGGTGCGGCACGATGTGGAAGAGCTGGCCCATGCGGTAGATGAAGAAGCCGCAGGCCAGCAGCAGCCCGACCTCGACCGCCACCGTCAGGTCGAACACGATGGTCAGCACGAAGGTGCCGAGAAAGACGCTGCGGTAGGGCAGCAGGTAGTGGCGCAGGCGCACGAACTGGTGCCACTCGCCCATGTTCCAGGCCATGTAGAGCAGGATGCCAGCCAGCGCGGCCAGGGGCACCTGGTTGGCCAGGGGCGCGGCCAGCGCAATGATCAGCAGCAGTGTCAGCGCATGGACCATGCCGGACACCGGCGACGCCGCGCCGGCGCGCAGGTTGGTCACGGTGCGGGCGATCGTTCCGGTCGCCGGGATGCCACCGAAGAAGGGCACCACCAGGTTGGCGATGCCCTGGGCCATCAGTTCCTGGTTGGCATCGTGGCGCGGGTGCTGGGGCGCGAGGTTGTCGGCCACCCGGGCGCAGAGCAGCGACTCGACCGCGCCGAGCAGGGCGATGGTGATGGTCGGGATCAGCAGGCGCTGGGCGCTGGCCCAACTGAAGTCGGGCAGGGTCAGGCCCGGCAGGCCGCTGGGGATCCCGCCGTAGCGCGACCCTATCGTCGGCACCGCCAGCCCCAGCCAGTGGACGGCCAGCGTCGCCAGGACCAACGCCACCACCGGGCCGGGCAGGTGGCAGGCCCAGCCGCGCCAACGGGCCTGCGGCGCCTTGCCGACGCGCGCCGCGGGGTCGACCACGGCGTCGCGTTTGGGCCATGACGCGAGCACCAGCACGCTGCCCAGGCCCAGCCCCAGCGCCGCTGGATTCAGGCCGTCGAGGTGGCCGGCCAGCACCGCGATCTGGTGGAAGAAGTCGGCCGGCATGTGGGCAATCTCCAGGCCGAGCAGATCCTTGAGTTGCGACAGCCCGATCAGCACCGCGATGCCGTTGGTGAAGCCGACGATGATCGGCACCGGGAGGTAGCGCACCAGGCTGCCCAGGCGCAGCCAGCCCATCAGGAACAGCAGCAACCCGGCCATCGCGGTGGCGATCAGCAGGTTGGCCAGGCCATGGCGCTCGACGATGCCGAAGATGATGACGATGAAGGCGCCGGCCGGCCCGCCGATCTGCGCCTGGCAGCCACCAAATGCCGAGATCAGGAAGCCGGCGACGATGGCGCTGAAGATGCCGGCCTCGGGCTTGACCCCGCTGGCGATCGCAAACGCCATGGCCAGCGGCAGGGCGACGATGCCGACGCTGACGCCGGCGCCGAGGTCAGCGAGGAACTTGTCGCGGCCATAGCCCTGCAGGGCGTCGCGCAGGCGGGGCCGGAAGGGGTGGGTGCTCAGCCAGCGCATGGTGCAGGATTGTCCGGCTCAGGGCGGCCGCCCGGCCGGCGCGGCTCAGCGCACCCGCATCCCGGGTTTTGCCCCTGGCCAGGGTTCGAGGATGTAGATGCCCGCGTCGACCTGGGTGTCGGCATGGCTGGCGGCCAGCACCATGCCCTGGGAGAGGCCGAACTTCATCTTGCGCGGCGCCAGGTTGGCCACCAGCACGGTCAGCTTGCCGGCCAGGTCGCCCGGGTGGTAGGCGCTCTTGATGCCTGAGAAGACGGTGCGCGGCTCGGCCTCGCCGACGTCCAGCGTCAGGCGCAGCAGCTTGTCGCTGTCTTCGACCAGCGCCGCCTCGACGATGCGCGCGATGCGCAGGTCGAGCTTGGCAAAGTCGGCGATGGCGATCTCGGCGGCGATGGCCTCGCCGCCGGGATCCGGCGCGGCTGAGGGCACCTCGGCCGGCGGCTCGAACAGCGCTTCGAGCAGCTTGGGGTCGGCGCGCTGCATCAGGTGGCTGTAGGCGGCTATGGTGTGCGCCCCCAGCGCCCGGCCGGCGTCGGCGAACTGCATCGCTGGCACGCGCAGGAACGCCTCAACCTGGACGGCCAGGGCCGGCAGGATCGGCTTGAGGTAGATCGTCAGCAGGCGAAAGGCCTCGATGCAGACCGAGCAGACATCGTGCAGGGCCGCGTCCTGGCCGGCCAGCTTGGCCAGCTCCCAGGGCTTGTGCAGGTCGACAAAGGCATTGACCCGGTCGGCCAGGGCCATCACCTCGCGCACCGCCTTGCCGAATTCGCGGTCCTCGTAGAGCTGGGCCAGCGCTTGGGCCGGGGCGCGCAGGCCGTCCAGCAGCATCTGGCCCTCGACCCCGAGATCGGCCGAGAGCCTCCCGCCAAAGCGTTTGCTGAGGAAGCCGGCCGCGCGGCTGGCGATGTTGATGTACTTGCCGACCAGATCGGCATTGACCCGGGCGACGAAATCCTCGGGGTTGAAATCGATGTCCTCGACATGCGGGTTGAGCTTGGCGGCGATGTAGTAACGCAGCCATTCCGGGTTGAAGCCCAGCTCCAGGTAGCGCAGCGGGCTGATGCCGGTGCCCCGGCTCTTGCTCATCTTGGTGCCGCTGACGGTGAGAAAGCCGTGGACATAGACATGGTCGGGCGCCTTGCGACCGCTGAAATGCAGCATCGCCGGCCAGAACAGGGTGTGGAAGGTGATGATGTCCTTGCCGATGAAATGCACCTGCTCCAGGTCCGGCTGGGCGAGGTAGGCATCCATGTCCTCGCCGCGCCGCTCCAGCAATGCCTTGAGCGAGGCCAGGTAGCCGACCGGCGCATCGAGCCAGACATAGAAGTACTTGCCCGGCGCGTCGGGGATCTCGATGCCGAAGTAGGGCGCGTCGCGGCTGATGTCCCAGTCGCTCAGGGCGCTTTTGCCGTCGGCGTCGCGGGCAAACCATTCGCGCACCTTGTTGGCCACCTCGGGCTGGAGCTTGCCGTCCTGGGTCCATTGCTCCAGGTAGGCGACGCAGCGCGGGTCGGAGAGCTTGAAGAAGTAGTGGTCGCTGGACTTCAGCACCGGCTTGGCGCCCGACAGCGCCGAGTAGGGGTTGATCAACTCGGTTGGCGCATAGACCGCGCCGCAGTTGTCGCAGTTGTCGCCGTACTGGTCGAGGTGGTGGCATTTCGGGCATTCGCCCTTGATGAACCGGTCGGCCAGGAACATGCCCTTGTCGGGGTCGAAGAACTGCTCGACGCTGCGGATCTCGATCAGTTCATTGCGCCGCAGCGCCAGGTAGACGGCCTTGGACAGGGCATGGTTCTCGGGCGCGTCGGTCGAGTGCCATTGGTCGAAGACGATGTGAAAGCCATTGAGGAAGGCCGGCCGGCCGGCGGCGATGTCGGCGACGAACTGCTGCGGCGTCTTGCCGGCCTTGTCGGCGGCGATCATGATCGGCGCGCCATGGGCATCGTCGGCGCAGACGAAGTTCACCTCGGCACCGCGCATGCGCTGTGCCCGCACCCAGGTGTCGGCCTGGATGTACTCCATCATGTGGCCGATGTGGAAGGCCGCGTTGGCGTAGGGCAGGGCGGTGGTGACGAAAAGCTTGCGCGGCATGGCGACCTTGTCTGGCGTCGAGCGGGGAAAAGCGAGGGCCTGAAGTTTAGGGGCCGGTGCCACGCCTTCGACCCAGCCGCCGCGCCGCTGCTGGTCGCCTTCATCGCCGGTGGTGTGCGCGCGGCGCTGGCACCCTACGTCCCTGCTGGGCTCGGCGGTGCTGCTGGCCACCTTGTACGGCTTTGGCCCTGTCCACCTGCGGCTGAGGTACAACAACGCCACACGCCCGACCCATCCGCCTGAAGCAGGTTCACCCCAGAAGGTTCACCCCAGAAGGTTCACACCACCATGACCCGCCGAATCGTCGACCTTTCGATTTTTCTCGAAAACGATGTGCTCAGTGATCCGCCGGCCTTCGCGCCCAAGATCCAGTACTTCAGCCACGAAAACACCTTTGCCCAGATCGAGCCGTTCTTTCCCGGCTTGAAGAAGGAAGACCTGCCCGACGGTGAGGGCTGGGCGGTCGAGATGGTGCAGTTGTCGACCCACAACGGCACCCATCTGGACGCGCCGTACCACTTCCACAGCACCATGAACAAGGCGCTGGGCCAGCAGGAGCGCGCAATCGCGATCCACGAGGTGCCGCTGGACTGGTGCTTCCAGCCCGGCGTCAAGCTCGACTTTCGCCACTTTGCCGACGGCTACGTCGTCACCGCCGCCGACGTGCAGGCCGAGCTGGCGCGGATCGGCCACAGCCTGGCGCCGCTGGAGATCGTGGTCGTCAACACCCGCGCGGGCAGCCGCTACGGCAGCCCGGACTATGTCTCCTCGGGTTGCGGCATGGGCTATGAGGCGACCATGTACCTGCTCGAGCGCGGCGTGCGCCTGACCGGCACCGACGCCTGGAGCTGGGACGCGCCCTTCGTCCACACCGCCCAGAAATACGCCCAGAGCCATGACGCCGGCCTGATCTGGGAGGGCCACAAGGCGGGCCGCGACATCGGCTACTGCCACCTCGAGAAGCTGCACCAGCTCGAAGCCCTGCCCGGCGACGGCTTCTACATCTCCTGCTTCCCGCACAAGATTCGCGGCGCCTCGGCCGGCTGGACCCGCGCCGTCGCGATCTTCGACGAGCGGCTGCTGCCAGGCCATCCAATCGACCCAATTCCCAATGCCCTAGGCCCTAGGCCTTGAGCTCTGAGCACCCCATGAGCACCGCGATTGAGCAGTTCCAAGCCATCCTCGACAGCCTGTTCCCCGGCCTGATGGGCGTCAGGCTGAGCGGCGTGGCGCCGGACCGGGTCAGCGCCACGATGCTGGTCCGCCCTGAGCTGTGCACCGGCGGCAAGACCCTGCATGGCGGCGCCATCATGGCCTTTGCCGACACGCTCGGCGCGGTCGGCACGGTCGCCAACCTGGGCCCGGGCAAGCGCACCGTTACCACCGACTCCAACACCCATTTCATCGCCGGCGCGCCGCTGGGCAGCACGGTCAGCGCTGACAGCATCGCGCTGCACCGCGGCCGCAGCACCCAGGTCTGGCAGACCACCGTCCGCAGCGAAGCCGGCAAGGTCTGCGCGGTGGTGGTGCAGACCCAGATCGTGCTCGACGCCTGAGGCGCTGGGACAAGGGCGCCGGTAGCTCGGCGCCAACCCGCGATGGCCGCAGCGCAAGCGGCAGTCGCGTCTCATGGCACAGGCCGGCCAGCCCCCGGGTGCTGCTATGCCAAGGGGCTGTCTCGGTGTGCGCTGGCGCGCCTGAGCAGATCGCAGAAGTACTCCGCCGCCGGCGTCAACGGCAGCCCGGTTTTTTGAACGATGCAGATCGGCGGCGCCGGCAGCGGCTCGGCGACCATGATCTGCTGCAGCAGCGCGCGTGCGGGCTCAAATGCCAGCCACTGGATCGGCGCCATCAAGAGCAGGTCCGACGCGGGCAGCACGGTCAGCAGGGTCAGCGACGACTGTGCGCGCAGCACCAGGCGCGGCGCTGGCAAGCCGTGCTGTGCGAACAGCGGCCCGAGTTCCTCCTCGGCCTTGTGGGTGATCGAGGTCGTGACCCATTCGGCCTCCACCAGGTCGCGCAGCGAGCGTGCATTGGCCATGGGGTGGCCCTTGCGCCCAAGGATCACGCGCTGGTTGTCGAACAATTTTTCGAGCTGCAGTTCGCCGGCCAAGATCGGCGGTGTCGGGCCGATGTAGCAGTCCACCGTGCCGTCCTTGAGCGACGCCTCGACGGCCGGGAAAACCGCGTCAATGAGTTCCATGCGCAGGTTGGGGTAGCGCGCCCGGAATGGCCGCAGCACCTGGGGCAGCAGCGCCATGTGCGGCACGCTGGACATGCACACGCTGATCTGGCCATGGGTCTGGCCACGCAACTGGTCGATCTCGTCACGCGCGCGCTGCAACTCATTGCGCACCGCCGTCGCGCGGCGCAGAAAGGCTTGACCGATCAGCGTCAGGCGCACGCCCTTGGCATGGCGCTCGAACAGGGCGACGCCGAGTTCCTTTTCCAGCTCCTGGATGCTGCGCGTGATCGCCGGCTGGGGCTGGCCCAGGTGGCGGGCGGCGGCACGCAGGCCGCCACGCTCGCTGACGACCAGGAAGTCGCGCAAGGCATTGAATTTCATCGCCGCACCTGATTCAGTTTTGGCATCGACTGGAAGAGTTTGACATCTTCCTGGATCGGACAGCGATTCCTATGATCGCCACCGGCCCTGATGTGGATCAAGGCAGCACAAGGAGATCACCAGTGACAAGAACGGCTTCGATCAGCTCACCCGCCGCCGCGCCGCGCGTGCTGATCGTCGGTGCGGGCCCGGTCGGCCTGGCGCTGGCGATCGAACTTGGGGCACGGGGCGTGCCTTGCTTGCTGGTCGAGCGCAACGACCGGGTCGGCGTCGCACCGCGCGCCAAGACCACCAACGTGCGTACCCGCGAGCACCTGCGGCGCTGGGGCATTGCCGACATGCTGCGCGCGGCGTCTCCGTTCGGGCTGGACTACCCGTCGAATGTGCTGTTCGTGACCCGCCTGGCCGGACGCGAGCTGAGTCGCTTCGAGAACGCCATGTACTGCGCACCGGGCCGCAACCCGCTGTACTCCGAACACGCACAGTGGATACCGCAGTACAGCGTCGAGGAGGTGATGCGCGCCCACGCGCAGTCGTTGCCGGGGGTCGAGATCCGTTTCAACTGCGAGCTGCGTGGCTTCGAACAGGGCGGCGAGCGCGTGCGTGCGACGCTGCGCGACCTGAATCACGGCGAAGACACGGTCATCGATACCGACTACCTGGTCGGCGCTGACGGTGCGCGCAGCATGGTGCGCGACTTGATCGGCACCAAGATGGAGGGCAGCTACGGCCTCTCGCGCCACTACAACATCATCTTCAAGGCGCCGGGCCTGGCCGCCGCCCACCACCACGGGCCGGCCATCATGTACTGGCAGGTCAACGCCGAGATGCCCAGCGTGATCGGCCCGATGGACCGCGGCGACACCTGGTTCTTCATGCCCCGCCTGGCCGAAGGCACCCGGCGCGAGGACCTGGATGCCCGGGCGCTGATCCACTTGGCGACGGGGATCGACCTGCCGTACCAAGTGCTGAGCACCGATGAATGGGTGGCCAGCAAACTGCTGGCCGACAAGTACCGCAACGGCCGCGTGTTCCTGGCCGGAGACGCCTGCCACCTGCACCCGCCATTTGGCGGCTACGGCATGAACATGGGCGTGGCCGATGGCGTGGACCTGGGCTGGAAGCTCGCCGCCGTGCTGCAAGGCTGGGGCGGCCCGGCACTGCTGGACAGCTACCAGACCGAGCGGCGCCCGGTGCACCAGTGGGTGCTGGACGAAGCGGTGCTCAACCACGCCAACCTGGGCGACCGGTTCGTGACCGAAGGACTCGAGGCCAGCGGCCCGGAAGGCGACCGCGCCCGGCGCGAGGCCGGCGCGCGCATCCAGGCCACCAAGCTGCGCGAATTCGCCACCCTCGGCGTCGTGCTCGGCTACCGCTACGACGATTCACCCGTGGTTGTGCCCGACGGCAGCGCCGCGCCGGCCGCCGACTTCATCAACTACGTTCCGACCTCGCGCCCAGGCGCGCTGGCGCCGCACGCCTGGCTGCACGATGGCAGCTCGCTGTACGACCACTTCGGCGCTGGCTACACCCTGCTGGCGCAGGCGAACGCTTCGCCCGACGAGCTCGACCTGGCAGCCCAACAAGCCAAGGCAGCCGGCGTGCCGCTGACCCTGCTGCAGCCGACCGTGCCGGCGATTGCGAGCCTCTACCCGACCCGCTACACGCTGATCCGGCCGGACCAGCATGTGGCCTGGCGTGGCGATGCCTGGCCTGGCGCGCCGCTGCTCGCACGGGTGACGGGCCACCTGAATTGAGACAGTGGCGCAAGACTTGAGCGGCATGAAGGCCTCGCCACGCCGCGCCGACACGGTCGGCAGCCACCGCACCGCTTGGCCGGCGCGTCCGCCGGCTAGATCCCATGGTTGCGCAATGGCGTTGTTGACGCAACGCGCTGAACAGATTTTCAAGCCACACCGGAGCCAAACCCATGCACCGCAGAACCGCCCTCTCGATCGCCGCGCTCGCCTGCCTGGCCGCAGGCACCGCCTGGGCACAGGCCCCCGCCCCGATGCCTAAGGGCAATGTGCGCATCACCACCGTCTTTCCCGCCGGCAGCGGCCCGGACGCGGTGATGCGCATCGTGGCCGAGAAGCTGCAAGCCAAGTGGGGCCAGCCGGTGCTGGTCGATCCCAAACCGGGTGGCTCTGGCGTGCTCGGCATCAACGCCGTCAAGGGCACAGCGCCCAGCGGCAATGACCTCGTCGTCGTCGATGTCGGCAACCTGTCCATCAACCCCTTGATCTTCAAGAAGCTGGCCTACGACCCCGACAAGGACCTGGTGCCGGTGGCCTTGATCTACAAAACCGCGTTCTTCGTGGCGGTGGCGGCCGATGGTCCGTACAAGACGCTGAAGGATCTGCTCGACGCTGCCAAGGCCAAGCAGTTGAGCTATGGCACCAACGGTGCCGGCGGCCCGCTGCACCTCAGTTCGGCGCAGTTTGAAAGCGCTGTCGGCAACGAGATGCTGCACGTGCCGTTCAAGGAGGTGTCCCAGCTCTACGTCGCCGTCTCCACCGGCGAGGTGAACTGGGCGTTCGGCAGCATCGGCAGCGCCGGAGCGCTGGTGCGTGCGGGCAAGCTGCGTTTCCTGGCGGTGGCAGACCGCAAGCGCTCGGCGGTGATGCCCGACGTGCCGACGCTTGAGGAGGCCGGCGGGCCCAAGGCGCTGGACGCACTGACCTGGGTCGCGCTGATGGCTCCGGCAGGCCTGCCGGGCAGCGTCGCCGCGGAAATCAACCGGGCGGTCAACGACGTGCTGGGCCAGCCCGACGTCAAGGAGAAGTTGGCCGCCTTCGGCTTTGTGCCCAGCCCGGGCCCGCTGCAGCAGGTGGTCGACCTGACTCAGGGCGACCGCGCGCGCTACGCGAAGGTGCTTGAGCGCGTGAAAGTGTTGATCGACTGACGAGGCGGGATTGGGATTGCCTCTGGGTCCGCCCGGCCCGATCCACACGCCACCCGTGTCGCCGCAGTTGCCGGCCGGTGCAGATGCGGCTGGGGTGACGGTCGGCAGCTCAAGATTTGCGGAAATGGATTGAGCGCTACGGCGCCAATCCACCGGTTCGCGGCATACCCGCCTGGCCGCCAATCCCAGACCGTGCCGGACTTGGCCGGTCCCCGCGCGGTGTCACCGGCCAGCCAAGTCCACGACCCGAATGCTTGCGGGCTCCTAAACTCCCGGCCTTCGCGCCGACCTGTAGCGCCTGACTTTGTCCCGATCCGCCACCCCCATGCCCACCGAAGCCGCCCTGCTGCAAGCCCTGCAATCCGTGATCGACCCCAACACCGGCCGCGACTTGGTCGCCGGTCGGCAGATCCGCAACCTGCGCATCGATGGCGACGCGGTGAGCTTTGACGCGGTGCTGGGTTACCCGGCGGCGAGCCAGTTGGCGGCTCTGCGCAAGCGCCTGATCGAGGCCGCGCGCCAGGTCGATGGTGTCGCCAATGTCAGCGTCAACCTCAGCAGCCAGATCGTCGCCCACGCGGTCCAGCGCGGCGTGCAGTTGCTGCCGGGGGTGAAGAACATCGTCGCCGTGGCCTCGGGCAAGGGCGGGGTCGGCAAGAGCACGACCGCGGCCAACCTGGCGCTGGCGCTGGCCGCCGAGGGCGCCCAGGTGGGCGTGCTTGACGCCGACATCTATGGCCCCAGCCAGCCGATGATGCTGGGCGTGTCCGGCCGGCCCGAGAGCGTCGACGGCAAGACCATGGAGCCGATGCGCGGCCACGGCCTGCAGGTGGCTTCGATCGGCTTTTTGGTCGAACCCGACCAGGCGATGATCTGGCGCGGCCCTATGGCCACCCAGGCGCTGGAGCAACTGCTGCGCCAGACCCGCTGGCACGAGCTGGACTATTTGATCGTCGACATGCCGCCCGGCACCGGCGACATCCAACTGACCCTGAGCCAGCGCGTGCCGCTGACCGGCGCGATCATCGTCACCACGCCGCAGGACATCGCCTTGATCGACGCCAAGAAGGGCCTGTCGATGTTCGAGAAAGTCGGCGTGCCCATCCTCGGCCTGGTCGAGAACATGGCGGTGCATGTCTGCACCCGCTGCGGCCATGTCGAGCACATCTTCGGCGCCGACGGTGGCAAGACCATGGCGGCCGCGCATGGCCTGGACTACCTGGGCGCGCTGCCCCTGACGATGGCGATCCGCGAGCAGGCCGACTCCGGCCGCCCGACGGTGGTGGCCGAGCCCGATGGCGAGGTGGCGGCGATCTACAAGGCGATTGCGCGCAAGGTCGCGGTCAGCATCGCCGAGAAGTCCAAGGACTTCAGCAGCAAGTTCCCGACCATCACCGTCAGCAAGACCACCTGAGTCCGACCCCCCTGTTCCGGGGGGTAAGTGGGCGGCCTATCGGTAATTTGCAGCGGCGCTGCGACTAAGCTGTGCGGTTGTTCACGACCCACAGGGAGAGCCACCTTGACCTTTGCCAGACTGACCCGCAACAGCTTGACCGTCGCCGCGCTGATGGTGCTTTCGCAGACCGCCTCGGCCTCGGCCTATGACCGGGTGTTTGCCTTCGGCGACAGCCTCACCGACAACGGCAACTTCTTTGCCGCCACCGGGGGTACTTATCCGCCGCCGCCGTACTTTGCCGGGCGATTCAGCAATGGCCCGGTCGCAGCCGAGTACATGGCCAGCCAACTCGGTGCCACGCTCCATGACTTTGCCTTCGCGGGGGCGTCAACCGGATATTTCAATGCCGATCTGACGCCGGCTGCCGGCGCGCTGTACTTCACCGGCGTGCTGTCGCAGGTGGCTGCTTACACCAGCGCCCCGCCGCCGGGTGCAGCCGGTGCGGGCGCGCT
>JANXYH010000061.1 GCA_025350145.1 Burkholderiales bacterium | reverse complement strand
CGCCCCGGCCGGGGCGGCGGCGCTGGCCAGGCGTCGTTGCACGCCGGCGCCACCGCCACCGCCAGCGCCGCCGCCTCCACCCTCAGGCCGCACCCCGCGCTGCAACGCCTGAGCGGCACGTCGGCGCTGATGCAGCAGGTGCGGGCGCTGGTCGAGCGGGTGGCGCGGGGCATGGCGCCGGTGATGGTGCAGGGCGAGTCTGGCACCGGCAAGGAACTGGTGGCGCGGGCGATCCACGAAGTCAGCGCCCGCGCCGAGCAGCCGTTCATCGCCGTCAACTGCGGCGCGATCCCTGAGCACCTGCTTGAGGCCGAGTTCTTCGGCTACCGCAAGGGCGCATTCACCGGCGCCAACGAAGACCGGCAGGGCTTCTTCCAGGCGGCCAGCGGCGGCACCCTGTTCCTCGACGAGATCGGCGACCTGCCGCTGGCGATGCAGAGCAAGCTGCTGCGCGCGATCCAGGAGCGCTCGGTGCGCCAGATCGGCGCGGTCAACGAACTGCCGGTGAACGCGCGCATCGTCAGCGCCACCCACAAGGACCTGGGCGCCGAGGTCCAGGAGGGGCGCTTTCGGCAGGATCTGTTCTACCGTTTGAACGTGATCCAGGTGCGGATGCCGGCGCTGCGCGAGCGCATCGCCGATCTGCCCGAGATCGTCACCGCCGTGCTCGAGCGGATCGCCCGCGACGCCAGCGTCCAGCCCGCCCCGCAGCTCAGCGCCGACGCGCTCGCCCGGCTCGGCGGCTATGCCTTTCCGGGCAACGTGCGCGAGTTGGAGAACCTGCTCCACCGCGCCGTCGCGCTGGCCGACAGCGAGCTGATCGGCTGGTCAGAACTGGGCCTGGGCGACGAAGCCTTCGTCGACAGCGAATGGCAGGGCTTGGGCGGTCTGGCTGAGCCGGCCCTGGCGATCACTGCGACCGGGGTCGAACCCGGCCAGGCAGCCGCGCCACGGCCGGTGCCGCTGCCGCGCGACCTGGTCGGCCACCTCGACCTGGTCGAGCGCGAGTTGCTGGTGCGGGCGCTGGCGCAATGCCGCAACAACCGCACCGCCGCCGGTGCCAGCCTGGGGCTGTCGCTGCGCCAGATGCGCTACCGCATGGCGCGGCTGGGCATCGTCGTGGCTGACCAGGGCGGCGAGGCTTGAGCCCGGCCACCCCGCCGTCGCGCCGGCCACGCTGGCATGGCGGCTGGTGGTCGGCGGCGCAGCGCCTGAACTCGCCCAACTGCGGCGACCGCCCGGGCGGCACCCAGGTCGAGATGGTGGTGCTGCACTCGATCAGCCTGCCGCCGGGCGAGTTCGGCGGGCCGGCCATCGCGGCGCTGTTCATGAACCGGCTAGCCCCGGCCAGCCACCCCAGCTTTGCCGCGTTGGCCGGCCTCAGGGTGTCGGCCCACTTCGTGCTGCGCCGCGACGGCGCGCTGTCGCAGTTCGTCAGTTGCGACCGGCGCGCCTGGCATGCCGGGCAGTCGAACTGGCGGGGTCGAGAGAACTGCAACGACTACGCCGTCGGGGTCGAGCTCGAAGGCCTGGAAGGCCAGCCCTTCGACCAGCGCCAGTACCCCGCGCTGGCCGAACTGCTGCGCGGCTTGGCGCGGCGCTACCGGCTGCGCGACGTGGTCGGCCACGAGCATGTCGCGCCGGGTCGTAAAGGCGATCCGGGCGCGGGCTTCGACTGGGCCCGGCTGCGCGCCGACCTGGCCTGGCCGGACGTGGCCTTCGCCGCCTGAAGGCGCGGCGGCCCGGGCTGTCAGGGATATCCCGCGTGCGCGGCAGGCAGTGCTGCCCCCAATAATCGCCGATGGTCAAGGCGACAGCGCGCAGATGAGTCAGCCCGGCACAGCCGGCACAGCCGGCACAGCCGGCGCTGGCAGCGCTGATGGCGCTGTCGGGCAGGCGCCCGATCCAGCCGACCCAATCCACCGGGCGCGTCGGCGGGTCAGCCAACAGACCATCGTCTTCGCCCTGTTCCTGGCCCTGTTCGTCGGCTTCGGCCTGTTGCTGCCGGGCTTTGCCAAGCTCGACAACCTGCTGACCTTGCTGCAGAACGTCGCCATCCTGGGCATCCTCGGACTGGGCATGGCGGTGGTGGTGATAGGCCGGGGCATCGACATCTCGATGATTGCGGCGCTGGCCGTGCCCTCGGGGCTGCTGCTGCAGATGGTCGAGGGCGGGCACTCGCTGGGCGCAGTCGTGCCGCTGGCGCTGGGGCTGTCGCTGGCTTTTGGCCTGGTCAACGGCTGGCTGATCGCCTATGCCGAGGTGCCGTCACTGTTCACCACCCTGGCCTCTGGCCTGTTCCTGGCCGGCCTGGGCCAGGGCTTTCTGTTCAACCTCGAGGTGGTGCAGTGGCCGGCGGCGATGGACTCGATCGCCTGGTTCGGCCGCGGCGCGCTGCTGGGCGTGCCCATGCCGGTGGTGATGTTCGGCGCGGCGGCGGCGCTGCTGGCGCTGTTCTTGAAGCGCATGCGCGCGGGCGCCTTCATCTACGCCATCGGCGACAACCCCTTCGGTGCACGCGCCAGCGGGCTGCCGACCCGACCCATCGTGGTGCTCGAATACGTGATGGCGGCGCTGATCGGCCTGTTCGCCGGTGTCGTCATGGCGGCCTCGGTCAACTCCATGCCGACGCGGATCTACAACTCCACCCTGGTCTACGACGTGGTGCTGGTGGTGGTGCTGGGCGGCATCGGCCTGTCGGGCGGCCGCGGCGGGGTGCAGAACGTGGTCGTTGGCACGCTGCTGATCGGCACCATGCTCAACGGCATGACGATCCTGGATGTCAGCTACTCGGTGCAGAACATCGTCAAGGGCGTGGTGCTGCTGCTGGCGATCTTGATTGATTCGATCCTCAACCCGCGCAACGAAGAGACCGCCCAGCAGGGCGACATCTGAGCGCAGCCCTGTGTTCCCCTGACCCCCTTACACAACGGAGACCCCGCAATGCGCAACTTTCGCCACTTCACCACCGCCGGCCTGGCCCTGGCACTCAGCCTGGCCGCAGCCAGTTCCGCACTGGCCCAGGGCAAGGGCCTGGACGAGCCTTTTCGCGCTGGCTACATGAAGGCGCTGGCCGGCAAGACCGTCGGCTACATCCCGGTGGCGATGGGCTTTGACCTGACCCAGGGCTGGCTTGACGGCCTGAAGAAGGAGCTGGAGCCCTCGGGCATGAAGGTGGTGCTGCGCGACCCGAACTGGAACACCAACGCCGGGGCGCAGGCCTTCACCGCGCTGATCGCCGAGAAGCCAGCGGTGATCGTGATCCACAACCCCGATGTCCAGACCTACGCCAAGCTGATCAAGAAGGCCGAGGATGAAGGCATCTACGTGATCCAGATCAACATGCGCTCGGCCCAGCCCTCGACCGCCTTCGTCGGCGCCGACTGGGTCGAGATCGGCGAGAAGCAGACGATGGCCGTGGTCGAGGCTTGCAAGGGCAAGAGCAACAAGATTGCCATCGTGCAGGGCGCGCCTACCGCCGCAGCCAGTGCCTACACCCTCAAGGGCGTGGAGAACGTGCTGGCCAAGAACCCGCAGATCAAGGTGGTGTCGACCCAGGCCGCCGATTGGGATGCAGCCAAGGCCAAGGCGCTGACCCAGACCGTGCTCAAGCAGAACGCCGACCTGTGCGGCATCGTCGGCTTCTGGGACGGCATGGACATCGGCACCGCCGCTGCGATCAAGGAAGCCGGCCTGACCGGCAAGGTCTTTCTGGCGACCTCGGGCGGCGGCGAGCAAAAAGGCACCTGCGACCTGGTCAAGTCCGGCGCCTTCGACCTGAACCTGAGCTACGACGTGCCGACCCAGGCCAGCAACATGGCGTCGATGATCAAGTGGCTGGTGCAGGGTGGGATCAAGCCCGGCGCGGCCAAGCAGAACATCTACACCACGCTGATCCCGGTCACCAAGGACAACGCCGGCAAGGACGGCACCTGCTGGAAGCTGGCGGCAAAGTGAGGCTGCGGCCGAGTCCAGCTCGGCCGTTTTGAGGGCCGGTTGCCGCGCGCCCGCCGCTGGGCGCTGACTGAATGACGGGGTTGTCGATGAGCCAGGGTTTGAACGCGCTGGGCACGGGCGCTGTGCTTCAGGAGGCTTGGCGCGAGCGCCTGGTGCGCCTGCGCTACCAGTATTGGCCTGACCACTGGCTGGGCGAGATCCTGGCCAAGCGTTGGACCGAGACCGCAATTCCGGTGCTGCTGCTGGTGATCGTGGTCCTGGTCTCGGGCCGCTCGGTCAACAACTTCTATTCGGCGGTGGCCCTGGCCGACACCCTGCGCCAGGCCGGCGAGATCGGTTTCGTGGTGCTGGGCCTGGCGCTGGTGATGATCGTCGGCGGGATCGACCTGTCGGTCGGATCGGTGTTCGCGCTGACCAACTTCTGCGCCCTGATGCTGATGCACGTGCTGCGCTGGCCGGTGGCGCTGGTGATCGCCGGCACGCTGCTGTGCGGCGCCCTGCTGGGGGCGATCAACGGCGTGCTGGTCGGCTACCTGCGGTTGCGCGCCTTCCTGACGACGCTAATCACGCTGATCATTTTCCGTTCGGTCTACGAATTGCTGAGCCTGCAGTACTCGACCCAGATCGCCGGCAACCCGCCCGATTCGGCGGCCTGGGACTTTCTCGGCAGCGGCACCTTCGCCGGCCTGCCGACGGTGGCCTGGGCCTATGCCGTGGCGGCGATCGCCGGCCATGTGATGCTGACCCGGCTGCGCGTGGGCTGGCACATCACGGCCATCGGCGGCTCGCGCCGTTCGGCCTACAACGGCGGCATCGCGGTGCGGCGCACGGTGGCGCTGTGCTATGTCGCCAGCGGCATGCTGACCGGGCTGGCCGGCTGCTTCTTCGCCTCGCGCCTGGCCACCGCCGGGGCCGACATCGGCGTCGGCCTGGAGGTGCTGGTGCTGACCGCCGCCGTGCTCGGCGGCATCAGCCTGGGCGGCGGCCGCGGCTCGGTCACGAAGGCGATGGTCGGCACGCTGATCGTGCTGCTGATCACCAACGGCCTGACCTCGCTGTCGGCGCCCGGCGGCGTCAACCGCATGGTGCTGGCCACCATCCTGGTGCTGGCGGCGATGATCGATGTGCGCTGGCTGAAGAACCGCCAGCGCATCATCAGCAAGGTCTATGTCAGCCCGGCCTACCAGGCGCTGGCGCCGCTGCTCGACTGCACGGCAGTGACCAGCGGCCCCTATGTGCTGAACAACAAGCTGCGCGAGGTCAGCCTGATCGGCCTGGGCCGGATCGAGGCGCCCGAGGACGTGATCCTCGACCGCCACGACAACCTCTACGCCGGCAGCCGGCATGGCGACGTGATCCGCTTCTTCGCCCCCGACTACCAGCGCATGGAGGTCTTTGCCCACATCGGCGGGCAGCCGCTGGGCCTGGCCTTCGACCGCGACGACAACCTCAACGTCTGCATCGGCGGCATGGGCCTGTACCGCGTCACGCCGCAACAGCAGGTCGAGCGCGTGACCGACGAGACCAACCGCAGTTGGCATTCGATCAACGACGACAGCCGCCTGCGCCTGGCCGACGACCTGGACATTGCCGACGACGGGCGCATCTTCTTCAGCGAGGCCACCACCCGCTACGAGATGCACGAATGGCCGGTCGACGGGCTGGAGGCGCGCGGCAACGGCCGCATCGTCTGCTACGACCCGCGCGACGGCAGCACCCGCACGGTGCTGCGCAACCTGCGCTTTCCCAACGGCATCGCCATCGCCAGCGACGGCCAGTCGATCCTGTTCGCCGAGACCTGGGGCTGCTGCATCAAGCGCTACTGGTTCGACGGCCCGCGCAGCGGCCAGGTCGAGGTGGTGATTGACAACCTGCCGGGCTACCCGGACAACATCAACCTGGCCTCGGACGGCAACTACTGGCTGGCCCTGGTCGGCATGCGCAGCCCGGCCTACGACCTGGCGCTGCGCATGCCGGGCTTCAGGCGCCGCATGGCCACCCGCGTGCCGCTGGACGCCTGGCTCTTTCCCAACATCAACACCGGCTGCGTGCTCAAGTTCAGCGAGGCCGGCGAAGTCCTGGAAACGCTCTGGGACCTGGGCGGCGAGAACCACCCGATGATCACCTCGATGCGCGAGCACCGCGGCCACCTGTACCTGGGCGGCATCCTCAACAACCGCATCGGCCGCTACAAGCTGCCCGATGCCGACCCCGACTTCGTGCACTACGACAAGCGCTGGGGGAGATCCTGATGCTGAGCAGCTTGCGCCAGCGGGTGGCCGGCTGGGGCGACCAATGGCGAGGTCGCGGCAGCGCCGCGATCACCGTGCCGGTGATGGACGGCGTGCTGCTGCCCAACCGCGCCCTCGACCAGGCGCAGGTGCTGGCCGAGCTGCCAGGCATAGACGACTTGGCCAGCGACGGCCAGAGCCTCTGGCTCACAGCCGGGCCAAGCCTGCTGCGCTGGCACGAGGGCCAGTGCCTCCCGGTGCAGCGCTTCGACGCCGAGATCACAGCGCTGGCGGCCGAGCCGGGCACGGGCCGGCTCGCGCTGGCCCTGGCCGGGCGCAGCCTGCGCGTGCTCGAGCCCGCGAATGGCGGCTTCGCCGAAGTTGCCAGGCTCGATGCCCTGGCCGGCCGGCCACTGGTCTGCGTCAACGCGCTGGCCTTCGACCCGGCCGGCCGGGTGCTGTTCAGCGACGGCTCGGCCAGCCACGCGCCGGATCGCTGGTGCCACGACCTGATGGGCCTGGGGCGCACCGGCCGGGTCGGACGCTGGCAGGTCGGCCAGCCGCAGGCCGAAATGCTGGCCCAGGGCCTGGCGTTTGCCTATGGCGTCATCGCCCGCGCCGACGCGGTGTGGCTCAGCCAGAGCTGGCAACACCAGGTCATGCAGCTCAGGGGCGCGGCGGCCTCGGCACTGTCGCCCGAGCTGCCGGCCTACCCCTCGCGCATGGCCGCCGCCTCGGCGGCGGCCGGTGGCGGCGTCTGGTTGTGCTGCTTTGTCAGCCGGACCCAACTGGTGGAGTTCGTGCTGCGCGAGCCGGCCTATCGCCAGCGCATGGTGGCCGAGGTCGACCCGCGTTTCTGGATCGCCCCGGCCCTGTCGGCGGGCCACAGCTTCCTGGAGCCCTTGCAGGGTGCGGGGGTGAAGAACATGGGCGTGATGAAACCCTGGGCGCCGCCCCGCGCCTATGGCCTGGTGTTGCGCCTGGCCGACGACGGTCGGGTGCTGCAGTCCTTGCACAGCCAGGTCGATGGGCGGCACCACGGCATCACCGCAGTGGCCGAACACGGCGGCAGCCTGTTCGTGGCCTCCAAGGGCAGCGCCCGCCTGCTCGGCCTGAGGGCAGTCCAATGACCGCCGAAGTGGTGCTGGAGTTGCGCCAGGCGACCAAGCGCTACGCTGGCGTGCCGGCCGTGGAGAACGTCGATTTCAGCCTGTTGCACGGCGAGATCCATGCCCTGCTGGGCGAGAACGGTGCCGGCAAGTCGACCCTGACCAAGCTCATGGCCGGGGTCGTGCCGCTGTCGTCGGGGCAGATGCTGGTGGGCGGGCGCGAAGTCCAACTGCGCACCCCGCTGGAGGCCCTGCAGCAGGGCATCGCGATGGTCTTCCAGGAAACCAGCCTGGTGCCCAGCATGACCGTGGCGCAGAACCTCTACCTCGGCCAGGAGGCGTTCTTCAACCGTCTGCGCGGGGTCTACATCTCGGCCCAGCAGTTCCTGCAGTCGCTCAATTTCGATGTTGACCCGACCGCCACCGTCAGCCTGCTGGGCGCGGCCAAAAAGCAGATGGTCGAGATCGCCCGGGCGGTGCTGCACAAGGCCCGCATCATCATCTTCGACGAGCCCACCGCCAGCCTCACGCCCGAGGAGAAGAAGTACTTCTTCGACCTGGTGCGCAGCCTCAAGGCACGCGGCGTGTCGGTGATCTTCATCTCGCACGCGCTCGAAGAGGCGCTGCTGCTGGCCGACCGCATCACCGTGCTGCGCGACGGCCGGCATGTGGCGACCGACCTGACCGCCAACTTCGACCGCGC
>JANXYH010000057.1 GCA_025350145.1 Burkholderiales bacterium | reverse complement strand
AGAACGGCGTCTCAGACAGCCCCGGCAGGCCGCTGCGGTCGTCGCGCTGCTCCTGCTTCATCAGCCCGCCTATGGCCACGATCTGGCCGTCGCGGATCCGCACGATCGAGTCGGTCTCGTTGATCTGGCTGGCCGCCAGCGGCAACCGGAACGAGCCCAGCGAGCCCAGGTCGATGTTCTTCTGCTTCTCGCTGACCGTGCTGATCGACGGGTGGATGTGCAGCATCACGTTGCCGGCGTCGTCGATCTGCGGCGTCACGTCCAGGGCGATGCCCGAGAAGAACGGCTGCAGGTTCAGCGAAGGTGAGGTCACCGAACTGCTGCCGGTGCTGCTGGTGGTGGTGGTAACGCCGGTGACGTAGAGCTCGTCGCTGCCAACCTTGAGCACCGCCTTCTGGTTGTTGAGGGTGGCGATGCGTGGGCTGGACAGCACCTGCACCTCGCCCTGGGTCTGCAGGAAGTTCAGCACGGCGGCAAAGTTCGTGGCCTGGAACGCCAGGCCGTAGAAGCCCTTGCCGGCAGCGCTGGCGGCCAGGTCCAGTCCGGGGGCGATGCTGCTGCCGTCGGCCAGGCCGAGCTTGGCCGTGCCGCTCAGGCTGGTGCCCGGCGCGGCACTGCCGACGCTGAGCGCGCCGCCCTTGCCCAGCCCCGACTTGAAGCCGGCCCAGTTGATGCCGGTCTGCGACTCCTTGGACAGCAGCACCTCGACGATCTTGGCCTCGAGCATGACCTGGCGCTCGATCGACAACTGGACCGCGCGCAGGTACTGCTCGACCTGGCGTAACTCGGCCGGCGTGGCCTTGACCACGACCACCCCAGCCGCCGGGTTGAGGACCACGCTGCGTCCGCCCTGGTTGCCCACCAAGGCCACCATCGACGCCTGCACCTCGCGCCAGAAGTCGGCGTCGGAGGTGGTGCGGACATGCGACGAATCGTCGCTGCGGCTGCCGACACCGCTGCTGTTGCCACTGCCGCCGGACTGGGCCGGTTGCCCGCTGCCGCCACTGCCGGCGCCGCCCTGGCCGGTGCCGGCCACGGTGATCGAGCTCGAGGTGACGCGGATGTCCGAGGCGCCCTGGCGCCGGCCCTGCAGGTAGTTGACACGGTACAGCCGGGTCTGCACCGCATTGGAGTAGACGAAGACGCGGTTGCCGCTGATCCGGAAGTCGTAGCCAAAGAGTTCGCGCAGGCTGTCCAGCGCCTCGGGCAGGGTGGTGTCCTTGAGCGTGACCGAGAGCGTGCCGCTGACCTCAGGCGCGACCAGCATGTTGTAAGGCGTGCCGCTGGCGATCTGCAGGAACACCTGCGCCGCCGGGGCGTTGTTGACCGACAAGTCGAAGCGCGGCTCGCCGCCAGCGGCCGTGGGCAACGCTGCAGCGGCCACGACGGTGGCGCGCGGCGCGGGTGCGGCCAGTGCCAGCAGGCCACCGGCCGGTGCGGTGGTCGCAGCTTGCGGCGCGGCAGCCATGGCCTGCGGTGCGGCCCAGGCCATGCGCAGCGACTCGGCCCGGGTCGGGCTGCGCAGCAAGTCGAGCGGGCCCAGGCTGCCGTTGACTTCGGCCAGCGCTGGCCAGGCCAGGACGCACAGCAGCGCGGCGATGGCCTGCGGGCGGGGATGCCGCAGCGCTGGCCCGGGCTGGATCAGGGGTGGCGTCATGGGCGTGCCTTTGGGCTGCTGCCGGGTTGCTGCGGGTTGCTCATGCTGGCCTGAGCGGCAGTCATGGCCGGGGGGTCGGTGGTCGGACTGAGCTCGGTCAGCGCGGGCAGCCCGGCCGGGGCATAGCGGGTGGCGGTGCGCACCGTCACCGATCCGGCCGGCTGCTTGCTGGTCGTGCCCAGCAGCCAGATGCGTTCGCTGCCGGTGGCCGTGCGCAGCAGCATGCCCTGGCTGTCGATGCCGACCACGGTGTACTGGCCAAGCTGCTCGCCTGCCCGCACGACGCGGTCGTCGACGATTGCCGTGGCCGCTCCCTGCCGTGGCAGGTGCAGCGCCTGCAGCAGCGGCGGTGGTGCGGCCACGACGCTGGCGGCCGGGGCCGGCCGGGCGGCGGCCTGCGGACGGGCCGGCGCTGACGCGGCGGGACCGGGGTTGGGCTGGCCGATCTGACTGGCCATGCCGTTGGGCGGGCGGGTCGGGTCGGCGAGCGCGAGCGTGGCGTCTGCCGCCAGCGTCGGCGCCGTAGCGCCGATCAGCCAGGCCGCGGCCAGAGTGACTGGCCAGGGCTGGATCAGGCCATGGGATCCGGTTTTCCAGCGGTGCGACAGCATGGTTCAAATCTCCAGGAAGTGCCGCTCTCGGCTGACCGTGTAGAGCCGCAGCGTCAGCACCGCACGCGGGTGTTGCTCGACCTTGAGCCGCACGCTGCCCCAGAGCAGGCGCTGCGGCAGCGCCTCCAGCGCCAACAGGTACGACAGCAGGTCGGCGTAGCCTCCCTCGATCGACAGCTCGACGCCATGGCGGTACAGCGTGGTGCCGTGCAGCGGTGGCGGCGCCGAGGCCGCAGCCTCCGGCAGCGCCGCCGCAACGGCCACGCCGTTGGTGCCGCCGGCTGCGGTCGCCAGCAGATCGGTGCGGCCCAGCGACTGCATGCTGCGCAGCCGCAATTGGCCGTGCCGCGCCAGCAACTGGGCCAGCAGCGGCAACATCTGGTCCGGGCCGATCAGGCTGTCGGCGTAGGCGTGCAGCGCATCGTCGCCCTGGCGTACCCGCGCCCGCCAGTTCGCCAGTTCGTCGCGTTCCTGCACCAACCTGGCCTGGCCCACCGCCTGGTTCTGCTGCGCCTGCGCCTGCAGATCGTCCAGCGCCTGTCTGGCCTGGCGCTGCTCGGCGCGCGCGCCGCGCCAGGCCTTGTAGGCCGGGCTGAGCCAGGCCTGGTCCAGCAGCATCAGGGCCAGCACCAGCACCGCGCTGACCAGCAATTGGCGCTCGCGCAGGGCGCGGGCGTCGAAGCGCCGCAAGCCACGGCGCAGCAGGATGGGCAGTGGCGGCAGGGCCCGCCAGAGCGCGGCGAGGTCGGTACGGCCGACCGCTGGGGTGACGGCGCTCATGGCCTGGCCTTGCCCGCCGCGACCTGGGATCGCAACGCAAATTCGGTGTAGGGCAGGGCCGCCTCACCCCCCAACGCGACCGCGTTGAGGCTGAGCTGGGCGAACGGCCGGCCTTTGAAGCGTGGCTCGGCGTTGAGCGTGCGCAGGTAGGCGGGAAGTGCGCCGGGTTCGGCCATGCGGCCTTCAAGTTCAAGCGCGCCACCGTCCTCAGAGACCGCAAATCCGGTCAGCCAGACCTGGCTGCTGGCCTGGCGCGCCAGGGCGACGAGGTACTCGGCATGGCCCTGGCTGGCACCGGCCAGGCCGCTGTCCAGCGCCGCCCGGATCCGGCCCTGGCCCTCGTCGAGCCGGCGCAGCCGGGCCAGCTCCTGGCTCGCGGCCGGTGGCGCCGAGGCGGCCGGGCTCTGGGCCTGCAACGGTGCGGCCTGCTGGCGCAGGGTGCTGCTGTCGGCCTGCGCACGCCGGCCCAGGGCCTGTAGACCGGCCGTGAGCATCGCCGCGACGCCGACCAGCGCCAGCAAGCCCGCCGCCGCCATGCGACCGCCCCAACGCTGCTTGGCGCGGGCATGGCTGTTGTCCAGCAAGTTCAGGGCGCGTGGCATGGTGGGCAGGTGGGGTCAGTGCGGGCGCAGCGCCGCGCCAATCGCGTAGAGGTGGCGGTTGAGCTGGCCGGGCTCGGCCGCCATGTCGGCGACGCTGGCAAGGTCGACCAAGCGGTGCAGCTCCAGCGCCTGGACGGGGACGTACAAGAGCGTGGCGAGGAACGTGATCAGGTCGTCGCGGCCCGCCATCGGCGTGACCAAGAGGCGTGCCACGGTGGTCTGGCCGAAGGCCCGCTCGACGCCATCGAGCGAGCGCTGCAGCTCGACCCCGAGCTGGTTCCAGGCGGCCTCACGCTGCTCGGGCTGGTCCAGCGCCGAGGCAGCCGGGGCCAGATCGAACAGGCGCGAGAACAGCAGCTCGCCTTCGAAGGTGACGACCAGCGCCGCATGGTCATGGTCGCAATGCAGCAGCGCCTGGCTGCGGCCGGCCGGGTGGTCCAGCACCGATAGGTTGCGCAGCGCGGTCTCGCCGATGTCCAGCGCCTGCCAGGGCAGGCCGGCGTCCAGGCCGGCGTCGATCAGAGGCCGGCAAGCGTCCTCGGGGGCGGCCACGGCAATCACCTGGGGCTGGCTGCGGTAGCTGGCGCCGGCCGGCACCGGCAGGATGTCGATGGCCGCGCGATCAACCGCGAAGTCGACGCTGTCTTTGAGCTGCCAGCGGCAGGCGCTGGCCCAGTCCTCGGGCGGCAGATCGGCGGGTGCGTCCAGCGTCACGCAACTGTATTGGCGGCGCTGGAGCAAGGCCACCCGGCGGTAGCGGTGCAGGCCATGGCTGCGCCGCAGTGCATACAGGCTGCGGGCCGGCACCCGCCAGTCGGCGTTCAGCGCCCAGCGTACCGCCGGTTGGCCATCGGGCTTGGTCTGGACCAAGACCATGGCCGAGCGCTCGCCCTGCGCGACGCAGGCGACCCAACCCTCCCGCCATGACCGTGTGCCGAAGCCAAACACCCACAACTCCCACAGTGAAGACACCATGGTTTCATGCGCGCCGGCCCGGCAAAGCGCCGAAATGCGGGTGGTTTTGCCGGCGGTTTTGCGTCGGCGTGGCCGGGTGACCGGCCGCGACCCTGCGGCCCTCGGTGGGGGGTCAGCCCAGCCGCGCGCGGTGGCGGGCGATCTGCGCCGCGACCTGCGCCGGGGCGGTGCCGCCACGCACCTGACGGGCGTTGAGCGAGCCCTCCAGGGTCAAGGCCGAGGCGGCGTCGTCGCCGATCAGCGGGTGCAGGGCGCGCAACTCGGCCAGCGGCAACTCGGCCAGATCGAGCCCGCGCTGCAGGCCCAGTTTGACGGCATGGGCGACCACCTCATGGGCGTCGCGGAACGGCAGGCCGCGCTGGGTCAGGTAGTCGGCCAGGTCGGTGGCGGTGGCGTAGCCGCGCAGCGCCGCTGCGCGCATCGCGGCCGGTTTGACGATGATGCCGGAGACCATCTCGGCCATGATCCGCAGCGTCGCGGCGAGGGTGTCAACACTGTCGAACAGCGGCTCCTTGTCCTCCTGGTTGTCCTTGTTGTAGGCCAGCGGCTGGCCCTTCATCAGGGTGATCAGGGCCATCAGGTGGCCGACCACGCGGCCGGTCTTGCCGCGCGCCAGCTCGGCCACGTCGGGGTTGCGCTTCTGCGGCATGATCGACGAGCCGGTGCAGTAGCGGTCGGCCAGATCGATGAAGCCGAAGTTCTGGCTCATCCACAGCACCAGCTCCTCGGCCAGGCGCGAGACATGGACCATGGTGATCGCCGCGAAGGCCATGAACTCGATCGCGAAATCGCGGTCACTGACGGCGTCCAGGCTGTTCTCGCACAGGCCGTCAAAGCCCAGCGCTTGGGCGACCGCGTCGCGGTCCAGCGGGTAGCTGGTGCCGGCCAGGGCCGCGGCGCCCAAGGGCAGGCGGTTGACGCGCCTGCGCGCGTCGGCCAGGCGCTCGGCGTCACGCGCAAACATCTCCACATAGGCCAGCAGATGGTGGGCGAAACTGACCGGCTGGGCGACCTGCAGGTGGGTGAAGCCGGGCATCACCGTGTCGGTGTGCTGGGCCGCCAGTTCGACCAGTGCGCGCTGCATGCCCGCCAGCAGGGCTTGCAGGGCATCGATCTCGCCGCGCAGCCACAGCCGCACGTCGGTGGCGACCTGGTCGTTGCGGCTGCGGCCGGTGTGCAGCCGCTTGCCGGCGTCGCCGACGAGCTGGGTCAGCCGGGCCTCGATGTTGAGGTGCACGTCTTCGAGTTCGAGCTTCCACACGAACTGGCCGGCTTCGATCTCGGCGCCGATGGTGGCCATGCCACGTTCAATCTCGGCCAGGTCTTGCGCGCCGATGATGCCCTGGGCGGCCAGCATCGTGGCATGGGCCAGGCTGCCCTGGATGTCGGCTGCGGCCAGGCGCCGGTCGAATTCAACGCTGGCGGTGTAGCGCTGCACCAGCAGGCTCATGGGTTCAGAGAACAGCGCCGACCAGGCTTGCGACTTGCGGTCTAGGGAGTTGCCGGACATGGTGGAGAGCGCCGCAGCCGGCACGCCAGGGAATGGGCAGAAGGAGGGGCAAACCTCCGTGGTGCGGGGCGGCACCCCGGATCAGGGAAGCCTGCCACGCAGAGGCAGCGCCGTATTATCCGGCGCCACACCATGGCCACGCCCGTCAACGCCCCGGCCGACCCGCTGGCCACGCCTTCGGCCCACGGCGTGCCCAGCGCGCAGTTCGGCGCTGCCGACGACGAGGTGCGGCGCCTGGCGGCCGAGCGCCGCGCCGCACGCCTGGACCTGTGCCGCCCGGCGCTGACACTGCGTTTGCTGCTGGCCCTGCAGGCGGTGCTGGCGCTGGCCGCCCTGGCCATCTCCAGCGGGCCCTGGGACTGGCTGCTGCGCGTCGTCCACCTGGCCTTCGTCGGCCTGAGCGGCGCGGTGCTGTGGCTGCCGATGGTCTGCGCCCTGCGGCGCCGGCTGCCGCGCTGGCCGCCGGCTGTGGCATTGCTGGTGGTCAGCCTGCTCGGCGGCCTGGCCGGGCTGGCGGCCTGGGCCCAATCGGCGCTGTGGGCGGGTCTGGACGGGAGCTTGCAAAGCCTGGCCTGGCCGGCGTTGGGCGGGGTGGCCAGCGGCGCCGGCCTGGGCGCTGCGGCCTGGACCTGGCTGACCCAGCGCGCGGCCAGCGGTGGCCCGGCCGAGGCCAGCGCCCGCCTGGCGGAGCTGCAATCGCGGATCCGACCGCACTTCTTGTTCAACGCCTTGAACACCGCGCTGGTGCTGGTGCGGGTCGACCCGGCGCGGGCCGAGACCGTGCTCGAGGATCTGGCGCAGCTTTTCCGCGCCGCGCTGGCCGAGACCGGCGCCGAGGTCAGCCTGAATGATGAGGTCGAGCTGGCGCAGCGCTACCTGGCGATCGAGCAGTTGCGCTACGGCAGCCGCCTGCAAGTGCACTGGGCGCTGGACCCCTTGGCTGGCGGCGCCCGGATGCCGCCGCTGGTGCTGCAGCCGTTGGTCGAGAACGCCGTGCGCCACGGCATCGAGGCCTTGGCTGCGGGTGGCCAGATCAGCGTCCAGACCCGGGTCCGACGCGGCATGGCCACGGTCTCGGTCAGCAACAGCGTGCCCGAGCCGCCGACCAGCGCCAGCACCGCCGGCGCCGGGATCGCCCTGGCCAATGTCCGCGAGCGCCTGCGCCTGCTCCATGACATGGCCGCAACGCTGCAGACCTGGCGCGAGCCCGGGCTCTTCCATGCCCGAATTGCGGTGCCCTTGGCATGACCCTGACAGGCGCTTTGTCGGCCTCGACCCCGGCCCTGGCGGTGCTGCTGGTCGACGACGAGCCGCTGGCCCGCCTGCGGCTGCGCCAGTTGATCGAGGCCCCGCACGGCGTGCCGGCGCGGGTCGTGGGCGAGGCCGGCGATGCCGTCAGCGCCGAGCAATGGCTGGCCAGCCACGACTGTGATTTGGTGCTGCTGGACATTGCCCTGCCCGGACGCAGCGGCCTGCGCCTGGCCGAGGCGCTGCGCCGCCTGGCCAACCCGCCGCAAGTGGTGTTCGTCACCGCCCACGCCGAGCACGCGCTGCAGGCCTTCGAGCTGGAGGCGCTGGACTACCTGACCAAACCGGTGCGGCGCGAACGCCTGCAGGCGGCACTGCAACGCGCCAGCCAGCGCCTGGACCTGCGCCCGGCGGCCGAGGCCGGCCCGGTGCTGGTGGTCAGCGACCGTGGCCGGGTGCTGCGCCTGCCGGTGGCCGAACTGCTGTACCTGAAGGCCGGGCAAAAGTACGTGCAGATCACCTCGCCCCAGGGCGAATGGCTGACCGACGAAGCCCTGTCCGATCTGGAGCAGCGCCTGGGGCCAGGATTCATGCGGGTGCACCGCAACGCGGTGGTGGCGCTGGCGGCGGTGCGCTCGCTGGAGCGCGGCACCGAGCCGGCCGACGGCCACGACGGCCCGGCCTGGCAGTTGCGGATGGCCGACGGCCAGGTGCTGGCGGTGTCACGCCGCTTGCTGGCCGGGGTGCGCCAGGCGCTGGGCGCCGACCCGGCGGGCTGAACCGCCGCGCGCGCCGGCGTTGCGCCAGATCAAGTCCGGTACCGGCGTCAAGGCCTATGGTGCTCGGCACAGCGGGCCCGCCGCTGGCTGAACCGGAGGTTTTGTATGCCCTGGCTGGAATCCTTGTATGGCTTGTGCCGACGTCTGCTGCCCCAGCCCGTGGGCGCCGTCATCGCCTGGCTGGCGCTGCTGCTGCCCGTGGTTGCAGCAGCGGGGCCGGCGGACGCGCCGATCGGCCCGCCGATCCGCGCCGTGCTGACGGCGCCGCCGAACGTGCCACCGCCACTGACCCGGCGCCACGCCGCGCGGGTCATCGTCGAGCTGGAGGTGCTGGAGAAGGAGATGCCGATCTCCGAGGGTGTGAGCTACACCTTCTGGACCTTCGGCGGCAGCGTGCCGGGCAGCTTCATCCGGGTGCGCCAGGGTGACACGGTCGAGTTCCACCTCAAGAACCATCCCGGCAACAAGATGCCGCACAACATCGACCTGCACGGGGTGACCGGCCCTGGCGGCGGCGCCGCGTCGAGCTTCACCGCCCCGGGCCACGCCTCGCAGTTCAGCTTCAAGGCGCTCAACGAGGGCATCTACGTCTACCACTGTGCGACCGCGCCGGTGGGCATGCATGTGGCCAACGGCATGTACGGGCTGATCCTGGTCGAGCCACCGCAGGGCCTGCCCAAGGTCGACCACGAGTACTACGTGATGCAGGGCGACTTCTACACCACCGGGCGCTACCGCGAGAAGGGCGCCCAGGGCTTCGACATGGAGCGGGCGATCGACGAGCGGCCAACCTACGTGCTGTTCAACGGCGCCGAGGGCGCTTTGACCGGCGAGCGGGCGCTGCAGGCCAAGGTCAACCAGACGGTGCGACTGTTCGTCGGCAACGGCGGCCCCAACCTGGTGTCGAGCTTTCACGTCATCGGTGCGATCTTCGAATCGGTCCGGTTCGAGGGCGGCAGCCGTGCCCAGACCAATGTGCAGACCACCCTGATCCCGGCCGGCGGGGCGGCGATCGCCGAGTTCCGCACCCGGGTGCCGGGCAGCTACGTGCTGGTCGACCACTCGATCTTTCGGGCCTTCAACAAAGGCGCGCTGGCGATCCTCAAGGTCGATGGGCCGCCGAACCTGGCGGTCTACTCGGGCAAGGAGCTGGACTCGGTCTACCTCGGCGACCGCGCCGGCCCCAACCTGGGCGCGGTCAGCCGCGCCAGCCAGGCGCAGGCCCAGGGCAGCCTGACGCTGGAGGACCAGGTGCAGGCCGGTCAGCAGTTGTTCGCCGGCACCTGCTCGGTCTGCCACCAGGCCAACGGCGCCGGCCTGGCCGGGGTGTTTCCACCGCTGGCCAAGTCGGACTACCTGGTCGGCGAGCCGCGCCGGGCCATCACCACGGTGCTCAACGGCCTGAGCGGCAAGCTCAGTGTCAATGGCCAGGAGTACCAGTCGGTGATGCCGCCAATGAACCAGCTCAACGACGACGAGGTGGCCAACATCCTGACCTATGTCTACAACAGTTGGGGCAACCCGGGTGGGCGAATCCTGGCCGAGACGGTGCGCCAGATCCGCGCCACGCCAGCCCCGGCGGCGGCGCCCACGCATTGAGCCCAAGGGGTGCTCTGGCAATGGCCCGCCTGGCAACTCAAATGGTGTGGGCGCTGGCCTGGCTGATTCTCGCCGCGACGGCCTCTGCCGATGCGGGCGTCGACTACCTGCACGTGCCTGGCGGGCCGTTTGTCAGCGTGCTGCCTCAGGGCGCCAGCCCGAGCGCGGCCGAGCCGGTCAGGATCGAGCCCTTCGCGCTGCGCGCCGCGCCGGTGACGCGGGCCGAGTTTCTCGACTTCGTAGTCCGGCATCCCAGCTGGCAGCGCGGGCAGGCGCCAGCGGTGTTCGCCGACGCCAGCTACCTGCGCGACTGGGCCTCGCCAACCCGGCTGCCGGGCGAGTCCGCCGACGCCGCCGCGGCTGCGGTGCGTCGCCCCGTCACCCAGGTCAGCTGGTTTGCCGCCCGCGCCTTCTGCGAGCAGGAGCAGGCGCGCCTGCCGACCTGGCTGGAGTGGGAATTCGCAGCCGCCGCTGACGCTGTCCGCGCCGACGCGCGCAGCGACCCGCAGTGGCAGCGCGGCATCCTGGCCTGGTATGCCCGCCCGGCCAGCGCCACAGCCGCGCCGGTCGGCGGCACGGCCAACCTCTGGGGCCTGCGCGACCTGCACGGCCTCATCTGGGAATGGGTGGAGGACTTCAACGCCTTGTTCATCGCTGCGGACAGTCGCACCCAGGGCGACCCCGACTTGCTGCAGTTCTGCGGCGCCGGCGCGATCAGCGTGATCGACCGCCAGAGCTACGCGGTGTTGATGCGGATTGCCCTGCTGGCCTCGCTCGGCGGCGCCGATTCGACCAGCAGCCTCGGTTTTCGCTGCGCCCGGTCACTGCAGGGAGATTGACGACCATGGGGATGCATTCGCCATCACGCCGCTGTTGCCTGCAGCGGCTGGCCGGGGCTGCGCTGTTGGGCGCCGGGGCCGGGGCGGGCGCGGGGACGCTGTCGCAGACCGCAGACCTGCCTGCCGATTCGATCTACCACCTGCGCGCGCAGTTGACTGACCAAGACAGCCATGCGCTGGAGCTGGACTTTGGCCGGGGCGCGCCGCTGCTGGTCAGCATGTTCTACAGCAGTTGCGAGGGCGTCTGCCCGGTCATCTTCCAGACCTTACAGTTGACCCTGCAAGCGCTGCCCGTGGACCCAGCGGCGCGGCTGAAGCTGCTCTTGGTCAGCTTTGACCCGGCCCGCGACGACGCCGCGCGACTCAAGGCCAGCGCCCTGGCGCATGGCTGCGACGGACGCTGGACCCTGGCACACAGTGATCCGGCCCACACCCGCCAGATTGCCGCCCTGCTGGGCGTGCAATACCGGCGCCTGAGCAGCGGCGAGTTCAACCATTCCAGCCTGATCACGCTGCTCGACGACCAGGGCCGGATCGTCGCCCGCAGCAGCCGCCTGGGCACACCCGACCCCGGCTTGCTGGCCGCACTGCGGCGGCAACTGCGCGCCGCCACCACCGCGGCAGCGGGCTGAGGCCGGCACGCCAGCGGTGCGCCGGCGGGTCGACCACGGCCAGCGCGCCAGCGATCTACGTAAAGCCCGCCACCTGCGGCGCCAGCGCCGGTGCTAAGGTGCTGCGGCCGGGATTGCCAGACGCCGGCTGGCCAGCAGTGCCCTGGGCCACCCGCGTACCGACCACACCGCCTTGGAGATGACCGTGAGCACCACTTTTGTCCGACTCAGCGCAGCCGCTGCCGTGGCCCTGGGCGCTGCCCAGGCCGGCGCCGCCGACAGCGCTGCTGCGCCGCCCGCAGCGCGGTTCCCGGCGCTGACGATGGAGCAGCTCAACCCCTACCAGAAGCCGCTGGGCGAGCAGATCATGAAGGTCTCCAGCGTCGGCCTGGGGGGGCCCTACAACCCCTTGCTGCGCAGCCCGATCATGGGCCAGCGCATGTTCGACCTGCTGTACTACCTGCGCTGGAACTCGTCGGTGCCGCTTCGGTTGAACGAGTTCGCGATCCTGATCATCGGCCGGCAATGGCGCTCGCAGGTCGAGTGGTATGCGCACGCGCCGCTGGCGATCCGCGCCGGCCTGTCGGCCGACACCGTGGCCGAGCTGAAGGCCCAGAAGCGCCCGAGCAACATGCAGCCCGACGAGGCCCTGGTCTACGACTTCGTGACCGAGCTGAGCACCGCCCACAAGGTCAGCGACGCCACCTTTGCCCGCGCCCGACAGTTGCTGAGCGAGCAGCAGATCGTCGACCTGACCACCATCTCGGGCACCTACGTCACCGTGGCGATGATCCTGGCCATGGCCGAGGAGAGCGTGCCCGCGGGCAAGGAACTGCCGTTCAAGGCCGGTGAGCCCTGATCCAGCCTGAGACCCCGCCGCCATGAACTTCTACGCCTTCGCCGTGGGCCTGCTGGCCTGCACCGCCATGACCACTTCGACCGCGATTGCCCAAGACCGCCTGCCGACCATCCCCGCCGAGCAATACAGCGCCGAGCAGGCACAGGCGGCGGCAGCGTTCGAGGCCGAACGCAAAGTGCCGTTGTCGGGCCCATTCAAGCCCTTGCTGCACAGCCCGCAGGTGATGACGCTGGCGCGCAGCATGGGCGACTACCTGCGCTTCAAGTCGTCGATCGGCAACACCTTGAGTGAACTCGTGATCCTGCTCACCGCGCGGGAGTGGTCGCAGGACTACGAGTGGTTCATTCACCAGCCGCTGGCGGTCAAGGCCGGCATCCGCGCCGACATCACCGAGGCGATCGCCCAGGGGCGCCGCCCGGCCAGCCTGAGCAGCGACGAGGCCATCGTCTGCGATTTCGTCAGCGAGTTGCTGAAGAACAAGAGCGTCTCGGACCCGAGCTTCGAGCGCGCCAAGCAGCGCTTTGGCGGCCAGGGGGTGGTCGACATGACGGCCATCGTCGGCTATTACAGCCTGCTGGCGATGCAGCTCAACGTGGCGCAGTTTGCTGTGCCGGCGGACGCCAACAAGTTGCCGCGCCTGCCGCGCTGAACGCGGCGCAGCGCCGCTCAGACCCGAGGCGTGCCGGCCGGGGCGCGGGTGACGCGGACTTTGCCGCCGGTGGTCACGAGGATCACCTGGTCGCCCGCGTTCAGGCTCTCGCTGCCCTTGGCCTGGACCACCGAGCGGCGCTCGCCGCCCTTGAGCTGGACCATGATCTCCAGCGCCTCTTCGCGGGTGGCGTTGCGCTCGATGACATTGCCGACAACGCTGCCGGCGACCGCGCCCAGCACGCCGACCACGCTCGATTCGCGTCGGCCCCCGACCGAGCCTCCGGCAATCCCACCCACGACGCCGCCAGCCACGGCGCCGGCGCCGCTCTGGCTGCCCTCGACCGTGACCGGGCGGACCGACAGCACCACCCCGTCCAGCACGGTGCTCATGCGCTGCGCGTCGTTGCGGCTGATCACGTCGGGGCTGCTGGTGGCGCATGCGGCCAGCGTGGCGGCAATGGCCAAGGTGATGAGGCTGCGGATCATGGTGTTTTCCTGGGGTCGGTTGGCAAGGCGTTCTCAACGGCGGCGGGCGCCGTGCCGTTGACGGCCAGTGGAGCAATCAAGTGTGTACCCACCCACTGCCGCAGTGCAAAGAATTGTGGCCAGCGCTGGCAGGGCATCAAGGCACGACCTCGAAACCCGCCGCCGCAGCGCCAAACTCATCGCTGCAGGCCTGGCCCGCCGGGCAGACCGCGCGCCCGGCCAGCGGCGGCCGTTGGGTGTCGGCCGCAGCCCACGCTGCGGCCGAGCCGGGCCCAATCGGAAAGCTCAGAAAGCCAGAGTCCTCGCGCGGCGCCAGCGCCTGGTGCTCGCGCGGCCAGCGTGAGACCAGGACCAGCAGTCGGCTGCGGCCGGCCGGGCCGTCGACATTGAACTCGATCTTGCCCTGGGGCAGCTTCAGCGTGCCGCCCTTGGCGATGCGCAACGGCGGCGACAGGCTGTTCGGGTAGAGCTGCTGGAGCTGGCCATCGTTGCCGTGGTCGAAGACATACACATAGCCTTCCTGCAGGGCGCGCAGGGTGAAGACCAGCTTGTCCTTGTTGATCCGCAGTTTGGGCGAATCGACCTTGACCTCCAGGCCCCAGCCCGGCGTCTGTGCCGCCAACACGCGGTCAAACTCGGCATCGATGTCCACGGCCGCCGACTTGGCCGGGGCTGCGATCACTGTGCTGCCCGCAGGCATGGCTGGCGCAACCGTGACCGGCGCAGCGGCCATGCCGGCCGCAGGTGGCGTGCTCTGCGGGCGCAGGGCCAGGTAGGCGGCCGATCCGGCCACCGCCAACGCCGCCACGCCCAGGCCCAGCCAAAGCCCCGATCCTGGCCGGGTGGAGGCGGGTTTGGCTCCGGCCGCAGACCACGACCGACTGGCTCGCGCCGGGTCCGGCCGGCCTTCGGCGCCGGCCCCTGGAGCGGAGTGCAGCGGGGCGATCCGGATGGTGGGGTCGAACGTCGGCACCACGGCGGCGTCTGCGGCGACAGCGGCGACCGCAACCGGCGGCAGGATGGTCTGCACCGGCGGCGGCACGGCCACGCCGGTGGGCCTGGCCGTGGCCACCTGGGTCGGCACGTCGCCGTCGGCGAGTCCAGGTGTGGCTGGCGCGGGCAGTTCGGCGCGACGGCCGGCCAGGTACTCGCCGGCATGGCTGGGCGTGGGCGGCGGCGGCAGACCGAGCTCGGCCTTGAGCTGCGCGACCGTCTGGGTGCGCTGCTCGGGGCGAACCGTCAGGCTGTGATCAATCGCCGCCAGCAGTGCCGGCGAATAGCGCTGCGCCAGCTCGCTGCCCGCCAGCGGCTCGTAGCTGTCGTTGACCAGCCGGCCCAGCGATGGCGGGGGGGTCCGGCCGCGGACGGCGAGGTGGGCGACACCGCCGAGCGCATAGAGGTCGGTCCAGGGCCCCTGTTTCATGCCGGGGATTTCGGCGTACTGCTCGACCGGCGCATAGCCCGGCTTGAGGATCACGGTCAATGCCTGGGTCATGTCGCCGATGACGCGCCGGGCGGCGCCGAAATCGAGCAGCAAGGGGCGTTGCGATCCGGCCAGCAGCAGCACGTTGTCGGGCGCGATGTCGCGGTGGTACCAATGCTCGGCATGGATCACCGCCAGCGCGTCGGCGATCGGCCCCAGCCAGCCGAGCAGGGTGGCCTCGTCGACCGGCTCCCGGCGCTCGCGCAACTCCTGGCGCAGGGTGCGGCCTTCGTAGTACGGCATCACCATGTAGGCCGAACCATTGGCCTCCCAGAAGCGGTAGACCTTGACCAGCGACGGGTGATCGAACTGGGCCAGCATCTGCGCCTCTTTGACGAAGCTGACCAGGCCGGCGTCGAAGGCGTCGCGGTCCTTGGGCGTGCGCATCGCGATTGCCGCCCCGCCATTGCGCCAGGCCAGCGACGAGGGCAGGTATTCCTTGATCGCCACCTGGCGCTTGAGCGAATGGTCCCAGGCGCGGTAGACGATGCCGAAACCACCCTCGCCGACCACGCCCAGCAACTCGAATTCGCCCAGATAGCTGCCCACCGGCAGGGCGTTGCCGGTCACCGGCTGCGGCGCCTTGGGCGGCGCCGCAGCCACAGGCGCGGGCTGCGGCGACCGGATCGCCTGGGTCGGCGGAAATTCGGTCGACGGGTCTTCAGGTGGTGGCTGGCTCATGGCTTCTTTGCGCCGGCCGCGTGGCACGGATGCAAGCCTTGGGGCTTGACTCGCGTCCTGGAGCAGCGACGACAACGTGAACTTGACAGTCCGATCTTGATGCAGCCCGGACTCTAGCGCAGGCCGGCGCATCACCATTGCGCCCACCGGCCCTGTGCCAGATCAATGCGTGAACAGGTGTACCCCGGAGGCGGTGCCGCTGCCCGTCAGCAAGATGGTGGAGAAGATCAGGCCATCGGCGTTGCGACCGACGAAATTGCCGCCAAAGATGCTCGAGCCGGGGGCGAAACTGGCGCAGGTCGGACATGCGCCCGCGCTGTACTTGCCCTGGAACGCGCCCGAGGCGACGTTGGGGTCGTAGAGCGCGCTGCCCCTGAGGCCAGAGAAGGCCAGGCCATTGACGCTGAATCCCAGGTCTTTGAGCTCGACCGTGCGCAGCGCGAAGTCGAGCTTGATCGAGCCGCTGGCCGCGCTGAACGTGCCCATCGCCACCCCGCCGGCAGAAACCGCAGGCCTGAACTCGGCCACGCCACTGCTCGGCATTTGCCGCGTCGCCTCGGCGAGCACGTAGTCGACATTGCCCAGGGTCGGTGCCGTCAATGCCGCGCCGGACACGGTGACCGACGCGCTGCTCGCCGTCCCCGGCTTGGACAACCAGGTGCCCCAGTAGGCGGTCGTCACGCCGTCGGCCAGCAGCAGGCTGGCGTTGGGCGCGCCGGTGGCGCCGACCGTGGCGCCGATGCGCTGCGCCTGAAAGTCGCCCGCCGCGCCGACGCCGTCCAGCACGCCCGCGTTGGCGACGTATTTGCTGCCGGGATATTCGTTGACGATAGACAGGTTTTGTTCGCTGCCGCTGCTGTCCTTGTAGCCAAACGACAGCCCCGCCACCTGGTGCGGCGCGAACTGCCCGCTGGCGCCAGGCGGGTTGGAGCTGAAATCGCCCGACTTGGACGCGGCCTGCGCCTGCTCGACCGGTGCGGTCGTCACCACCACGGTCTGGCCGGCTTGAAGTGCTGCGGTGGCCGCGGCGAGATCGACCGTGAAGCCCTGCTTGCCGCGGTCGACGGCGGTGCTGCTGGCCGCCGCGATCACCGCCCGCAGTTGCACGCCGCTGCCAACGTTGACCTGCGGCATGGCCTGCTGCTGCTCGACCGCCAGGCCAAAGCCGGGGTCAAGATCGGCGGCGCGGCGGAAGAATTCCTTGGCCTCGGCGAAACGGCCCTGGTCCTTCAGGTCCAGGCCCTGCGAGTAGGCGCGAAAGGCGTCCAGGTTGGTGGTCTGAAAGCGCTCGATCCGGGCCCGCACGTCGGCCGGCAACTGGTCCAGCGCGATCCCCGCCGCGCGCATGATGCCGAAGGTCATGGCCTTCTGGGCGCGGAAAAAGTCCGCCATCGCACCGCGTTCGGTGCTGACGCCCAAGCTCTGCGCACTGCGGCTGTCGAGCACCGCGCTTTCGATCACAAAGCTCTGGGCCAAGGCGGCCTGGCCGAACATCGCCGCCAGGGCGGCGGCGCCCAGGGCTGAGGTGCGCAGGGCTGAGGTGCGCAGGGCTGAGGTGCGCAGGGCTGAGGTGCGCAGGGCAGGGGCGCGGAAGGTGGCAGCGGATTTCATGTCACTTCACCTCGAATTCGCCGACGATGATCTTCTCGGCACGCATCAAGCGGCCCGAGCGCACGGCCGACGCGGCGTCTGCCAGACCGCTGTCGCCGAGCTTCATCTCATTGACCAGCAACTGCACCTTCTCGCGCTCCAGCACCTTCAAGCCCGGCACCTTGCTGAGGTCGGCAATGATCATCGCCGCCAGGCCCTTGGCCATCGCCCGGTAGTTGTCGTCACCGCGGTTGACAAAGGCATTGACGGCGATGCTGTTGGGCTCGGGCGGCGAGCTGGCGACCTCCTTCTCGCGCGACACCGCAGTCGCTGCCTCCAACTGGAGTTGGCTCGACGACAACAGGGTCAGGGTCTTGTTGACCTCGCGCTCGACCGCGCCCTTCGGGTCCTGCCGGGCGTAGAGCTGCAGATGCGTCAGCGCCAGGGCGTTGTCCTGCTGGTGCAGCGCCACCAGCCCAAGGTAGTAGTCGACCAGCGGCTCGCCAGGGGTGATCTGGCGAACCTCGTCGAGCCGGGTGCGGGCCAGCGTATCGTCGCCATCGCGGAACGCCTGCTGTGCGGCCGCCAGGCGCTCGGTCGCATCGAGCCTGGCCCGGGTCGCATCGGCCTGGCTGTCACTGGTGTCGAACAACAGCGCCGGCTTGGCCATCACCTCGGGTCGGGCGCTGCCCGCCGCCCAGACAAAGCTGCGGTTGCGCATCACCGAACGCCCGCCCTGGTACTCCAGCACCGCCTCGCCCTGGACGATGTGGCCGTACAGCCCGGCTGGCAGGGCGCAGCCGCCGTCGCAAAACCGCAAGCTCAGGTAGCCGTTGGTCAGGATGCTGCGGCCGGGCAGATCGAGTCGCAGGCCGGCTGGCAGGCCGGTGGCGTCCAGCCGCAGCCCGCCGCTGCGCAAGATCAGCTTGTCCGCAGCCGCCGGGCTGGCTGGCAAGACCAGCTCGCTGCCCGGCGCCAGGGCCAGCAAGGCACCGCCCCAGACCAGTTGCACGCTGCCGTCGGCACCGGTTCGCAGGCTGCCGGCGCCAAGGCGCATGTCGCGGCTGGCGGGCTGGCTGCCGGCAATGCCGTCGAACTTGACGTCGCCGCGGGCCAGGACGATCCGCGCCGCTGCGGTTTGCGCCTGTGCCGCCGCGCTGAGCAAAAGCACGGCCGCCAGCAGCAGCCAGCGGCGGGAAATCGAGCGTGCAGTCATCTGGTGGTCCTCTCCAGGATACGAAGGGCCGCTCCCGAGCTTCCTTGACCCCCTCGGAGGGCCTGGCGCGAAGCGGCAGGTCTGGGGGCGCTCAGTACTGGTAGCGCGCCTTCAAGGCCAGGCTCTGGCGGTTGGAGTCATACAGGCTCTGGTTCGAGCGGTTCTTCAAGACCAGCCACTCGCCGCGCAGCGTCCATTGCGGCGTCATGGCATAGCTGGCGTTGAAGTCCAGGCCGGTGCTGGCATCGAAACGGGTGTTGCCGAAGACCGTGTCGGCGGCGCCGAAATGCTGGTTGAAGGCGGTAAAGCCGGCGTTGATGCGCCAGCGCTCGGCCGGGCTGCCAGCGGCAAACAGCCGCAGCAGCGGCAGCTTGCGGCTCAAGTCGGGGCGCAGGACGCTGAGGTTGTCCTCCTGTGTCCAACTCAGGCGCAGGCCCAGCGACGGCGCGCCGGGCAGGTCGGCAAAACTGCGCGTGAGCATCCCGCCCAGGGTGGTGGCGCGGCCATCGCGGACGCTGTCGGCACCGGCATGGCGGAACTCGGCAAATTGGCCAAAAACCATCAGCGGCCAGGTCGGGCTGAGGTTGAGATTGGCCTCGACGCCCAGGGTCAGCGTGTCGCGGTAGCGCTTGCCGCCAACCAGCAAGGTGTTGACGGCCAGCGTGCCGCGATAGACCACCGCGCCGCTGATCTGGCTGAAGCCGCCGTTCAGGCCGACGCTGGTCAAGTCGAATTCGCGCAACGCCACGTTGTGCCTGACATCCAGGTCGGCGGCCAGGAACGCCGACAGCCGGTTCGAGACGCGCAGGGTCTGCTGGCCACCGACTGCGACTTGGTAGAAGTTGTCCGCCTTGCCCTGCGAAGACAGCCCACCCAGCGAGACCGGCGGGCCGGACGGCAGTTGCAGTTCATCGTGGAATGTGCCGCCGTTGACATTGCTGTCATGGCCGCCGCCAAACTCGGCATACAGGCGAGCGCTGCTGCGGCCCTGGTTAGCGTCGCGCAATGCCATCGCTTGCAAGAAGCGGGCGATGTTGGCGCGTACCCCCTCAGGCGGGTTGTAGCGCAGCACGAACTCGAACTCGGCGCGGGCGCGGCCAAACTCGCCGATCTGGAAATAGCCCTGGGCCAACTCCAGCCGCGCCCGGTCGTTGGCCGGCACCGCCGCGAGGTGGCGCTCGAGCGCCAGCAAGCCCTCGGGCACATGGCCGCTGCCGATCGCGGCCAGACCGAACAGGAAGTCGAAGTGCACATCGCCGATCAATTCTGGCGTTCGCAGCGCGCCAGCGTAGGCCTGCTCCATCTGTCCGCCCTCCACCAGCCGGCGCATGTCGTCCAGCGGAGCGGCCCCGGCCACAGGCCAGGCCGTGGCCAGCAGCAGCGCGGCCAACAGCGCCGCCGGGCGGGCATGGCGCAGGCGCCGAAGGCCAGAAACTGAGCGGGTCTTGTTCATTGGCCTACAAGGATCAACCGACGCAAGGTCGGATCCAGGCTGATCAAGGGCGTGCGCTGCAGCCCCAGCAAAGTGATCGCCGCTGCCTCGTCCTTGGCCGCTGCAGCGGCAGCCGCCAATGCCAGATCGGCCGCGCTTTCGGGCGCCGGCTTGGGTTTGGCCGCGGGTGCGCCAGCTTGGGCCGCAGGCAGCAGCGTGACCGCGCTGGCGGTTTGCACTTCGCCGATGGTGCGTTCCACGTCTTGCGGATTCAGGTGCACCGTCAACACCTTCGGACCTGTGGATTGCTGCTGGGCGTCGTTGCTGGCGTCGCCGACGCGCGTTGGCGTGGGCAGCACCATCAGCAGGCCGCTCTGGTAGATGAGTTGGTAGTTGGTGGCCAAACTGTCCCTTGCGAAGCTGCCGCCTGTGGGCGTGAGCGCAAACACCGACAGGCCGCTGGCGTGTTCGCTCTCAACTGGGGCGCTGACGTTTGCCGGGCCGAACTTGTCGCCGTTGACCAGACCGGAGATCGACGCGCTCAAGCTGAGCGTGGCGTTGCTGACATCGGCATAGCGGGCGGCGCTGTCGGCGGCGACGATCAGCGGCCTGGGGGTGACCGTCAGCACGCCGGGGTTGTAGTGCAGGTCGTAGTTGGAGGGGTCGAAACTGCCGCCCCTGAGCCCCAAGACACTGAGCTCATAGGCCTTGGCCGCTGCGGTGGCCGCAGTGCCTGCGCTGGCGACGCTGGCCAGGCCGACGCTCTCGCCCTTGGCCAGGCCTGTGGTCTTGAACTCGTTGCCGGTCAGGATCAGGCTGTCGCCATAGGTCTTGCTCAGGCTATCGCCGGTGATATCCAAGCGGGCCGGCAGGATCACGCCAATGCCGCTCACCCGGGTGCTGGCCAGGCTGTAGTTGGCGGCGTCGCCGCCGGACAGGCTCAGGCCGGTGAATGCCACCGCCTTGGCAGCGCCGGCACGGGCGTCGGCAAAGTCGGCCGTGAGCGCCGAGAAGCTCAGCAGATCGCCGGCCACACGATCGTCCCTGAGCAACATGGGCGCTGCGGTGCTGCCGTCATAGGACTTGCTCACCGCATCGGCAAGCACATGCAGGCTGCGCAGCGAGATGTTGACGCTGAGCGGGTCGGTGGAGACGCTGTAGTTGCCTGCGTCGGCGCCGGCCAGGCCCAGGCCACTGAGCAGCACTGGCTTGGCCGTAGCCGCGCCCTTGTCGGCGACCGCGCCGGTGACGCCGCTGGTCGCGGCGCGCACATCGTCACCTGCGGGAATGCTGCCGCTCAGGCTCGCCGCCGCGCTGTTGATCGCGACCACCGTGCTGCCGTCGTAATCGCGGTTGATCGGCACCAGGCCGGCCAGCCGAATCGCCAGCGGACTGATGTTGACGCTGACGCCGCCGATGCCGGTGATGACGTAGTTGACCGCGTCGGTTCCGCTCAGGCTGAAGCCTGAGACCACGACCGGCTTGTTGCTGCCGACGTTCTTGTCGGCCATCAGGCCGGTGGTCCTGCCGCTGATGTCGCCGGAGATCCTGACGTCGTCGCCGCTGATGAAGTCGCTGCTGCTGGGCGTGACGCCGCCACCGCCGACCGCCACATCGACGATCGCGCTGCCGTTGTACGCTCGGTCGACCGCGCTTACCCCGGTGATGCCCAGCAGCGTCACCGACTTGGCGGTGATGCTGGCGACGGTGCTGGCGCTGTGGCTGCCGAGCGCGTAGTTGCCGGCATCTGCGCCGCTGAGGGCGATGCCGCTGACCAGCACCGGCTTGGTCGTGCCGACGAACTTGGCATCGCTGCCGGTGAAGACTGCGGTCTGGCTCAGGCCCAGGTCGTCGCCGCTGACAGCACCGCTGAGCACCGCCGTGACCGGCGCGTCCACGCTGCGGTCGTAGACCCGCGTGCCACCGGTATAGCTGGCGCTGACCGGGCGTGGCGTGATGTCGGCGCTGGCCGTGGCGGTCGGGTTGCTGAGCAGGTAGTTGCGCGCGTCGCTGCCGCTGATCGCGCCGCCGCTGACATCGACAGCCTTGGCCAGACCGACGTTCTTGGCGCCGCTGCCGGTGAACACGCCGTCGGCCGAAAGGCTGACCAAGTCGTGGTCGACGAGGTCGAACGAAGTGGCGCTGATAGTGGCCAGTGCCGTGCCGTCATAGACCTTGCTGGCGGCCGAGTAGTCGGCTCTCACGGTCTTGGGCGTGATGTTGACGGTAACGCCATCGACCCCCGCGATCACGTAGTTGGCGCGGTCGGCTCCGGTCAGTGCCAGCCCGTCCACGACCACGGCCTTGTGGCTGCCGACGTTCTTGTCGGCCATGTTGCCGCTCGTCACGCCGCTGCCGGGCACGGTGATGCCGACGCTGTCGCTGCCGACGATGTCCGCCGGGTTGACCGATGCCGTTCCCGATGTGGCCAGGCTGACGTCGACCGTGACCTGGCCGTTGTAGGCCCGGTCGGTGGCCGAGACCCCGGTCAGGCCCAGCACCGTGACCGGTTTGGGCGTGACGCTGGCGGTGGTCGCCGAGGCGCCGCCGGTCAGCAGGTAGTTGGGCGCGTCGCTGCCGGTCAAGGTGATCCCGGTGATGGCCACCGGCTTGTTGTTGCCGACATTCTTCGGCACTGCGTCGCTGAAGGCCGCTGCCTGCGTCACGCCAACATCGTCGCCTGCGATCAGCGCGCTGGCGCTGGCCAGCACCGGCGCCAGGCCCGTACCGTCGTAGACCCGGCTGCCGCCGCTGTAGCTGACACTGATCGGTCGGCGGCTGATGTCGGCGGTGGTCGAGCCGGTGGCGCTGCTCAGGCTGTAATTGCCGGCGTCGCCGCCTGACAGCGAGCCGCTGCCCACATCAATGGATTTGGCGCTGCCGACGTTCTTCGCGTTGGCGCCGGTGAACACGCCGACGCCCGAGATCGACACCACATCGCCGCCGAACAGGTCGCTGCTGGTGCCCGTGATGGTTGCCGCCGCCGTGCCGTCATAGACCTTGTTGACGCCGGTCCAGGTGGCGCTGACCGGCTTGGGGCTGATGTCCACCGTCACACCGGATCCGCCATTTAGGGTGTAGTTGCCGGCGTCGCTGCCCGACAGGCCCAGGCCGGCGATCGCCAGCAGCGGCTTGGCTGTGCCGACGAAGCGATCGGCCATGGTGCCGGTGGTCGCGCCGCTGCTGGGCACGTTGACGCGGATATCGTCACCGCTGACCAAGTCGCCCGGGCTGGGGGTGGGCGTGCCGCTGGTGGCCAGCACCACATCAACCTGGGTGGTGTGGTCATAGACCCGATTGACAGCCGTGACGCCAGTCAGGCCGATCAGGGTGATCGGCCGCGCCGTGACCGAGGCGGTGGTCGTGGTGCTGGTGCTGGACAAGCGGTAATTGCCGGCATCGCTGCCCGACAGGGCGATGGCGCTGACATTGACCGGCTTGTTGTTGCCAACGTTCTTGTTGGCGCCGGCAAAGACCGCCGATTGACCGAAGGTCACGGTATCGCCAGCGATCACACCGCCAATGGTGGCCGTGACCGGCGCGGCAATGGTGCCGTCGTAGACCCGGCTGCCGCCGACATAGCTGGGCGTCAGCGTCTTGCGGCTGATGTTGGCGGTGGTGCTGCCGTCGGGGTTGCTCAGGCTGTAGTTGCCAGCGTCAGCGCCGCTCAAGCCGACGCCGCTGAACAGCACCGACTTGGCGCTGCCGACGTTCTTTGCACCCGAGCCTGTGAACAGACCCGAGCCGGTGATGCTGACCGAGTCGCCCGCCAGGATTCCGGCCGAGGCGCCGATCACGCTGGCATTGGTCGTGCCGTCATAGACCTTGTTCACGCCGCTGTAGCCGGCGGTCAGCGCCAGGGCGCTGATGTTGGCGCTGACGCCCGAGGTGCCGATTACAAAGTAGTTGCCCGCGTCCAGGCCCGACAGGCCCAGGCCGGAAACGACCACGGCCTTGTTGCTGCCGACGTTCTTGTCGGCCACGGTGCCGGTGGTGGCGCCTGAGGCCGGCACGGCGATGCTGACATCGTCGCCGCTGACGATGTCGGCGCTGTTGGCCACCAGGGTGACCCCGGCAGGCACGGTGACGACGACGGTCCGGCTGCCGTCGTAGACCCGGTCGGCGGCGCTGACGCTTGTCAGCCCCGAGACCGTGATGCCCTTCTGCGTGATGTTGGCCGAGGCGCTGGCCAAGGTGCTGCTGAGCGTGTAGTTGCTGGCGTCAGCGCCATCGATGGCGATGTGGTTGACGGCAATCGCCTTGCCGCTGCCGACGTTCTTCGCGCCGGTGCCGGTGAAGGCCGCGTCCTGACTGAAGTTGACGATGTCGCCGCTGACGATGCCGGAGGTGGTCGGGTTGACGCCGGCCAAGACGCTGCCGTCATAGACCCGGCTGATGCCGGCATAGCTGGGCACAAGGGTTCTGGGGCTGATGTCGGCGGTGGTGCTGCCGCTGGGGTTGGCCAGGCTGTAGTTGTTGCGCTCAACCCCGGTCAAGAAGCCGCCGCTGACGCTCACCGCCTTGCCGTTGCCGACTGCCTTGCCGGTGTCAAAACTGCCGCTGGCGCGGATGCCGACGGCGCCCAAGTCGGATGCGGCGAAGTCGGTGCTGCTGGCGCTGACCAACGCCACGGCGCTGCCGTCATAGACCTTGGACAGCCCGGCGTAGACCGCCGTGACCGCCAGTGGTGTGATGCTCACGCTCAGCCCCGCTGCGCCGATGAGCGCGTAGTTGGCCGCTTCGCTGCCGCTGATGCCCAGCCCGCTGACTTGCACCGCCTTGCCGTTGCCGACGTTCTTGTCCGGGTTGCCGGCGCTGTCGACTGCCGTGCCGGTGGAGATGCCGCTGCCAGGCACCGTGACGACGACATGGTCGCTGCCAACCACCGCCGAGCGGTCTATGGTCGCAGCGCTGACGTTGATCGCCACCGTCGCGCTGCCGTTGTAGATCCGGTCGGTGGCGCTGATGCCGGTGACGCCGATGGGCCGCCTGGTGATGTTGGCGCTGCTGCTGGCGGTGGTGCTGCTGAGCAGGTAGTTCGAGGCCTGCAGTCCGCCCAGGGTGATGTTGATGACGTCGATGGGCTTGGCCGTGCCGGCCGAGCCGTCGCCGTGGAAGGCCGCACTTTGGGCAAACGTGACCGAGTCGATGCCGATCACGTCGGGCGAACTGCCGGTGACGCTGGCGCTGGTGTCGCCCAGGCCGTCGTAGACCCGGTTCAAGCCGACATAGCCGACCGTGATCGGCTTGGGCGTGATGTCGGCAAAGGTGCTGGTGCTGCCGTTTTGCAGCGCGTAATTGGCCGCGTCGCTGCCGGCCAGGCCGATGCCGGTGACGCTGACCGGCTTGTGCGTGCCGGCGTTGCGGGCGTCGACGCCGCTGAACACTGCGCTTTGGGTCAGGCTCACGCTGTCGCCGGACACGATGTCGGCCGTGCTGCCCAGCACGGTTGCGCTGACCCCACCGCTGTAGACCCGGTTCACGCCGCTGTACCCGGCGGTCAAGGGCTTCTGGCCAATGTTGACGACGATGCCGCTGCTGGTCGGGTCGATCAGGTAGTTGCCCGCATCGGTGCCGCCCAGGGACAGGCCGGTGACGGTCACCGGCTTGCTGCTGCCTACATTTTTGTCAGCCATCAGGCCGCTGCTCAGGCCGCCGCCGGGCAAATCGACACGGACATCGTCGCCGCTGACAAAGCCGGCCGAGCCGACCGAGCTGCCGCCGACGGCGACGTTGACCGTGCCGTCATAGACCCGGTCGGTCGCGCTGATGCCGCTGACCGTCACCGTCTTGCGGCTGATGTTGGCGCTGGCACTGGCGGTGGTGCTGAGCAGGCTGTAGTTGCCGGCGTCGCCGCCGGTCAAGCTGACGGCGCTGATGTCTATCGTCTTGGCGCTGCCGACGTTTTTGGCCCCGCTGCCGCTGAACATCGCGGATTGGGTCGAGCCCAGCGCGTCGCCGCCGTAAATCCCCGACGCACCGAAGTTCAGGCTGACGCTGGCGTCGGCCGTGCCGTCATACACCTTGTTGACGCCGCTGAACACCGGCGTGATCGCCTTGGTGGTGATGTTGACGGTGGTCGTGCCGCTGCTGTTGTTCAAGTAATGGTAGTTGTTGTAATCGGTGCCGTACAGGCTGTCATAAATCATGTTGGCGGGCTTGGCGCTGCCGACGTTCTTCGCACCTGTGCCGGTCAGCACGGTGCAAGCGTAATAGCAGGTCAGGCTACCGCCGAAGGTGGTGGTCTGGAAGTTGCTCCAGAAGTGCACATCGTCGCCGCTGACGACGTCGGATGTGCTGGCCAGCACGTTGATCGGGTTGCCGCCGTTGTAGACCCGGTCGACGCCAGTGAAGGTCGCGGTCAAATCCTTGCGACTGATGTTGACCGTGACCCCGCCGCCGCCGGTCAGGCTGTAGTTGAGCGCATCGCTGCCGGTCAGCGCCAGCCCGGGCACGGTCACCGGCCGGTTGTTGCCGATGTTCTTGTCGGCGATCGTGCCTGTCACGGTGCCCGAGCCAGGTATCGACACCGAGACGCTGTCGCCGCTGACGATGGCGCTGCTGTCGAAGCTGACCGAACCGAGGTCGACCACCACGTTGCGGCTGCCGTCATATTGGCGGTCCGTTGCCGTCACCCCGGTCACCGCCAGCGACTTGGGCAGGATCCGCCCTGAGTAGGTGGTGGCCGTGCTGACCAGCGCGTAGTTCTTCGCATCGCTGCCCGACAGAACCCCGCCGGTCACCGTGATCGTCTTGTACGTCACGCCGCCGCCAGCGTCATAGGCGACGTTCTTGTCAGCGTAGGTCGGCGTGTCGGCCGTGAGCTTGACGTCATCGCCGCCGTAGAAGCTGAAACTGACGCCCAGGCTGGCCAGGTTCGTGCCGTCGTACGTGCGCGTTGCATGGCTGGCGTCGTTGGCATAGACGTAGGTCGAGTAGGGCGTGATGTCGACTGCCACCGCACCAGCGGTCGCGCTGTAGTTCGCCGCGTCGGGGCCGCGCAGCGTCAGGCCGTTGACCGACACCGGCTTGGCGGTGCCGACATCCTTGTCGGCCATCGTGCCGGTGACGTACTGGCTGGCCAGCGCCACCGCATCGCCTGACAAGACACCATTGAGCACG
>JANXYH010000053.1 GCA_025350145.1 Burkholderiales bacterium | reverse complement strand
CCCGGGAGAAGGGACGGAAGAGGGGAAATGGGAGACCTGACCCCGGCCCTCGACGCCCGTTCGGGCCCCGGCTGGCCAAACCCGGTCTTGGCACTGCACCTGCGACCGGCGCCGCCGCCCGGCAACGCCCCGCCTCGGACGTAATGCGCATTGCATTGCGCAGGCGCTGACCTTACATTGCCCCTTCGCCGACCTCCGGCCAACGGCACGGCGCTTCAGTCCAACCTGGTCTACCCGCCGTCGGCAATACCGGCCCGCCTTGCCCACGTCAGATCGGCGGCGGATAAACGCTTTTGGTTGGCGCAGTCTTGCCCACGGCGCCTTGCTGTGGCGTCGCAGCGCTGCGGTCAGGGCGGGCCGGATGCGCTGCACTCCGGGTGCTGCGTGGCCGGCTGGCAGGCTCGCTGATGCGGTCACGGTGGCCCTCGGCAGGGCTCGGCGCCAGGCGGCTGAACCCCTGGTGCTGGGGCCGAAGGTTTGGGGCGCTGTCGCGCTGCGCAGCCAAACAGCCCACGACGCGCCAGCGCCCGCCCAGCGTGGCGGCGCAGTGCGGGCAGCCCTGGCTGTCGGTAGCTGCCGACCAGGGCCACCCGGCGCATGAACTCGCCGGCCTGCTCGTTGGCCACGGGGTTGGCTGCGGGCATGGCCAGCAGCGCTTGAATTCATACTGCTGGGCGGCAGGCACGGCCACGGCCTTACGGTGCTGGGCTTTCACGCCAACAGCTCAGCCAGGCGCATCTGGCCGAACCCGGCGCGCAGGCGAAAGGCCTGTGTCGCCGGATGGTCCGGCGGCAGCAGCAGCAAGTCCAGCAGTGGCGCGGCCAGGGTCGCGGCCGGGTCGATCAGCAGCACATGGCGGGGCGCGCCGGCGTCGCCGGTCTCGTCGAGGCGGGCGCACCAGTCCAAGCCGCGCAGGGTCTCGAGCATCGGCGCGACCTGCAATGGATCGACATGGAGCCGGCTTGCGAGGTGGTTCAGCGTCATCCCCACCCGCGATTGCTCGCGCTGCAGCGACAGCGCCCGCAACACCCGCAGCGCCAGTGCGAACTGCTGACCGGGCTGGTCGCTCAGCCGCGCCACCCGCATCCGCAGGCTGGGCGCGTAGGCGGCGATCACCGCGCCCAGCAGCACGATGATCCAGCCAAAGTAGATCCACAGCAGCATGATCGGCACGGTCGCAAAGGCGCCGTAGATCGAGGAGTAGGTCGGCATGCTGGTGACGTACCAGATCAGCCCGTGCTTGGCGCCATCGAAGGCCAGCGCGACGAAAATGCCGCCGGCCCAGGCGTGGGCCCAGCGCACGCTGGTGTTGGGCACGAAGCGGAACAGCGCGGCCATGCCGCCGGCCATCAGCGCGGTCTGCAGCAGCCACAGCAGCGGGCCCACCCCGCCCGGCATCTCGCTGACCAGGCCGCGCGAGGCCGAGATCGCGTAGCTGGTCAGCGACAGGCTGGCGCCCAACACCAGCGGCCCCAGGGTCAGCGCCGCCCAGTAGACCAGCACCCGATGCGCCAAGGGTCGCGGCTTGGGCACGCGCCAGATCGCATTGAGGGTGCGGTCGATGGTGAAGACCAGGGCCAGCGCGGTCACGCCCAGGACGATCAGACCGACGCTGCCCAGGCGACTGGCCTTGCCGGCAAACTGGGTCAGCGCCTGCAGCACCGGCCTGGCGATGTTGTCGGGCACCAGGCTCTGCAACAGGTATTGCTGCAGCGCGTTCTGGAACTGGCTGAACATCGGGAAGGCGGTGAACAGCGCCAGCATCACCGTCATCAGCGGCACCAGGGCGATCACGGTGGTGAAGGTCAGGCTGCTGGCGGTCAGCGCCAGATGGTCCTCGCGAAAGCGGATGCGCAGGGTGCGCAGGGTCTCGAACCAGGGCCAGGTGCGCAGCGAGGCCAGGTTCAGGCGCAGCGATTCGGCCAGTCGGCTCGGCTGCGGGAGCGTCAGATTCATCCGCCTATGATGCCAGCGTGCCCGATACCGCCCTCGCCCGCCCCGCGCCTGAACCGCCCCCCGCAGGCAGCGCTGACGCCGCTGCGGCGAGCCGGATCGGCCTGACACGGATCGTCGCGGTCAGCAGCCTGCTCGGCCTGATCGCGCTGGGCCTGGCCTGGGAGCTGTGGCTCGCGCCCACCGGCAACCGCACCCTGGTGCTCAAGGTGTTGCCGCTGCTGCTGCCGCTGGTCGGGCTGCTGAAGCGGCGGATGTACACCTACCGCTGGGTCAGCCTGGTGGTCTGGCTGTACTTCACCGAGGGCATGGTCCGCGCCACCAGCAGCGTCGGCCTGTCGCGGCCACTGGGCTGGATCGAGGCCGGGCTGTGCCTGCTGCTGTTCAGCGCCTGCGCGGTGCATGTGCGCACCCGGCTGGCGAACCGAACCGGCGCGGCGCCCGCAGCCTGAGCGCCTGACCGGGATTGCCGGGCCGGCGCCTCGTCCGGTTCAGGCTGGCTCAAGTTCTGATCCGGCCTGCCGAAAACACCGGTTTGGCGTGCGCCGGGCTGGTCCGGGTGCCGCGCCCCCAAAACGGCAGCCCACCATGAATCCCTTGTCCGCCATCGTCCCCAGCTTCCCAGCCGCATTGGCCTTGGCCGCCGGCCTGCTGGCACTGCCTGCGCAGGCCGGGATAGTGCCGCCAAACTCGTTGCGGCTGACCGGATTCAGCAACGGCTATGCGGCCATGACCACCTCGTTGACCGGCGCCGAGCAAGTCGGGGTGGGCCGACTGGCTGGCGTCTGGACCGTCAACGGCGTCAGCAACGCCAGCTTCCTGACCTACTGCACCGACTTGTTCCAGGACGTCTACTTCAACACCACCTACCTCGACTACAGCCTGGTCGGCACCGACACCGCGCATGGCTTCAGCGCCCACCAGGCCGACCTTCTGGGCAAGCTCTACACCCGCGCCGGCACGATCCACAACACCAATGAGAGCGTGGCCTTTCAGCTCTCGGTCTGGGAGATCACCAACGAGGACAGCCCCAGGCTGAATGTCAGCCTCGGTCGCTTCAAGACCGGCAGCGGCGGCACTGCGGCGCAACTTGCCTTGGCCAACAGTTGGTTGGTCGACATCGGCCAGGGCACGGCCGCCAACGACTACCTAGCCACCCGGCTGTACAGCCCGAGTGCCCAGGACTTCGTGGTCTTCAACCCCAGGCCAACGCTGCGGACCGGCCTGCGCACCGCCGAGCCCGGCAGCCCGGCCTTGATCGCGGCGGCACTGGCCGCAATGGCGGGAATGTCGACTTTGGCGAGCGCCGGCAGAGCGGGCCGAAGACCGCGCCAGAGCCGATGAAAAAAATGGGGCGTCCGCGAGGATGCCCCATCTTTTTGCCCGCTTTGCTGCATGTCGACATGGTCGGGGTGAAAGGATTCGAACCTTCGACCCTCTGGTCCCAAACCAGATGCGCTACCAGGCTGCGCTACACCCCGAGGTCAAGCCGCGCATTCTAACGGCCGGCCTGGATGGCGGCCTGGCGGATCGCGCTGAGGCTGCTGCGGTGGGTGCTGACCTCGGACGCAAGCTTGACGTGGATCAGCATAGGCGCGCCGGGCTGCATCGCCTCGGCAAAGGCCGGCTCGAACTCGGCCGTACAGCACACCAGCGCTGCTCTCCAGCCGTAGGACCGCGCCAGCGCGGCGAAATCGGGGTTGAACAGATCGCTGCCGCTGACCCGGCCGGGGTACTCGCGCTCCTGGTGCATGCGGATCGTGCCGTAGCTGCCGTTGTCGACGACGATGCTGACCAAGCGGCCCGCGCCCCTGCCGGCGCCGTAGCCGGTGGCGGTGGCCATCTCCTGGCCGGTCATGAGGAAGTCGCCGTCACCAGCGACGTTGACCACCGTGCGCTCCGGATAAAGCAGCGAAGCCGCCACCGCCGCCGGAAAGCCCACGCCCATCGCCCCCGAGGTCGGCGCGAGTTGGGTGCGGCCATGGTGCTGCAGACCGTAGCAGCGCACATAGCGGTGCAGCCAGCCACTGAAATTGCCGGCGCCGTTGGTGTAGACGGTGTTATCTGGCGCCAGCCGCTGCACGCACTTCATCGCCACCGCCATGTCCATCGGCTCGACTGGCGGCGCGACATGGTTGGCTTCGCAGTCGGCGTTGGCCTGGGCCGACCAATCGCGCCAGGGCAGTTCGGTCGGCGCGGCCAGCGCCTCAAGCGCTTTGGCGGCGCTGCCGACTGCGGCCTGCAGCATCAGGTCGGCGGCGTAGACCCGGCCCAATTCCTCGGCGCCGGCATGGATGTGGACCAGCTTCTGCGCCG
>JANXYH010000200.1 GCA_025350145.1 Burkholderiales bacterium | reverse complement strand
GGCCCGAAGATGTTGAAGAAGCGCGACAGCCAGCCCATCGACTGGGCCTCGGCCTGCTGGCCACGGCCACGCTGTTCGATCCGCACGTTGGCGATCTGCGGGCTCTGCACCGAGTTGCCCGGGGCGATCACATGCGGGTCGATCTGGCCGGAGAAGCGCAGCACGTCGACATTGGCGTTGACGCCGATCTGCTTCTCGCCCGTGATCACGAGGTGGCCGTTGGGCAGCACCCTTGTGACCACGGCGGTGATGGTGCCGGCAAAGTCGTTGCTGTTGAGCGTCGTGCCCTTGCCACTGAAGCTGTTGGCGTTGCTGCCCGAGACGGCGGCGCGGCCAAACGAGTTGCTGCTGATGCCCGGCAGCGCCTTGATCGCGGCGTCGACGGTGCCGGACTTGTCGACCGAGCTGGTCGAGGTCTGGGTGGCGCTGACCTTCTCGACGATCTGCACCGTCACGGTGTCGCCGACCAGGCGGGCACGGTGGTCCTCGAACAGCGGCCGGTAGCTCGCCGCCTGAAAAATCGCGCCGTTGGGTGCGGCGGTGGGCGCGGCGGCGGGGGCGGTGGCCGGCGCGGCGGGGGCGGTGTCGGGCAGGGCTTCGTGCTGCACCAGGTCGACGTCCGGCAGGCGTGGCCAGACGGCGCAGCCCGGCACTGCGGCAGCAGCCAGGCCGAGCAGGCAAAGGCGGATCAGCCGGTGCACAAGCAAACCAAGGGCCGCTAGCGGGCCTGCTTGACGCCCTCGGCGGGCGCAACGCAAGGCGGCGGGTCTGCTGGCGCTCACAACTGCCCCAGCTTCTGCAGCATCTGGTCCGAGGTCTGCACCGCCTTGGAGTTGATCTCGTAGGCGCGCTGGGTCTGGATCATGGTCACCAACTCCTCGATCACGCTGACGTTGCTGGTCTCGACAAAACCCTTGGCCAGGCTGCCCATGCCGTTGGCCTCGGGCGCGCCGGTGGCCGGTGCGCCCGAGGCGGCGGTCTCGGCGAACAGGTTCTCGCCCTTGGGATCCAGACCAGCCGGATTGGCGAAATTGGCGAGCTGGAACTGGCCCAGCACTTGGGGTGCGACCTGGCCTGGCAGGGTGACGCTGACCGTGCCGTTGCTGGCGATGTCGATCGACTGGGCGGTGCTGGGCACGGTGATGCCGGGCAGCACCGGGTGGCCGGCATTGGTCACGATCTGCCCGGTGGCGCTGAGCTTGAACGAGCCGTCGCGGGTGTAGGAGGTGGTGCCATCGGGCACCTGCACCTGGAAGAAGCCGTTGCCCTTGACTGCCACGTCCAGGGTATTGCCGGTCTGTTGCAGGCCGCCTTGGCTGAAGTTGCGCGCCATCGCCACCGCGCGCGTGCCCAGGCCGATCTGCAGGCCGGTCGGCAGGTTGGTCTGGTCCGAGCTGCTGGCACCGGACTGGCGCAGGTTTTGGTAGATCAGGTCCTCAAACACCGCGTGGCCGCGCTTGTAGCCGTTGGTCGAGGCGTTCGCCAGGTTGTGCGAGATCGCATCCAACTGGGTCTGCTGGGCTTCCATGCCGGTCTTGGCAATCCAGAGCGAGCGGATCATGGTTCAGGCGCCTTTGAGGTTCAGTGAGCGGCCATGATGCGGCGGACTTGAGCCGGTCCAAGCGGCAAAAAGCGCCATCGATGTGGCGCTTTCCCAGGGGTCAGGCAAGGGGCCATAGCCTTCAACCGCTGGCCAGCAGCTTGTTCGCGCTCTGCTCGCCCTCCTGGGCCGTTTGCATCATCTTCATTTGCTGCTCGAACTGGCGCGCGGCGGCGATCATGGCGACCATCGCCGCGACCGGGCTGACATTGCTGCCCTCCAGCGCGCCGGCCTGCAGCCGAGCCGAGGTGTCGGCGCTCAGGTCGCCCTGGGGGCTGCGAAACAGGCCATCGTCACCGCGCTGCAGCGGCGCCTCGGGCGCCACGAGCTTGAGCCGGCCGATGGCCTGTGGCCGGCCGCCGCCGACCTTGGCGGTGACCGTGCCATCGGCAGCGACCAGCACCTCGGCGTTGCCCGGCACCGTGATCGGCCCGCCGTCGCCCTGCACCTGCAGGCCGCCCGCAGTCGTCACCAGCAGGCCCTCGGGGTTGACCTCGAGCGCCCCGCTGCGGGTGTAGGCCTCGCTGCCGTCGCGGCCCTGCACCGCCAGCCAGGCGTTGCCGGTCATGGCCACGTCGAGCGCCCGGCCGGTGGCGTTGACCGGGCCGGGCTCGGCGCTGTAGCCGGGGGTGGATTCGACCGTGTAGACCCGGGTGCTGGCGCCATCGCCCAGCACCGGCACGGCGCGGAACGCGGTCAGTTCGGCTCGAAAGCCGTTGGTCGAGACGTTGGCCAGGTTGTGCGCCACCACGTCCTGGCGCTGCATCGCGGCCTTGGCGCCGGCCATTGCGACATAAAGCATCCGGTCCATGGCGGCTCCAGCTTGTCAGTTGTCAGCGCAGGTTGACCAAGGTCTGCAGCATCTGGTCCTCGGTCTTGATCGTCTGGGCGTTGGCCTGGTAGCTGCGCTGGGCGGTGATCATCGACACCAGTTCGCTGGTCAGGTCGACGTTCGACTCCTCCAGCGCGCCGGACTGGAGCAAGCCGAAGTTGCCCTGGCTGGCCGCACCGACGATGGGGTTGCCCGAGTTCGTACCGCTGGCCCAGACATTGCCGCCCAGCGGCTGCAAGCCCTGCGGATTGGCAAAGCGGGCCAGCACCAGTTGGCCGGCGGCCTTGGACTGGCCATTCGAGTACTGCGCCCGGATCACGCCAGACTTGTCGATGTTGACGCCCGTGACCTGGCCCGGCGCAAAGCCGTCCTGGGTCAGGCCGCTGATCGCAAAACCGCTGCCGAACTGGGTGCTGCCGGCCAAGTCAAGCTTGAGCCCGGTGATCGGCAGCGAATTGCCGCCTCCGGAGCTCAGCAGCGCCGCCGGCACGTTGATAGCCACCGGCCCCACAGGCGACAGCAGTGAGGCGCCGTTGGCCGCGAACGTCACCCCCGACACCGACGGCAGGGGGTTGCCCGTGCCGTCGCCGACATCGTCGAGCAGCGGCCGACCATTGACCGTGCCGTACACATCCCAGGTGTCGGTGCCGGTCTTCTGGAAGTAGTAGGTCAGCGCCACGTCCTGGCCCTTGGCGTCGAACACCGTCAGCGAAGAGGCGTTGTTGTAGGTCTTGGGATCGGCGAACGTGATCAGTGGCGTGGCCGCCGGCAGCGTGATCTTGGCGCGCGAGTCCAGGTTCATCGCCACCTTGACATTGGCCGTGCCCAGCGGCGCAACCCCGGCCGACGGCAACTGCAGCGCCTGTACGGTCGACGGGATGATCGTGCCGTCGGCGGCGGCGGCATAGCCCTGCAACTTCTGCCCGGCGTTGTTGACGATCGCACCGGAGTTGTCGATCTGGAACTGGCCGTTGCGCGAGTACACCGTGGCGCCGCCGGCGTCGAGCTGGAAAAAGCCATTGCCGTTGATGGCCAGGTCCATCGAGCTGTTGGTGGTGGTGATGGTGCCCTGCGAAAACTGCTGGTTGACGCCACTGACGCTCACGCCTATGCCGGAGGCATGGGTGGATGCCCCGGAGATGGCGTTGGCATAGAGATCGGAGAACACCACCGTCGACGCCTTGGCGCCATAGGTGTTGGCGTTGGCGATGTTGTTGCCGATCACCGACAGGTTCTTGCTGGTCGCGTTCAGGCCCGAAAGGCCTTGCTGGAATCCCATGGATGCTCCTCAGTGCGGGTGGGAAGGGGTCGGATTCAGGACACCGCCTTGACGTCGCTGTAGTGAATGACACCGCGGTGCTTGAGCTCGATCGCCAGCGTGCCGGCATCGGCGTAGACGGCGCTGACCGTGTCCGCCACCAGGGGCGTGGCGCCCACCGCCAGGGTGCCGGACTTGGCGCTGACGGTGAATGTCAGGCCATCGCGCGAGCCGTCCTTGCTGAGCCAATCGAAGCTGTGCCGGCCGGCGCCCTCGGCACCCAGGTTGATCGTGTCGATCACCTTGCCGGCGGCGTTCTTGACCGAGACCACGACCGAGTCGGCCGGGCTTTGCAGTTCGAAGCCGGCGCTGGTCTTGCCGCTGTCGTCGAGCACCAGGTCCGAGCCCGCCACCAGTACGTCCTTGCCCACCAGCCCGGCGCCCTGCAGGGTCTGCGACTGCAGCAGCAGGTTGCTCATCTGGTTGATCGAGGTGTTGAGCTTGTCGACCCCGCTGACGGTCGAGATCTGCGCCATCTGGCTGGTGACCTGGGCGTTGTCCATCGGGTTCAACGGATCCTGGTTCTGCATCTGCGTGACCAGCAATTTCAAGAAACGGTCGCTCTGCTCGGCGGCCGCCGTGGTCTTGCTACCGCCCTGGCTGCTCTGGCTGTTGAGCAGGGCGTTGAGGCCGGCGGTGGACGAGGCGGTGGATGAGGCGGCGGCGGCGGTGGTCATGGCGGGATTCCTTCAGGTCAACGCGGTCGGCAGGGCTCAGCCCTGGCCGAGCTGCAAGGTCTTGACTAGCAGCGACTTGGCGGTGTTCATCACTTCGATGTTGCTTTGGTAGGCGCGCGAGGCCGAGATCATGTTGGCCATCTCGTCAATCGGGCTGACATTGCTGTAGGTGACGTAGCCCTCGGCGTCGGCCGCAGCGTGGCCGGGGCTGTGCACCCGCCTGGGTTTGTCGTTGCTCTCGACGATGCTCGACACCCGCACCCCGGCCGACGCGCCATCCTCGGCGCCCTCGCCGTTGCTGGCGTTGCCCATCAATAATGTCTGGAACACCACCTGCCGTGCCCGATAGGGCTGGGCGCCGGGCTCGGCGATCGAATCGGCGTTGGCCAGGTTGGAGGCCACCGTGTTCAGCCGCTGGCCCTGCGCCGAGGCGGCGCTGCCAGAGACATTGAAGATCTGCATCAGGCTCATGCGCTGTTACCCCTGGTTCGGTGAGCGCATCGCGTCCATCAAGGCCCGCGACTGGCTGTTGATGAAGCGCAGCGTGGCCTCGTACTTGAGCGCGTTCTCGGCCCAGGTGTGGCGCTCGCGCTCCATGTCGACCTGGTTGTTGTCCAGCCCGTCCTGGCTGGCGCGGGCATAGACCAGGTCGGCGGCGTCCAGGCCGGCGCCATCGGTCGAGCCCAGCCCGGCCGGGTTGGCGCCCGAGCCCGCAGTAGCGGCCTCCAGCGCGCGTTTGAAATCCATGTCCCGCGCCAGGTAGCCGGGGGTGTCGGCATTGGCGATGTTGCTGGCCAGGATCTGCTGGCGCTGGCTGCGCAGCATCAGGGCCTGCGACTGGAATTCGAGCGACTGGATCATTCGTTGCATGGCGAGCCCCTGGGGTGGGTGTGGAAGGTGGCCTTGCAGGGTGGGCGGACGGCGCTTGGCGCTGTGCCAATGGCCCGTGGCGCCGATTGTCGGCAGCGTGCAGCGGCGCTGTCGCCGCGAACAGTGGCCACATCACCGCCCAGATCGGCCGACCGCAGCGGCACCGGCGGGCGCACCATCGCCTGGCATGAACCTGCCCATGTCTTGCCGGCCGACCCACCCCCTGCCCCGCCCCGGCCCGGCCGCTGCCGCCTGGGCGCTGGCCTTGCTGGTCTGGGCCGGCCTGGCGGTGGCGGTGCCGCTCGATCCTGCCGTGGCCGCAGCGGCGCAGCAACTCGCCAGCGAGCGTGCCCTGGCCGCCTGGGGCCAGCAGCCCTACCAGCGGATCGTCGTCAAGCTCGGCCAGATCGAGCCGCAATGGCGCCTGGCCGCCTGCGCCCGGGTCGAGGCCTTTCTGCTCGGCGGGGTGCCGCCCTGGGGCGCGACCCGGGTCGGCCTGCGCTGCACCGACACGCCACAGGGCTGGCGCATCAGCGTCAGCGCGACGGTGCAGATCATCGTCAGCGGCCTGGTCGTGGCCAGCGGCCTGCCGGCCGGCCAGGCGCTCATGGCCGAGCACCTGAGCCTGGCCGAGGTCGACGCGGCCGCGTCCTCGGCCGGCGCCAACGGCCAGGCCGGCGCCGACCCGGTGCTGACCGAGCGCCAGGAGGCGATCGGGCGAAGCCTGCTGCGGCCAGCAGCCGCCGGCCAGGCCTTGCGTCGCAGCCACCTGCGCCAGCGCCAGTGGTTCGCCGCCGGCGACACGGTACAGATCGTCGCCGTCGGGCCGGGCTGGTCGGTCGCAGGCGAGGGCCGGGCGGTGGTGTCCGGGCTGGAGGGCCAGCCCGTGCGGGCACGCACCGACACCGGCCAGTTCGTCACCGGCTGGGCCACCGCCGACCACAGGATGGAGATTCGCCCTTGACCTGGCCGCCCCCTGCGCCGTCTCGAAAACTGCGGCCTGGGCGCACAGATCGCCCTAAAGTCCTGGATTGGCGGGCCGATACCCCGTGCATGTCCATGCCAATGTCCATGTTCGTGTCCATCTGTACTGAGCGCTGGCCGCTTTGCTGGAGCACCCCATGAAGATCAGCCATCTCGATAGCAAACCGCCCACTGGGCCGGCCGCCAACGAGCGCAAATCCACCGCTACTGCCGCCGCCACCGCCAGTTCGGGCGCCGGCGCCAGGAGCGAGGCCAGCGCCAAGGTCGCGCTGTCCAGCACGGCGGCCCACCTGGTCGGCCCGAACGACCATGTCTTTGACGCCGACAAGGTGGCACGCATCTCCAATGCCATCCGCGACGGCAAATACACCATCAACGCCGACGCGATTGCCGACAAGCTGATCGCCAACGCCAGAGAACTGGTCGGCCAGCCCCACAACAAAGGCTGACAAAGGCTAGCAAGGGCTGAATCCCCAACCCGCGCCCATGTCAGCCCATCCCGACCTGCCCAGCCAGATCAGCCAAGTGGAGGCGTGCGTGGTGGCGCTGCAGGCGTCGCTGCGGCAGCAGTCCGTGGCCGGCACCGAAGCGCAGGCCCGGCAATTGCACCTGTCGCTGGCGCAGACGGTTCATGCGCTGGCTGCGGGCGCAACGGACGGCTTACCCGAGCCGCTGCACCGGCGCTTGTCGGGTGTCGGCGCCCAGATCGCCCGGGCGCGCGAGCACCTGGCCCGGACCACGGCCAGTCTGGACCGGGCCGTCGCCACCCTGCTGCCCGACGCCATACCGCGCAGCCTGTATTCGGCCCAGGGCCTGCCCGCCGGCAGCCGCCGCAACGCCGCCATCGTCGTCTGAACAGGGGGCCACGCGGGCGCCCTGCGGCGTCGATTGGGTCACGCCCTTGGCCCCCTGCGAACGCGGGGTGCCGGCCGGCTCAGCCGGGTTGGTGCCGACCTTAATCGATAAAATCAAACAAATACACAAAATCATCCCCCTTCAAATTCAACCAGGCACCGTATGCGGACATTGACCCTCACCTTCCTCGGCGCACTCCTCCTCGGCCCAGGCGTGGCATTGGCCCAGACCTGCGATTGCAGCGGCGCTGACCAGATCAAAGGCCAGTCGCTGATGACAGCGCTGCTGGGCAATACCGTCTGCGTGCCCAACGGTGGCGACTGGTTCTGGCAGGAACAGCACCGCAGCAGCCTGCAACTGTGGGATTACAAGAAGGGCAGCAACCCGGCCGACCCGAGCGAGCAGGTCGGCACTTGGTCCGCCGGCGGCACCGGCGCCAATACCTTGGTCACGCACAGCTACAGCGGTGGCTCGACCTTCAGCTACAAGGTCTGCCGGGTCGGCAGCTCAAGCAGCTACGGCTTTTGCCCGGCGGCCGGTGGCGCGACGATCATGGCGACGATCAAACCGGGCATCAGCGGCTGCCCCTGAACCCCGGCTGCTTGGCGCTCAGAACCGGTAGGCCAGGCGCAACCCGCCCCCGTGCCGGCCGGCCGCCGCGACCGGTGCGGCTACCACCTTCATCACCACGAAGTTGCCACCGCCCCCGCCCATGTCGCGGCGGCAGGTCAGCAGCCTGTGAATCCCTAACTCTGGAGACGGCCGGAAGACGCCCCGGCCGGCGGCCTCACCAGGCCCGCAGCCGGCTGCGCAGGCGCGCAATCGATTGGCTGTGGAGCTGGCAGATTCGGCTCTCGGTGACCTTGAGGACGGCAGCGATTTCCTTCAGGTTCATGTCCTGCTCGTAGTACATGCTCATCACGAACTGCTCGCGTTCGGGCAGGTTCTTGATCGCCTCGACCAGCGCCTCGCGCATCCGCCGGTCCTGCAATTGGGCCAGCGGGTTGGCATCGTCGTCGGCGACATGGCGGTCGAGGTAGTCGTCATCGCCGTCGTCGCCGGTCATGTCCTCGAGGTAGACCAGTTGGGTGCCGCGGACCTTGCCCAGCAGCTCCTGGTATTCGCTCAGCGACAGCCCCATCTCGCGGGCGATCTCGCTCTCCGCCGGGGCGCGGCCGGTGGTCTGCTCAAGCTTGCGCACCGCCGCCTCGATCGAACGCTGGTTGCGCCGGTCGCCGCGGCTCATCCAGTCGCCGCCGCGCAACTCGTCGAGCATGGCGCCGCGGATGCGCTGGGTGGCGAAGGTCTCGAACTGCACGCCCTGGCCAGCGTCGAAGCGGGTGAGCGCGTCGGCCAGGCCAATCATGCCGACCTGGATCAGATCGTCGAGTTCGACATTGGCCGGCAGCTTGGCGATCATCTGGTGCGCCAGGCGCCGCACCAGCGGGCTGTGCTGCTTGAGCAAGGTGTCGGCGTCGAGTCGGCCCTTGGCGGTGTACATGGTGGTCAGACTCCGGTGGGGGCCGAGCGGCGCTGTGGCGCGTGTCCTGGTGCGGACGATGGGTTTGCCGGATCAGCCGGCGCGGCCGCGCCGGCCTGCACCGGTTGGGCGGGCGGGCGCAACTGCGCCGCCAGCAGTTCAAGCAAATCCGGCGTTGGCGGGTCGTTGCTGTCGCTGGCCGGATCCACCGCCGCCCAGGACCGCAGGCTCAGGTCGAGAAAGCGCTCGCCGCAGTCGGCCAAACGCTGGGCCACGGCCTGAGCCTGTTGATCGGCCCGCGGCGTGCCGGTCTCCACCAACGCCAGCAGGTCGAAGGCAAACACCGCAGCGCGTTGCGCCAGCAGCTTGATCGCGCCATAGGCATGGGTCAGGCTGTCGGCGGTGCTGCCGGCCAGGACCAAGGGACACAGCGGCGCCGGCACCGCCATCGCGCCGATGTACAGGCGCCGCAGGTCGGCTGCGCTGGCGTGCAGCAGCAGCACATCGATCTGCGGCGCGGCCTGGGCCAGCGCGGTGACGAAGCCGCCGGTGCCGCCCTGGGCGTCCAGCCAGCGTTTGGGCAGCCCGCAAGCCGCCAGGTACCAGACCCGCGCCGCCAGTGGCTCGATGCAGGCCGCCAGGTCGACCTCGGCCAACTCGTGCGGCGCCGACGCGGTCTCGGCGGCGTCGACCACCAGGGTGTTCAGGCCGCGCTCGGCCAGGGCGCTGGCCAGCCGCTCCATCGCCACCCCGCCAAAGACGACGAATGGGTTGTGGATCAGCGCCATGACGCGCGGCAGCGTGGGCGCGGGATCCACGCCAAAGCGTTGGCGCAGGCCCCAGGCCTGGTCGGGCGGAGGGCGATGGCGGTGGCGGAGTTGGGTGTGCATGGCTGGCGTCAACCGGGCTGACCGAGGTGGGGACTGATGCCCTGGACGGGCATGGCATGGGCCGGGCTGCGACCGCCGCCGGCATGGGTGGCGGCAAAGACCAGGCTGACCTCGGTCATGTCCAGGCGCCAGGGTGCACCGCCACCGCCGCGCAGCGCGCGCTGCACCAGCGCCTGCGCCGACAAACGGTGCCAGTCCTCGGGCACGCGCTGGCCGTTGGTCACGCCGACGACGCGGGCCTTGTGGCGGATCAGCGCGTCCAGCGCCGGCCCGAGCTTGACCGCTTCGTCGAGCTTGGAGACGATCACGCCCCGGCAGGCGCCTACGCGGTAGGCCAGCATCACGTCCTCGACCGTCTCGCCCTGCGCGGCGGCGTTGACCACGAGCAGCTTCTGCACCGCCGGGTGCGAGAGCATTTCCAGCAACTCGGCCGCGCGGCTGTCGCGCTGGGCGATGCCGGCGGTGTCGATCAGCACCAGGCGCTTGGCCTTGAGCAGGTCCAGCAGGTCTTCGAGCGAGGCCCGGTCATGGGCGGTGTGAACCGGCACGCCGAGGATCCGGCCGTAGGTACGCAACTGCTCGTGCGCAGCGACACGGTAGGCGTCGAGCGTGATCAGGCCGAGCTGGCCGGCGCCATGGCGGGCGGCAAAGGCGGCGGCGATCTTGGCGGTACTGGTGGTCTTGCCGACCCCGGTCGGGCCGATCAGGGCCAGCGCGCCGAGGTGGTCTTCAATCGGCGCCTCGTGTTCATCGGTGTGCAGGTTGCGCTCGAGCACGCCGGCGGCCCAGGCCTCGGCCTGGCTGCCATCGCTTGAACTGGCCGCCTGCAGCGGCAGCGCCTGCACCAGTTTGCGCACCAGCGCCGGTGACAGCCCGGCGTCGAACAGCTTCTGGCTCAGGGCCGCCTGGCGCGGATCGCGTTGCAGCTTCTCCATGAATGCGAGCATGCCGAAGCGCTCCTCGATGAGTTGCCGCACCGAGCGCAGTTCGCCCAGCACGTCGCCGCTGCCGCCCAGCGCCGCAGCGCGCGGCTCGGTCGCCAGGTCGCCTCGGCCGGGCTGGCCCAGGCCGGCACGGACCGGGCGGAAGTCGCTCAGCGTGATCTCGTCGCGCAGCACCGGCGGGGCATTGCGAGTTCGGCCACCGGGACTGATCAGCGGGCGCGCGGCGCCGTCGTCGAGCAGGCCAGGGCCGCTGCCGGCAGGCCGGCCGGCGCGCGGCACGGCGCGCAGCGGCACGGCGCCCGGGCTGATCGCCGCGGCCTGTGCCGGCACCGCATGGCGGGCGTTGTCGGCCTGCGCCAGTTCGATCTGGCGGCGGCGCAGCATCCGCTCGCGCACATAGTCCTGGAAGGTCAGCGTGCTCATGCCCAGGGTCTGAACATCGTGGTCGATGCTGGGCACGGCAGGCCCCGCCCCAGCACCGGCACCGGTCGATGCGGCCGGGATGGCGGGTGCTGCCGCCGGCCCGTCCAGCACCGGCTCCAGCCGTTCGCCGCGCGCGGCGATGCGTTGCGCCAGCGGCGACTGCGCGCCGAGTGCGGTGGCGGTGGCGGTGGTGGCGCTGGTGGCAGCGCTGGCCCGGGGCGCGGCCCGCAGCAGCACAGTTTGGGCGGCGGCCTGTTCGATCTGCGCCATGCCGTCGGGCGCCATCGCCAGCACCTCGACGCCGTCCTGGCCGGGCCGGGTCGAGAGCACCACGGCGTCGTCCCCCAGCGCCTGGCGGACCAGCGCCAATGCCTCGCGCGAGGTCTTGGCGGTGAAGCGTTTGACGTTCATGCGCCCTCCTGACGGTGCGTGTTCAATTCAGTTCTCCTCGGCGGCCTGGGCAGATCGGGCACTGGCGGCGGCTCAGGCACCGATGACCGAACCGATGCGGATCGAATGGGTGTCGGGGATCTCGCTGTGCGCCAGCACCTTCAGGCGCGGTGCGGCGCGGCGCAACAGCCGCGCCACCGAGGCGCGGATCAGATCGGGCACCAGCAGGCAGGCCGGCTGGCCCTGGTCCTCCTGGCGCTTGACGCTGTTGACCGCCTCGCGGGTCAGGGTGTCGGCCACGCCGGGGTCGAGCACGGCGCCGTTGGGCGATGTCAGCGCCTGCGTCACCAGCCGCTCCAGTTCGGGTTCGAGCGCGATCACGTCCAGCTCCTTGGCCGGGCCGTAGATCTGCTGGACGATGGCCGGCGCCAGGTGCACCCGAATCCGCCTGGCCAGCTCGGCCGGGTCGCTCACTGCCGCCGCGCCAGCGCTGTGCTCGGCCAGGCACTCGACGATCGAGCGCATGTCGCGGATGTGCACGCCCTCTTCGAGCAGCAGTTGCAGCACTTTCTGCAGCGTGGCAATGCCAACCATCTTGGGGATCACGTCTTCTATCAGTTTGGGTGCCAGCTTGTTGACATGGTCCACCAGGGCCTGGGTCTCGACGCGGCCGATCAGGCGTGCGGCGTTGGACTGCATCAAGTGTGAAAGGTGGGTGGCCACCACGGTCGCGCAATCAACCACCGTAAACCCGAGCATTTCGGCTGCCTCTTTCTGGCGCTCCTCGATCCATGCCGCAGGCAGACCGAAGGCCGGATCCGTGATCGCCACCGTGCCCGGCAGGTTGACGCTGCTGCCGCCCGGATTGATCGCCATCAGCATGCCGGGGTGGGCCTCGCCCTCGCCCACCACCGCGCCGCGCAACAGCACCCGGTAGAGGCTGGGGCGCAGCTCCAAGTTGTCGCGGATGTGCACCGACGGCGGCAGGAAGCCGACATCCTGGGCGAACTTCTTGCGCACCCCCTTGATCCGGCTGAGCAGGTCGTTGCCGCCCGGGGCCCGCTGGGCGTCGACCAGGGCGATCAGGCGGTAACCCACCTCCAGGCCAAGCGTGTCGACCGGCTGCAGGTCGTCCCAACTGGCCTCGCCCTGGGACGCCTGCGCGGCGTCCAGCGACGGCGGTGGGGCGATGGCCGCCAGGCGCTGGCGGCGCTCCAACCACCAGGCCAGCCAGGCCACGGCCAGGGCGATCAACCAGAACACCAGGTGCGGCATGCCCGGGATCAGCCCCAATCCGGCCATGATGCCGGCGGCGATCACCAGCGTCTTCGGGCTGCCGAAAACCTGGGCGCGGATCTGGCTGCCGATGTCGGCGCCCTTGCCGACCCGCGAGACCACCATCGCCGCCGCCACCGAGATCAGCAGCGAGGGGATCTGCGCCACCAGCGCGTCGCCGACCGCCAGCAGCACGTAGCGGCTGGCGGCGTCGGCGGCGGACAGATCCTTCTGCGCCACGCCGATGATGAAACCGCCGACGATGTTGATCGCCAGGATCAGGATGCCGGCAATGGCGTCGCCACGAACGAACTTGCTGGCGCCGTCCATCGAGCCAAAGAACTCGGCCTCCTCGCCAACCTCGGCGCGGCGGCGCTTGGCCTCTTTCTCGTCGATCAGGCCGGCGTTCAGGTCGGCATCGATGGCCATCTGCTTGCCCGGCATGGCGTCCAGGGTGAAGCGCGCGCCGACCTCGGCGATCCGCTCCGCGCCCTTGGTGACGACGATGAAGTTGATCACCACCAGGATGGCGAAGACGATCAGCCCGACGGTGAAGCTGCCGCCGACCAGCACATGGCCGAAGGCCTCGATCACTTTGCCGGCGGCGCCAGTGCCGGTGTGGCCGTTGAGCAGCACCACCCGGGTCGAGGCGACGTTGAGCGACAAGCGCATCAGCGTGGTCACGAGCAGCACCGTCGGGAAGGCGGCGAAGTCCAGCGGCCGGACCATGTGCGCGGCCACCAGCATCACCATCACCGCCAGGGTGATGTTGAAGGTGAACAACAGGTCGAGCATGAAGGCCGGCAGCGGCAAGACCATCATGCCCAGGACCATGACGATGAACAGCGGCGCCATCAGCGCCCGCAGCACGCCGGCGCGCGGGCCGAAAAGCGACTGGAGCTGGTTCAGCAGCGGACTCATGGGGTCGCCTCGGCTCCGCTGGCCGCAGCCAGCGGATCGAGGTCGGCCAGCACCGCGATCTCGGGCAGATCGGCCGGCATCGCGCCGCGCCCGGCCATGGCCGCGCGCAACTGGTAGACATGGGCCAGCACCTGAGCCACGGCCGAGAACAGCCGGGCCGGCACCTCCTGGTCGATCTCGGTGTGGGCGTACAGGGCGCGGGCCAGCGGCGGCGCCTGCAGCACCGGCACTTTGGCGTCGCGGGCGACATCGCGGATCTTCAGCGCCAACAGGTCGGCACCCTTGGCGACGACGCGCGGCGCGGCCATCGCCGCGTCGTTGTACTTCAGCGCCACGGCGTAGTGGCTGGGGTTCATCACCACCAGGTCGGCGCTGGGCACGGCGGCGAGCATCCGGCGACGCGCCATCTCGCGCATCCTTGCCCGGATCCGGCCCTTGAGCTCGCTGCTGCCCTCGGATTCTTTGTGCTCCTGCTTGAGCTCCTGGGCGCTCATCTTCAGCCGCGAACGCCACATCCGCCGCTGCAGCGGCACATCGACCGCCGCGAACAGCGCCAGCACCAGCAGCAGCAGTCCCAGGCCGCCCCGCATCGAGGCCGCGGTGTGGGCCAGCGCAGCCTGCAGCGGCATCGCCAGGCTGTCATGGAAGTCGGCCAGGTGGGCGCGCAGCCAGAGGGCTCCGACGCTGCCCAGCAGTGCCGCCAGCAAGCAGGCCTTGAGCGTCTCGCTGAGGTGCGCCGGGCTGAACATCCGGCCCAGGCCGGACAGCGGGTCGAGCTTGCCGAAATCGGGCTGCAAGGGCTTGATGCTGAAGTTCCAGCCGCCGCCGACCATGGCCGCGGCGACGCTCAGGCCCAGGCAGGCCAGACCGAACAGCAGGGCTGGCAACAGGCCGGCATAGGCCAGATCGGCCAGCCGTTCGGTCAGGGCCTCGGGCGCGGCCAGGGTGGCGGCGTCAAAGCGCAGCCCAGCTTGCAGGCCCTGGCGCATCCAGGCCATGGCCGATGGCGCGGCCGCCACCAGCAAGGCGCTGCCGATCGCCACCACCATGAAGTGCGCGAGGTCGCGCGAGCGCGGCACCTGGCCGTCGGCGCGGGCCTTGCGCAGGCGGCGCTGACTGGCCGGCAGGTGGCGGTCTTGGGCATCAGCCATGTGCGGCTGGGGCAGGTGTGTGCATGGAGCCAGGATGGTGCCGGCAGGCTCCGCCGGGCACAGGGCAGATAAGCCAGCGCAAAGCGCGGGTATTCGGCCTGACCGCCGGCCCGGCCCGCCACCTCAGTCCCGTCGCGCACCGCCTTGGTGCGCGCCTGAGACCAGCGCGGCCCGCCCGGCGTGACCGAGTTGGCAGCGCCGGGAGGGCACCGGGGCGGCGACTCAAGTTGCCCGGGCCAGGCCCGATATCCCGACGAGGAATCCAGACAAGGGCTTGCGAGGGGCTGTTGTGCTGGCGCGGTGAGTTAAGGCCGCAGCACTTCGCTCCGATCAGACCCCGCAGACCAAGGACAGTCTCATGGCCAGCATCATCCCGAACCTGACGACCACCCAGATCGAGGCGTTGACGACCTCGCTGATCGCGGGTCTGACCACCGCCGACTGGGCCGCCTTTTCGTCGTCGCAGATCGTGGCCTTGACCACCACGCAGATGCAGGCGATCAGCACCGCCGGCATCGCCGCGCTGGGCACCACCGCCGTGTCGGCGCTGGAGACCAGCGATTTCGCGATGCTCAACTCGGCCCAGACCCGGGCCATCACGACCACCGCGATCCAGGCCATCACCACCGCCCAGGCGGCCGCGCTGACGACCACCGAGGCCGCCGCGCTGGGCACCGCCCAACTGCGCGCCCTGAGCACCAGCAACGTGGTGGCGATCGGCACCACCAGCCTGACCGCGCTGGCGTCGGCGCAGGTCGCGGCACTGTCAACCACCCAAGTCGGCGCCCTGGCCACCAGCCAGTTGACCGCACTGACCACGTCGCAGGTCGTCTCGCTGGGCACTGCCCAACTCGGCGCGCTGGGCACCACCAGCATCGCCGCGCTGACTTCGACCCAGGCGACCGTGCTGAGCACCGCCCAGGTCGCATCGCTGGCCACCAGCAGCGTCATGGCGATAGGCACGACCAACCTGGCCGCGTTGGCCAGCGCCCAGATCCAGGCCCTGACCACGGTGCAACTCAACGCCCTGGGCACAACCCAGTTGGTGAACATCGCCACCAGCCAGGTCGCGGCGCTGACCACCAGCCAGTTGAGCAATGTCGGCACCACCAGCCTGAACGCCCTGACCACGACCCAGTTCGTCGCCCTCTCCACCGCCCAGGTGGCGGCGATGGGCACGACCCAGGTCGCCAACCTCGAAACCACCGACCTGGCGGCGCTGACCAGCAGCCAGGTCCAGGCCTTGAGCAGCCGGGCCATCGCCGCCCTGGGCACCAGCGAGATCGTGGCGCTCGGCTCGTCCCAGGTGGCGGTGCTGGGCACGGCGCAGTTGCGCGCTATCGGCACCACCGGCATCGGCGCCATCGAAACCACCGACCTGGCGGCACTGGCCAGCGGCCAGGTCCAGGCGCTCAGCGGTGTGCAGCTCAACGCCTTGACCACGACCCAATTGGTCAGCCTTGGCACCAGCCAGATTGCGGCCTTCTCGACCGCCCAACTGGCCAGCCTGGGCACGACCAGCCTGAACGCGCTGACGACCTCGCAATTTGCCGCGATGACCAGCGCCCAGATTGCCGGCCTGAGCACGTCGCAGGTGTCCAACCTCGAAACCTCGGACCTGGCGGCGCTGTCCAGTGCCCAGATCCAGGCCTTGGGCACTGCCGCGGTGATGGCTCTGGGAACCAGCGAGATCGTCGCCCTGGGCTCGTCGCAGGTGTTGGCCCTGACCAGCAGCCAGTTGCGCGCCATCGGCACCAGCGGCATGGCCGCCATCGAGACAACCGACCTGGCGGCGCTGGGCTCGGCCCAGGTCGCCGCGTTCGCCACCGCCCAGCTCAACGCCCTGGGCACCACCCAGCTCGTCAACCTCGGGACCAGCCAGGTCGCCGCGCTCTCGACCGCGCAACTGGCGTCCCTGGGCACCACCAGCCTGGACGCGCTGACGACCTCACAGTTCGCCGCCCTGTCCAGCGGCCAGGTGGCGGCCCTGGGCACGACCCAGGTCGCCAACCTCGAGACCTCGGACCTGGCGGCGCTGTCCAGCTCGCAAGTGATGGCGCTGTCGACCAATGCCATTGCCGCCCTGGGCACCAGCGAGATCGTGGCCCTGGGCTCGTCGCAGCTCGACGTGCTGACCACGGCGCAACTGCGTGCCATCGGCACCACGGCGATAGGCGCCATCGAGACCACCGACCTGGCGGCGATGACCACCGCACAGTTGGCGGCGCTGTCGTCCGCCCAGCTCAACGCCCTGGGCACCACCCAACTCGTCAACCTTGGGACCAGCCAGGTCGCCGCGCTCTCGACCGCGCAACTGGCATCCCTGGGCACCACCAGCCTGGACGCGCTGACGACCTCACAGTACGCCGCCCTGTCCAGCGGCCAGGTGGCGGCGCTGGGCACGACCCAGGTCGCCAACCTGGAGACCTCGGACCTGGCAGCCTTGTCCAGCTCG
>JANXYH010000185.1 GCA_025350145.1 Burkholderiales bacterium | reverse complement strand
CCCGGCGCGCTCATCAGGCTCCCCTGCGCACTTCGTGCTTCGGTATGAGCGCTTGGGAGCGGCCCGGCGCGCTCATGCCCAGGGCAGCGAGTAGGTCTTGAGGTTGGTGAAGCTCTTCATCGCCTCCTGCACCCCTTCCTTGTAGCCCAGGCCCGAATCCTTGATGCCGCCGAAGGGCGTCAGCTCCAGCCGGTAGCCGGGCACCTCGCGGACATTGACCGTGCCGACATGCAGTTCGTTGACGAAGCGCGTGATCACGTCCAGCCGCTGGGTGCAGACCGCGCTGGAGAGGCCGTAGGCGGTGCCGTTGGCAATCGCGATGGCCTCGTCGACGCTGCCAAAACCAATGATCGGCGAGACCGGGCCGAAGGTTTCCTCGCGCACCAGGGTCATCGCCGGATCGACCCGGTCCAGCACCGTCGGGGCGTAGAGCGCGCCCTGGCGCCGGTGGCCGCAGAGCAAACGCGCACCCTGCGCCAGGGCCGCGTCGACCCGCGCCTCGAACAGCCGCGCCGCCGCCTCGTCAATCACCGTGCCCATGTCCAGCCCAGCGTCGGCCGGGTCGCCATAAGTCCAGGCACGGGTTTTTTCGACCACCAGCTCGGTGAACCTGGCGGCCACCGCCTGGTGCACCAGGATCCGCTTGACCGCCGTGCAGCGCTGGCCGGAGTTCTTGTACGAACCCTGCACCGCCAGGCTGGAGGCCTCGTCGAGGTCGGCGTCGTCCATCACGATCAGCGGGTCGTTGCCGCCCAGCTCCAGCACCACCCGGCGGTAGCCGACCTTGGCGGCGATGGATTTGCCGATCGCCACCCCGCCGGTGAACGTGACCAGGTCGACATCGGGGTGGGTCAGCAACTCGTCGGCGATCTCGGCCGGGTCGCCGGTCAGCACCGACAGCATCGGCCCGGGCAGGCCGGCTTCATAGAGGATGTCGGCCAGCAGCAGCGCCGACAGCGGCACCTTCTCGCTGGGCTTCAAGACCATGCGGTTGTTGGTCGCCAGCGCCGGCACGATCTTGTGCGCGACCTGGTTCATCGGGTGGTTGAACGGCGTGATCGCCGAGATCACGCCCAGCAGCGGGTCACGCTGGGTGAACACCCGGCGGCGCCGGCCATGCGGGGTGATGTCGCAACTGAAAATCTGGCCGTCGTCCTTCAGGCATTCGTTGGCGCCGAACATCAGCACGTCGGCGACCCGGCCGGCCTCGTACAGCGCGTCCTTCAGGCACAGCCCGGATTCGGCCGTGATCAGCGCGACGATCTCGGCGCTGCGGCCGCGGACGCTGGCGGCGGCGCGGTTGAGGATGTTGCTGCGCTCGAACCGGGTCAGCCTCGGCTGGTAGGCGCGGGCGATGGCAAAGGCGCGGCGCACCTCGTCCAGGCTGGCCTTGGGCACCGTGCCGACGGTGGCCCCGGTGTAGGGGTTGCGCACGGCGATGCTGCGCTCGGGCGTGCGGCCGGCGCCGACTTTCTCGCCGGCCAGGCGCAGGGCTTCGATGATCATGCGAAGGTCTCTCCCAGGTTCAGCGCCAGGTCAAAGGCGTCGAAGTTGCGCCAGCGGCGCGACGTTTGCGCAGCGGCGCAGCGGCGGTTCAAGACCAGCGGCACGCGCTGCTCGCTGACCCCACCGTGCGAGCGCAGCGGCGCGTCCAGCCCGCTCAGGTCATGGCGCGACGCGGCCGTGCCCAGCACCACCGAGCGCTCGGACACCACCACCAGGTCGCCGATGCGGTCAGCCGGCAGCTCAAAGGCCTGCGCCGCCTCGGTCCGGCCCAGCACCCGCTCGATTCCCGGCAGGGAGGCGATGTGCGCGGCGGCGCGGGCGCAGTCGGCCGCCGGCAGGTAGACCGTGGCATAGGAGCCGAGCGCGCCGTGGTGGACCACATAGGGGTCCGTGATCGGCAGGATGGTGCGCGCCACACCCGCGCCCAGCAGGACGTCCAGCCGGTCTTGCAGGTAGACCACGTCGGGGCTGCCGTCCATCCGGGTCTTGGCGTTCATGCCGTGGTCGGCGGTCAGGGCGATCACGCAGCCGAGCGCGTCAAGCTGGCCCAGGTAGCCGTCCATCATCGCGTAGAAGTCGTTGGCGCCGGGCGTACCGGGGGCGTGCTTGTGCTGGATGTAGTCGGTGGTCGAGAGGTACATCAGCTCGGGCCGCTGGTCCGGCGCGCGCTGCATCAGGGCCAGGCCGGCGGCGAAGACGAATTCCGACAGATCGGCGCTGTAGACCCCGGGCAGCGGCCGCCCGACCAGCGCCAGCAGGTCGCTGATGCCGTTCTCGGCCAGGCTCGCCTGGTCGGCCCGCTCGGCCGAGAAGCAGATGCCGGCCATGCCCTTGCCCAGCAACAAGCGCAGCTTGTCCTTGGCGGTGATGACCGCACAGCGGCTGCCGCCGTTGCCACCATTGGCCAGCGCCGCCAGGATGGTGCCGGCGCGCAGCCACTTCGGGTCGTTCATCATTTGCTCGGCACCGGTCTCGGTGTCGAACAGGTAGTTGCCGCAAATGCCATGCACCGACGGCGGCGCGCCGGTGACGATGGACAGGTTGTTCGGGTTGGTGAAGGTCGGCACCACCGCGTCGGCCAGCAGCGCCGTGCCCTGGGCCAGGGTGCGCCGCATCCAGGGCATCCGCCCGGCGGCCACCGCCTGGGCGATGTAGTCGGGCTCGCAGCCATCGACACAGACCACCACCGTGGGCACTTGGGGCCGGGCGTAGCGGCGGCCGTTGACGCTGACATGGGTGGGTGCAGGCATGGGCTGGGTGGCTGTTCGGGTTGGGGGTTGCGCCAAGCGGCGGGCTGGGGCGGCAGGGTGTTCATCGATTGCCTTGGCGCCCGCCGACAGCTTAAATTGTCCACGCTCGGCCAGCCCAGGCCCGAGCTGCCGCTGTCCGCTGTCATCGCCCTGACATCGCGGGCGGTGCAGGATGCCAGGTTTGTTCCGCCGCATACCGACCCAGGAGCCCCGCCCATGCCGACCGCCTTGAAGACCCTTGCCGCCACCGCCCTGCTCGCCGCCAGCCTGGGCGCCAGCGCCCAGAAGACCAGCCTGCTGGTCTACACCGCGCTCGAGACCGACCAGCTCAAGGCCTACCAGGAGGGCTTCAACAAGGCCTATCCCGAGATCGAGCTGAAGTGGGTGCGCGACTCGACCGGCGTGATCACCGCCAAGTTGCTGGCCGAGAAGGCCAACCCGCAGGCCGACGCGGTGATGGGGGTGGCCGCCTCCAGCCTGGCGCTGCTCGACAAGAACGGCATGCTGGTGCCCTACAAGCCGCTGAACCTCGACGCCATCATGAGCGCCTACCGCGACAAGAAGACGCCGCCGGCCTGGTTCGGCATGGATGTCTGGGGCGCCACCGTCTGCTTCAACACGGTCGAGGCGCAGAAAAAGGGCATCCCCAAGCCCGAGACCTGGAAGGACCTGACCAAGCCGGCCTACAAGGGCCAGATCGTGATGCCGAATCCGGCCTCGTCGGGCACCGGCTTCTTCGACGTCACCGCCTGGCTGACGCTGTGGGGCGACGACAACGGCCAGGGCGGCGGCTGGAAGTTCATGGATGGCCTGCACGAGAACATCGCCCAGTACACCCACTCGGGCTCCAAGCCCTGCAACATGGCGGCGTCGGGCGAGTTCGTGGTCGGCATCAGCTTTGAGTACCGGGCCAACGCCAACAAGGCCAAGGGCGCGCCGATTGACCTGGTGTTCCCCAAGGAAGGGCTGGGCTGGGACCTGGAGGCCTTTGCCATCCACCAGGGCACGAAGAAGCTGGACGCGGCCAAGAAGCTCGCCGACTGGGCGTCGAGCAAGGACGCGATGCTGCTCTATGGCAAAAACTTCGCCATCACCGCCCAGCCCGGCGTGGCCGCGCCGCTGGCCAACGTGCCCAAGGACTATGAGGCCCGGCTGGTGAAGATGGACTTCACGCTGGCCGCAGCCAACCGCGAGCGCATCCTCGACGAGTGGAACAAGCGCTACAACGCCAAGTCGGAAAAGCGCTAGGGCGGCTGCACCCTCGGCCAGCGCCAGCGCAGACCTTGAGCGCCTACCTGTCGCTGCGCGGCGTCGGCAAGCAGTTCGGTGCCTTCACCGCGCTCAAATCCATCGACCTCGACATCGCCCGGGGCGAGTTCGTCTGCTTCCTCGGCCCCTCGGGCTGCGGCAAGACCACCCTGCTTCGGCTGATCGCCGGGCTGGAGCCGATGAGCACCGGGCGGATCGGCCTGGCCGGGCGCGACATCAGCGCGCTGCCGCCGGCCGAGCGCGACTACGGCATCGTGTTCCAGTCCTACGCCCTGTTCCCCAACCTGAGCGTGGCCGACAACGTCGCCTATGGGCTGGTCAACCGGCGCGTGGCCAAGGCCAGCGCGCTGGCCAGGGTGGCCGAGTTGCTGACCCTGGTCGGCCTGCCGGGCTGCGAGCACAAGTTCCCGGCCCAGCTCTCGGGCGGGCAGCAGCAGCGCATCGCCCTGGCCCGCGCGCTGGCGACTTCGCCCGGCCTGCTGCTGCTGGACGAACCGCTGTCGGCGCTGGACGCGATCGTGCGGCTCAAGCTGCGCCAGGAAATCCGCGCCCTGCAACGCCAGTTGGGGGTGACCACGGTGATGGTCACCCACGACCAGGAGGAGGCGTTCGCGGTGGCCGACCGGATCGTGGTCATGAACCAGGGCGTGATCGAACAAATCGGCAGCCCGCAGGCGATCTACCGCGAACCGGCAAGCCTGTTCGTCGCCGAATTCGTCGGCCGCATCAACGCCCTGCCGGCGCGGCGCTGCGACGACGGCGATCAGGCCGGGCTGCAGATCGGCGCGCAGCGCTTCACCTGCGACCCGACCCTGCTCGCCAGCCACGCCCCGGGTGCAGCGCTGCGCCTGTACCTGCGGCCCGAGGACTTGCAGGTGCTGCCCGGGTCGGACCGGGGGGCCGGTGTCGGTATCGACGACAACAGCTTCGAGGCCCGGGTCGAGGCGATCGAGTTCCTGGGCCCCTATTGCCTGCTGCGGGTGCGCAGTGCGGCGCTGGGCGAACTGGCGCTGACGCTCAGCCTGCCGGTCAACGACCCGGCCCGGGCGCAATTGCAGCCGGGTGGCCAGTTGCGGCTGCGCCTGCCGCCAGAGCGGATGCGGGTGTTCGGATGAGCCTGGCCGCCGCCCTGCCCGCGCCGCCGCTGCGCCGGGCCGCCGGCGAGCGCCTGGCGCAGGCGCTGCTGGCCCTGGTGGCGCTGTTCCTGCTGGTGTTCCTGGCCGCGCCGCTGCTGAGCATCCTCGGCCAGTCGCTGCAGACCAGCGACGGCAGCTTTGCCGGCAGCGCCAACTTCATCGCCTATGCCCGAACCCCGGCGCTGCTGACTTCGCTCTGGCACAGCCTCTGGGTCTCGGCCCTGGTCACGGCCATCTGCGTGCCCGCCGCCTTCGTCTTTGCCTACGCCCTGACCCGCAGCAGCATCCGCGGCAAGGCCCTGGCGCGGGCGGTCACGCTGGTGCCGCTGCTGGCACCGTCGCTGCTGGCTGCCATCTCGCTGATTTACTGGTTCGGCAACCAGGGCCTGCTCAAGGGCTGGCTGACGGCGCTGGGGGTGGCGCAGATCTACGGCGCGCCGGGGATCGTGCTGGGCGAGCTGTTCTCGACCTTCCCGCATGCGCTGATGATCCTGGTCACGGCCCTGGCCGGCGCCGACGCGCGGCTGTACGAGGCGGCGGATGCGCTGGGCGCCAGCGCCCGCCGCAAGTTCCTGACCATCACCCTGCCCGGCGCCAGGTACGGGCTGATCTCGGCGGCGATGGTCACGTTCACCCTGGTCATCACCGACTTCGGCATCCCCAAGGTGATAGGCGGCGACTTCAACGTGCTGGCCACCGACGTGTTCAAGCTGGTCATAGGCCAGCAAGATTTCCAGCGCGGCGCGGTGGTGGCGCTGCTGCTGCTGGCACCGGCAGCGCTGAGCTTTGGCGTCGACCGGCTCGTCAACCGCCGCCAGACGGCGATGCTCAGTGCCCGCGCCGTGCCCTACCGGCCCAGGCCGGCGCCGCTGTTCGACGCGCTGATGGCGCTGTATGTGCTGCTCGTCTGCGGCCTGATCCTGGCGCTGCTGGGCATGGCGGTGTTCGCCTCCTTCGCCAGCTTCTGGCCCTACCAGCTCCAACCCAGCCTGCGCCACTACCGCCTGGGCATGGTCGACGCCGAGGTCGGCAGCGCCATGCTCAACAGCCTGAGGATGGCCGCCGCCACGGCGATCAGCGGCACCCTGCTGGTGTTCGGCGGCGCCTACCTGCTGGAAAAGACCTCGGGCGCGGCGGCACTGCGCGGCGCGCTGCGGCTGCTGGCCTTTTTGCCGATGGCGGTGCCGGGGTTGGTGCTGGGCCTGGGCTACATCTTTTTCTTCAACGCCCCGGGCAACCCGCTGGGCGGGCTCTACCACTCGCTGACGCTGCTGGCGCTGTGCACCATCGTCCACTTCTACACCACCGGCCAGCTCACCGCAGTGACCGCGCTGAAGGGCCTGGACCCAGAGTTCGAGGCCGTCTCGGCCTCGCTGAAGGTGCCGTTCTACGCCACCTTCTGGCGCGTCAGCCTGCCGATCTGCACCCCGGCGCTGGTCGACATCGCGCGCTACTTCTTCATCAACGCCATGACCACGGTCTCGGCGGTGGTGTTCCTGTATTCGCCCGAGACCAAGCCGGCGGCAATCGCCATCCTCAACCTCGACGAGGCCGGCGAGATGGGCGCCGCCGCCGCCTGCGCTGTGCTGATCGCGGCGGTCAACGGCCTGGCGGTGCTGCTGTTCATGGCGCTGGCGGCGCTGGTCGAGCGCCGCACCCAGGCCTGGAAACGGGCTTGAGGACGTGAGAATGCCCAGAGAATCGGGCCGCCATGACGATGACTCCGACGAAGCGAATCCAGACCAGGCCGGTGCGCGCGCTTGAACCCAGTGCCACCTTCGCATGCGCCAGTCTGGATGGCGAGGTTGACGCCGTCGTCATGCCTGCACGCGACTGCGTGACCGCGGCCACTGCGCTGCCGCTGGCAGGAGCGCAAATGCCGGCGTTGGGCGACCTGCGGCGGCATTGATCGGAGCCTCCATGCTTTCCACTTTCACGCTCAGGAACTTCAAGAGCTTTCGTGAGGCTCAGTTGCCGATGGGCCCGCTGACCGTGCTCATAGGCGCCAATGCGGCCGGCAAGAGCAATGCGATTGAGGCGCTGCGCTTGCTGTCTTGGCTGGCCCAGGGCCAGAAGCTCAGCGCGATCCAGTTCGCGGTCAACAGCGCTGACCGGGTGGTGCGCGGGCGGATTGAGGATCTCTGCCATCGCGGGCAGAGCCAGTTCGGGCTGGGCTGTGTCAGCGACGACTTGCACTGGAATCGCCTGGACATGCAGATTGGCATACGCGATGGTGAGTTGCACATCGTCGCCGAGCGCATCGATGAGGCCGACGCACGGGTGCCGCTTTACAACCTGGACCAGCCGTCGAAGGGCTTGAGCACCGACGCTGGGGTTGCCTACAACGACTTCTCCACCGGCCCGAACAAGCCGCACATCACGGTCAGCGATCAAATGGCCGTCTTCGCCCAACTCGAAAGCGCGGTCAGTTTCAAGGCCAGTCACAGGAAGGCGCAGGAGCTCATTCCCAAGGTTGCCAAACGGTGCCAAGGACTTTTGGCCAACATCCTTTTCCTCGATCCCGTGCCTGCGCGCATGCGCGGCTACAGCTTCACCAACGACAAGCGCCTGCTCGGCGACGGCACCAACCTGTCCAGCGTTCTCCATCGCCTCTGGGGCACCTCAGCACAAGCCGGCACCGCGCCCTATGCCGCACAGCGCACGGCGATCCTGGCGTTCATTCAAAGCCTGCCCGAGCAGGACATTGCGGGCTTGAGTTTCCTCGACGGCCCGCGCGGCGAGGTGATGTTGCAGTTGGAAGAGACCTTTGGCGGCAAGCCGACCGCCTATGACGCCTCGCTGCTGTCCGACGGTACTTTGCGGGTACTGGCCATCGCTGCGGCGATGCTGTCGGCACCTGAGGGCAGCCTAGTGGTCATAGAGGAGATCGACAACGGCGTTCACCCCAGCCGCGCCCGGCATTTGCTCGACCGCATCCGATCGATTGCCGAGCGACGCAAGCTGCGCGTGCTGCTGTCCACGCACAACCCGGCGCTGCTCGATGCGCTGCCTGAGGAGGCGGTGCCCGACGTGGTGTTCTGCTACCGTGACCCCACCAGCGGCGCCAGCAAACTGATCCGCATGCAAGAGATTCCCGACCTTCCCGAACTCCTGGTGAAGGGCCCAATCGGCCACTTGATGACCTCCGGCGCCTTGGAGCGCTTCGTCAAAACGCACCAGGGCGCAGAAGCACGCAAGCTCAAGGCCAAGGCATGGCTGGAGTCGCTTTGGGCTGCCGAGCCCGGAGGCGGTGGATGAGTTCAATCGTCATCGTCGATACCTCGGTGCTGCTGAACATTCTGGATGTACCGGGCAGAAACCAGCGCAAGGCTGAAGTCCGGGCCCGACTGGCAGACCTCATCGACACCGCTGACCACGGCTTCATTCCAATGGCAGCCATCGTCGAGGTTGGCAATCACATTGCTCAGGTGGCGAACGGTGACCACCGCAGAAAAGCGGCCGAACGCTTCGTAGCAGAAGTGCGCCGTGCATTGAACGACGAGGCGCCGTGGAAGCCGATCAACTTCCCGTCCAACCAGGCCGTGCTGCGCTGGCTCGATGCGTTCCCTGATTCCGCCACCCGGGCCATGGGCATGGGCGACCTGTCGATCCAAAAGGAATGGGAGGATATGTGCCGGCGGCACGCCCTGAGTCGGGTCTGGGTTTGGACACTGGACAAAGATTTGGCGGGCCTGGTTCGACCCGCAAGCCTGGGCTTGAGCTCGGGGCGGCGGCGCGCCGATCAATCTGCAACTCAGACCTGACTGACACGGCCATGGACGACCCCATCCTGCTCACCCCCGGGCCGCTGACCACGAGCCAGCGCACCCGCCAGGCGATGCTGCGCGATTGGGGCTCCTGGGATACGGATTTCATCGCCGTCACCGCCCGGGTGCGCAGCCGGCTGCTGGACATCGTCCATGGCCAGGGCACGCACTGTGTGGTGCCGCTGCAGGGCAGTGGCACCTTCAGCGTC
>JANXYH010000163.1 GCA_025350145.1 Burkholderiales bacterium | reverse complement strand
CCACCAGCAAACCCGACAGGATCAGGAAAGCGCCCATGTAGGGCGCCACGCGCTGCGTGATCACTTGCCAGCCGGCGACCACGACGACCACGTTGATGAAGGCCGTCAGCAGCACAAACCAGACCGACAGGCCGTCGACGCCGAGGTGGTAGCGCACATTGAAGCGCTCGATCCAGGGCAGGTTCTCCTGGAACTGCAACGCCGCCGTGCTGGGGTCGAAACCGCCTATCAGCGGCAGCGTGACGGCAAAGCTGGCGACCGCTCCGACCAGCGCGACCCAGCGCACGGCCTCGGGATTGTCATCACTGCCCAGCGCCAGCAGCACCAGGCCGAAGGCGATCGGAAGCCAGATCGCCGCACTCAAAAGTCCAAAACCCATTGTTGTTCTCCGCCCTGCCCTGTCAGCGACCGCCGAGGCCTGACAGGTTGGGCCAAAGCTGCCATGTCAACAGGCCGAACAGGCCCAGCAGCATCACCAGCGCATACCAGTAGACATGGCCGGTCTGGGCCAGACGCGACAGGGCGGCCAGGCCGGCCACCATGCGGGCCGAGCCGTTGATCAGGCCATCGATGACCGCCACATCGCCGCCCTTCCAGAAACCGCGGCCCAGGCCGCGCGCCGCCGGGGCGATCACGTGCTCGTTGAACCAGTCCATGTAGTACTTGTTTTCGAGCAAGGTCATCAACGGCGACAGCACCCGGCCAATTGCTGCGGGGACGGCGGGCATGCGCAGGTAGAAGAGGTAGGACACGACCACCCCGGCCAGCGCCAGCGCGAACGGCAACGAGCTCAGGGCGTGGATCGCCATCGCGGTGGCGTCGTGAAATTCGGCCCGCAACTCGGCGATGGCATGGTGGTGTTCACCGTGGACGATGATCGAATCCTTGAAGAAGTCACCGAACAGCATTGGGCCGATGGTGAAGTAGCCGATCACCACCGAGGGAATCGCCAGCAGCACCAAGGGCAGGGTCACGACCCAGGGGCTCTCGTGCGGCGTGTGGGCGTGGCTGTGGGTGTGGCCGTGGTCGTCGGCGTGCGCATGGTCGTCAGCATGCGCGTGGTCGTCAGCATGCGCATGGTCGTCCTCCGGCGGAAACGGCTTGGCGTTGAAGCGCTCTTGGCCGTGGAAGACCAGGAAGTACATCCGGAACGAATAGAACGCGGTGACGAACACCCCCGCCACCACCGCCCAATAGGCCCAATGCGCCGCCGGCAGGTGGCTGGCATGGACCGCCTCGATGATCGAATCCTTGGAGTAGAAGCCGGCGAAGAACGGCGTGCCGATCAGCGCCAGCGAGCCCAGCAGCGAGGTGATCCAGGTGATGGGCATGTACTTGGCCAGCCCACCCATGTTGCGGATGTCCTGGTCATGGTGCATGCCGATGATGACCGAGCCGGCCCCCAGGAACAGCAGCGCCTTGAAGAACGCATGGGTCATCAGGTGAAAGACCGCCACCGAATAGGCCGAGGCGCCCAGCGCCACGGTCATGTAGCCGAGTTGGCTGAGGGTGGAATAGGCCACCACGCGCTTGATGTCGTTCTGGATGATGCCCAGAAAGCCCATGAACAAGGCGGTGATGGCGCCGATCACGAGCACGAAGTTCAGCGCCGCGTCGGACAGCTCAAACAGCGGCGACATGCGCGCGACCATGAAGATGCCGGCCGTGACCATGGTCGCGGCGTGGATCAGCGCCGAGATCGGCGTCGGCCCTTCCATCGAATCGGGCAGCCAGACATGCAGCGGAAACTGCGCGCTTTTGCCCATCGCGCCGATGAACAAGCAGATGCAGGTCACGCTGACCAGCATCCAGTCGGTGCCCGGCAGCGTGATCTGGGTCAGCGCCTGGCCCTTGGCAAAGACTTCGGCATAGTCCAGCGAGCCGGCGTAGGTGACGATCAGGCCAACGCCGAGGATAAAGCCGAAATCGCCGACCCGGTTGACCAGGAAGGCCTTCATGTTGGCGAAGATCGCCGTCGGTTTGGTGTACCAAAAGCCGATCAGCAGGTACGACACCAGGCCAACCGCCTCCCAGCCGAAGAACAACTGCAGGAAGTTGTTGCTCATCACCAGCATCAGCATGCTGAAGGTGAACAGCGAGATGTAGGCGAAGAAGCGCTGGTAGCCGGGGTCTTCGGCCATGTAGCCGATGGTGTAGACATGGACCATCAGCGAGACGAAGGTGACGACGCACATCATCATCGCGGTCAGGCCGTCGACCAAGAAGCCGATCTCCATCTTCAGCCCGCCCAGCGACATCCAGGGGTAGACCGTGGCGTTGAAGCGGGCGCCGGCCAGCACGTCGTTGAGCACCAGCGCCGAGATCACGAACGACACCAGCACACCGAGGATGGTGATGCGGTGCGCGCCGGCCCGGCCGATTGCCTTGCCGAAGAAGCCGGCCAGCACCGCGCCGAGCAGGGGCGCCATCGGCACGGCCAACAGCAATGTGGGAGAAAGTTGAGGTGCGGCCATGGGTTGTCTTTGCGGCAGGCTGTCTCAGCCCTGCAAGGCGTCCAGCTCTTGCACGTTGATGGTCGAGCGGTTGCGGAACAGCACCACCAGGATCGCCAGGCCGATCGCCGACTCGGCCGCCGCCACTGTCAGGATGAAGAACACGAACACCTGCCCGGCCATGTCGCCGAGGTAATGCGAGAAGGCGACGAAATTCATGTTCACCGCCAGCAACATCAGCTCAATGGCCATCAGCAGCACGATCAGGTTGCGCCGGTTGAGGTAGATGCCGATCACGGCCATGGCGAACAACAGGCCGCCCAGGCTCAGGTAGTGACCCAGGGTGATGGGGCCGAGGTTCATGCTTTGTCTCCGCCCGTGGCCGGGGCCGACGGCAATTCGCGCACCGGCGCCATCTTGACGATGCGCAGCCGGTCGGCCTTGCGCGCCTTGAGCTGCTCGCCCACGTCCTGTGAGCGGCTGTCCTTGCGCTGGCGCAGCGTCAAGGCAATCGCCGCGATGATCGCCACCAGCAGCAACACCGCCGCGATCTGCAGCGGGTAGAGGTATTTGGTGTAAATCTCAATGCCCAGCAGCCGGGTGTTGCCGAGTTTGATCGCCGCCGCATCGGCCACGGGCACATCGGTCAGGCCAAAGCCGCCCATCAGCACCAGGGACATCTCCAACGCGATCAGGGCGCCGACAAAGCCGGCCAGCGGCAGGTGCTTCCAGAAACCGTCGCGGAATTCGTCGGTCTTGAGGTCCAGCATCATCACCACGAACAGGAACAGCACCATCACCGCGCCGACATAGACCAGCACCAGCACGATCGCCAGGAACTCGGCGCGCAGCAGCATCCAGATGACCGAGGCGTTGGCAAAGGCCAGCACCAGGTAGAGCACGGCATGGACCGTGTTGCGCGCGGTGATGACGCGAAACGACGCGAACAGCAGCACGGCCGAGAACAGGTAGAAAAGTGCGCCAGTGGTGGTCATGGGGTCGGTGTGGAAACGGCAAGGGCCGGCCCGGCGTGCGCCCTGCCGCCAGAAGGCGGCTGCGGGCGGCTGCGCCGATCTCGCTCAGCGGTACTTGGCGTCGGCCTCCTTGTTGGCGGCAATCTCGCGCTCGTAGCGGTCACCAACAGCCAGCAGCATGTCCTTGGTGAAGTACAGGTCGCCGCGCTTCTCGCCGTGGTAGTCGAAGATGTGGGTCTCGACGATCGAATCCACCGGGCAGCTCTCCTCGCAGAAGCCACAGAAGATGCACTTGGTCAGGTCGATGTCGTAGCGCGAGGTGCGGCGGCTGCCGTCGTCACGGACCTCGCTCTCGATCGTGATCGCCAGCGCCGGGCAGACCGCCTCGCAGAGCTTGCAGGCGATGCAGCGCTCCTCGCCGTTGTCGTAGCGGCGCAGCGCGTGCAGGCCGCGAAAGCGCGGCGACTGCGGGGTGCGCTCCTCCGGGTACTGAACGGTGATCTTCTTGGCAAAGAAGTAGCGTCCGGTCAACTTCATGCCCTTGAGCATCTCCAGCAGCATGAAGCTCGACAGGAAGGCCTTCAGCGCTGAAGGCCGGGGCGCGGAAAGGACGGTTGAGGCTGTCATGGTGAAAAGCCTTCAATTCCAGATGTTCAGGGGCGATTGCAGCCACAGCCCGACCACGACCAGCCAGACCAGGGTGACGGGGATGAAGATCTTCCAGCCCAGGCGCATGATCTGGTCATAGCGGTAGCGTGGAAAGGTCGCGCGCACCCACAGCATCATGGTCACGACGACAAAGATCTTGGCGCCCAGCCAGATCCAGCCGGGGATGAAGTTCAGCGCGTCGAGCGGGCTGAGCCAGCCGCCCAAGAACATCACCACCGCCAGCGCCGAGACCAGCAGCATGTTGGCGTACTCGGCCAGGAAGAACATCGCAAACGACATGCCCGAGTACTCGATCATGTGGCCGGCGACGATCTCGCTCTCGCCCTCGACCACGTCGAAGGGATGGCGGTTGGTCTCGGCCAGGCCGGCGATGAAATAGACGACGAAGATCGGCAGCAGCGGCAGCCAGTTCCACGACAGGATGCCCAGGCCCTGGCCGGCGAACATGCCGCGACCCTGGCTCATCACGATCTCGCTGAGGTTCATCGAGCCGGCGACCATGATCACCACGACCAGGGCAAAGCCCATCGCGATCTCGTAGCTGACCATCTGCGCCGAGGCGCGCAGCGCACCCAGGAAGGCGTACTTCGAGTTCGACGCCCAGCCGGCGATGATCACGCCATAGACCTCGATCGAGGTGATCGCCATCAGCAGCAGCAGGCCGGCGTTGACGTTGGCCAAGGCCACTTCGGGGCCGAACGGAACCACCACCCAGGCGGCCAGCGCCGGCATGATGGTCATGATCGGCCCGAGGAAAAACAGCCCGGTGCTGGCGGCGCTGGGGCGGATGATTTCCTTGAAGATCAGCTTGACCGCGTCGGCGATGGGCGTCAGCAGGCCGAGCGGGCCGACCCGGTTGGGGCCCGGGCGAATCTGGGTGAAGGCGATGCCCTTGCGCTCCCACAGCGTCAGGTAGGCGACGCAGCCGAGCAGCGGCAGCACCACCGCCACGATCTTGATCAGGCTCCAGACCACCGGCCAGAGGTAGCCGCCAAAGACAGAGCCACCAAGGGCATTGAGTTGGTCAATCATGGCGCTCAGACCTTCTCGACGCGGATCGGGCCGAACATCGCGCCCAGGCCCGCAGTGGCGGCATGGCCGGCCGCCACCCGCAGGGCGTTGGCGGCGAGCGTGGCGTCCTCGCGCGCGGCCAGGGTGGCACTGGCGCTGCCCTGGCTCAGCCGCACCTTGTCGCCCGGCGCCAGGCCCAGGTCACGCCACAGCGCGCTGGGCAGACCGGCCTGCGGCGGCCGGGCGTCGGCGCTGAGTTGCAGCGCGCTGGCGCGGCGGACCAGCGCATCGGTGGCGTAGATCGGCACATCGGCGATCCGCTCCAGGCCGTCCGAGGCCGTGTCAGCGGGGACAACGACGAGGCTGTCGGCCCGGCACAGGTTGTCGAGCCGGCTGGCGATGCCTGCAGCGTCACCCAGGGCCTGTTCGCGCACCTGCTCGACCGTCTCCTGATCGAAGCCGCTCAGGCCCAGCAAATTGCCGAGCACGCGCAGCACCTTCCAGGCCGGGCGGGTGTCGCCCAAGGGTCGGGCCACACCGACAAAGGACTGCAGCCGGCCCTCGGCGTTGACGAAACTGCCGGCCGTCTCGGTGAACGGGGCAATGGGCAGCAGCACGTCGGCGTTGTCGACGTCGGCGTCGCGGAACGAAGTCATGGCCACGACCATGCCCGACGCGCCCAGCGCGGCGCGGGCGGCTGCGCCATTGGCGGCGTCCAGGGCCGGTTCGACGTCAAGCAGCAGCAAGGCCTTCATCGGCTGCGACAGCATCTGGCCGGCGTTCAGGCCGCCAGCGCCGGGCATCGCCCTGACCAGTTGCGCGCCGACCGTGTTGGCGTCCGCCGTGAGGTAGCCGACCCGGGCGCCGGTCTGTGCCGCGATCCATTGGGCCAGGGCCAGCAGGGTCGAGGCCTGCGGATGTTGGGCCGCGGCGTTGCCCAGCAGCACGGCGCTGCGCTGGCCCGACAACAGGGCGTCAGCGACCGCTTGGGCCGCAGTGCCGGGGTTGGCTGCGGCGGGTGCGGCCACCCCCTTGGCGGCAGCGACGCAGGCTGCGACATCGGCCAGCGCCTGGGCCCAGCCGCTGGGCGCGGCGGTCAGGCGTGCGGCCAGTGGGATCGCCCAGTCGTCGTGCAGCGCGTTCAGGCTCAGCAACTGGCCACCCTTGCGCACCGCTTGGCGCAGGCGCTGGGCGAACAGTGGATGGTCCTTGCGCAGGAACGAGCCAACCACCAGGGCGCGGTCGAGCTGCGCCAGCTCAGCCACCGGCAGGCCCAGCCAGCGCGCCTGCCCGGGCAGCGCGGTGTTGGCGAAATCGGCATGGCGGGTGCGGAAGTCGATGTTCTCGCTGCCCAGGCCGCGCACCAGGCTGGCCAGCAGGTGCAACTCTTCAACGCTGCGGTGGCCGGTGGCCAGCGCGCCAATGGCGGCGGCGCCGAACTCGGTTTTGATCCGCTTCAGGCCATCGGCGACATAGCTGATCGCGGTGTTCCAGTCGACCGGCTTCCACTGCCCGCCCTGCTTGACCATGGGCTGGGTCAGGCGCTGCGGGCTGTTCAGCGCCTCGTAGCTGTAACGGTCGCGGTCGGCGATCCAGCATTCGTTGACGGCTTCGTTCTCCAGCGGCACGACGCGCATCACCTTGTCGCCCTTGACCTGGACCACGATGTTGCTGCCGGTAGAGTCGTGCGGGCTGATGCTTTTGCGCCGCGAAAGCTCCCAGGTGCGGGCCGAGTAGCGGAAGGGCTTGCTGGTCAGCGCCCCGACCGGGCAGACATCAATCATGTTGCCCGACAACTCCGAGTCGACGCTGCGGCCCAGGAAACTGGTGATCTCGCTGTGCTCGCCGCGGTGCTGCATGCCCAGCTCCATCACGCCGGCCACCTCCTGGCCAAAGCGCACGCAGCGGGTGCAGTGGATGCAGCGGCTCATCTCCTGCATCGACACCAGCGGGCCGATGTCCTTGTGGAAGACGACGCGCTTTTCTTCCTGGTAGCGCGAGGTGCTGCCGCCATAGCCGACCGCGATGTCCTGCAACTGGCACTCGCCGCCCTGGTCGCAGATCGGGCAATCCAGCGGATGGTTGATGAGCAGGAATTCCATCACCGACTGCTGCGCCTTGAGCGCCCGCTCGCTCTGGGTGCGCACCACCATGCCTTGGGTGACCGGGGTGGCGCAGGCCGGCATCGGCTTGGGCGCCTTCTCGATGTCCACCAGGCACATCCGGCAGTTGGCCGCGATGCTCAGCTTCTTGTGATAACAGAAGTGCGGAATGGTCGTTCCGGCGGCGTCGGCGGCATGCATGACCATGCTGCCCGGGGCGACCGAGACCTTCTTGCCGTCGAGTTCGATTTCAATCATGTCGTTCGTCAAACATAGGCCGGTACGAGGCAGGTCTTGTGCTCGACGTGGTACGCAAATTCATCGCGGAAATGCTTGAGCATGCCGCGCACCGGCAGCGCCGCCGCGTCGCCCAGTGCACAAATGGTGCGGCCCATGATGTTCTCGGCGACGTTGTCCAGCAAGGCCAGATCGGCGGCCTTGCCCTGGCCATGCTCAAGCCGGTTGACCAGCCGCCACAACCAGCCCGTGCCTTCGCGGCAGGGCGTGCACTGGCCGCAGGACTCGTGGGTGTAGAAGTACGACAGCCGCAACAGGCTCTTGACCATGCAACGGCTGTCGTCCATGACGATCACCGCGCCCGAGCCCAACATCGACCCGGCCTTGGCAATCGCGTCGTAATCCATGGTCAGGTCCATCATCATCGCGCCGGGCAGGACCGGTGCCGATGAGCCGCCGGGAATCACCGCCTTGATGGTCCTGCCGCCGCGCATGCCGCCGCCCAACTCCAGCAGCTTGGCAAACGGCGTTCCCATCGGCACCTCGTAGTTGCCCGGGCGTTCAACATCGCCGACCAGCGAGAACAGCTTGGTGCCGCCGTTGTTCGGCTTGCCGCACTCCAGGTAGGCCTGGCCGCCATTGCGGATGATCCAGGGCACCGCCGCGAAGGTTTCGGTGTTGTTGATCGTGGTCGGCCGGCCGTACAGGCCGTAACTGGCCGGAAACGGCGGCTTGAAGCGCGGCTGGCCCTTTTTACCTTCGAGCGACTCCAGCAGCGCGGTCTCTTCGCCGCAGATATAGGCCCCGAAACCATGGTGGGCATGCAACTGGAAACTGTAGCCACTGCCCAGGATCTTGTCACCAAGATAACCCGCAGCGCGCGCCTCGGCCAAGGCTTCCTCAAAACGCTCGTAGATTTCAAAAATTTCGCCGTGGATATAATTGTAGCCGACGCTGATGCCCATCGCATAAGCGGCAATGACCATGCCCTCGATCACGCTGTGCGGGTTGTAGGCAAGGATGTCGCGGTCCTTACAGGTTCCAGGCTCGCCCTCATCGCTGTTGCAGACCAGGTATTTCTGCACCGGCAGGGCACGCGGCATGAAACTCCACTTGAGGCCGGTCGGAAAACCCGCACCGCCACGGCCGCGCAGGCCCGAACCCTTGACTTCGGCCACAACCTGGTCCGGCGTAATGCCCACGCCACCCGCGCCGCCGAGAATCTTGCGCAGCGCCTGATAGCCGCCACGCGACTCGTAATCGGCCAGCCGCCAATTGCTGCCGTCCAAACCGCCAACGATCTGCGGCGATATATGCCGGTCGTGGAAACAGGTCTCCCGGCCGCTGGCCTGGAAGGCCGACAGGTCCAAGCTCCGCGCACTCATCGTGACACCCCGTGGATTGCCCGCTGCCGGCTCATTGCGCCTGCCCCTTCAGGCTGTCGATCAGGGCGTCGAGTCGATCATTGGACATGAAGCTGACCATTTGGCGGTCGTTGACCAGCAATACCGGCGCATCGGCACAGGCGCCCATGCACTCGGCCTTGGCCACGGTGAACATGCCGTCGGCAGTGGTGCCGCCGTCCGCAATCCCGAGTTTGTGGCAGAGATAGACCAGCGCCTTCTGGCCATCGCGCAACTGGCAGGGCAGATTGGTGCAGACATTGAGCTTAAATTGGCCCACCGGCCGCTGGTTGTACATGTTGTAGAAGGTGGTAACCTCGTGCACCGCCATCGGCGCCATGCCGAGGAAATCGGCAATCTGCTCTTCAGCCCGCGCTGAAACCCAGCCCTGCTCCTGCTGGGCAATCGCCAGGCAGGCCATCACAGCCGACTGGCGCTGGTCCACAGGGTATTTGGCGACCTCGCGCGCAAAGCGCTCGACGGCAGCCGCCGACAACGCTGGGGTGGCCACGCTGGTGGATGCTGGGGCTGTCATCGGTCAATCTCGCCAAACACAATGTCCATGGTGCCTATGATGGCGACGGCGTCGGCAATCATGTGGCCGCGCGCCATTTCGTCAAGCGCCGCCAGATGGGCAAAGCCGGGCGGCCGGATCTTCAATCTATAGGGTTTGTTGGCGCCATCACTGACAATATAAATGCCAAATTCGCCCTTGGGGTGCTCGACCGCCGCATAAACCTCACCCTCGGGCACATGCATGCCTTCGGTGAAGAGTTTGAAGTGGTGGATCAACTCCTCCATGTTGGACTTCATGGCGACCCGTGAAGGGGCCGCCACCTTGTGGTTCTCGGTGATCACAGCGCCGGGATTGGCGCGCAGCCAAATGGCGCACTGGGCGATGATGCGGTTCGACTGGCGCATTTCCTCGACACGGCACAGGTAGCGGTCATAGGTATCGCCATTGACACCGACGGGGATGTCGAAATCCATATCCGCATAAACTTCGTAGGGCTGGGTCTTGCGCAAATCCCATTCGATGCCCGAGCCGCGCAGCATCGGCCCTGAGAACCCCAGGTTGAGTGCCCGCTCCGGCGTGACCACACCGATACCGACGGTGCGCTGCTTCCAAATGCGGTTGTCGGTGAGCAGCGTCTCATACTCATCGACAAGCGCTGGGAAACGGCGCGTGAAATCCTCGATGAAATCCAACAGGGAGCCTTGCCGATTCTGGTTCAAGGCCTTGATGGCGCGCTCGTTCTTGATTTTGCTGGGGCCGTAGCGCGGCATGCTGTCGGGCAGATCGCGGTAAACCCCGCCCGGCCGGAAATAGGCTGCATGCATGCGCGCGCCCGACACCGCCTCGTACATGTCAAACAAATCCTCGCGCTCGCGAAAGCAGTAGATGAGGATGTTCATCGCACCGCAATCGATACCGTGCGCGCCCAGCCATAACAGGTGGTTCAGCAGGCGTGTGATCTCAGAAAACATGACCCGGATGTACTGCGCCCGGAGCGGCACCGACACGCCCAGCAGTTTCTCGATGGCGAGACAATACGCATGCTCATTGCACATCATCGAGACATAATCGAGCCGGTCCATGTAGGGCAGCGACTGGATATAGGTCTTGCCCTCGGCCAATTTTTCAGTGGCGCGGTGCAGCAGGCCGATGTGCGGGTCGGCGCGCTGAATGACTTCACCGTCAAGTTCCAACACCAGGCGCAGCACGCCATGCGCCGCCGGGTGTTGCGGCCCGAAATTCAGGGTGTAATTCTTGATCTCGGCCATGGTCAGTGCAGCCCGCCGTAATTGTCTTCGCGGATGATTCTCGGCGTCACTTCACGCGGCTCGATCGTGACCGGCTCGTAGATCACGCGCTTTTGTTCGGCGTCGTAGCGCATTTCGACGTGGCCGGACACCGGGAAATCCTTGCGCAGGGGGTGTCCGATGAACCCATAGTCGGTCAAGATGCGGCGCAGATCGACATGGCCGTCAAAAATGATGCCGAGCATGTCGAAAGCCTCACGCTCGAACCAATCGGCGGCCGACCAGAGCCCGGTCAGGGAATCCACCACCGGGACATTGTCGTCTGGCGCAAAAACCTTGAGGCGCAGCCGCCAATTCAGGCTGATGGAGAGCAAATGCGAGACCACGCAGTAGCGCATGCCCTGCCAGGCCTGGTCACGGTAGGTACTCAAATCAAGGCCACAGAGGTCCATCAACTGCTCGAACTTCAGCGTCGGATCGCTGCGCAGCGCCGTGGCGACCGCCAGGTAATCTGCAGCGGCGACTGTCAGCGTGATTTCGCCACGGTCGCGCTTGAGGTCTATCGGAGTATCCGCAAGGCGCGCCCGCAGCGCTGCTTCAAGGGTGTCCAGGCGTTGGCTCATAAGCTCTGCTCAGGCCCGCGCGATGGTGTTTTCGCGGCGAATCTTGGCCTGCAACTGCAGCACCCCATAGAGCAGCGCTTCGGCGGTCGGCGGGCATCCCGGCACATACACATCGACCGGCACGATCCGGTCGCAACCACGGACCACCGAGTAGCTGTAATGGTAATAACCGCCGCCGTTGGCGCAGGAGCCCATGCTCAGTACCCAACGCGGTTCGGCCATCTGGTCATAGACCTTGCGCAGCGCCGGGCCCATCTTGTTGCAGAGGGTGCCGGCAACGATCATCAAATCGCTCTGGCGCGGGCTGGGGCGGAACAGCATGCCAAAGCGGTCGATGTCATAGCGCGCTGCGCCAGCATGCATCATTTCAACCGCGCAACAGGCCAGACCAAAGGTCATGGGCCACAGCGATCCGGTTTTCGACCAGTTGATCAGCTTGTCCACCGAGGTGGTGACAAAGCCTTCCTTCAGAACGCCTTCAATTCCCATGGCACATATCCAGTTTATCGAAGCGGTGCGGGCCGAGCGCCGGGCCGCTCCCAAGCTTGCCCGCATTCGCTTGGGGGATCGGCCGGCGTGCTCGTCGGTCGAGGGGCAGCATTATTCCCAATCGAGCGCGCCCTTTTTCCACTCGTAAATGAAGCCGACCACCAGGATGGCGAGGAAGACCATCATCGACCAGAAACCGGCGGCGCCGATATCTCGTAAAGACACTGCCCACGGGAAAAGAAAGGCAATTTCCAGGTCGAACAAAATGAAGAGGATCGCGACCAGGTAGTAGCGCACGTCGAACTTCATCCGCGCATCCTCGAACGCCTCAAAGCCGCATTCGTAGGGGCTGTTCTTGGCGGCGTTCGGCCGTTGCGGCCCGAGCAGGTAACCGAGCGCCTGCGGCGCTATACCGACAGCCACGCCGACCAGAATGAACAGGATCACGGGCAGGTACTGTTGCAGGTCCATGGCGCGGTGGGGGAATTGCGGGTTGCGTCTGAAGTTTGGCCAGCCCGGTCGGCCGCGTCGCCTGCACGCCGCCGCTACAAACTGGGCTGAAATCGAATCAATGGTGCCGTCGGCGAGACTCGAACTCGCACAGCTTTCGCCACTACCCCCTCAAGATAGCGTGTCTACCAATTTCACCACGACGGCAGGTTGGCCGGGCTGCCCCGACATCGGCTCAACGGCATGAGGATGGCGCCGTTGAACAACTTGGGATTCTAAGCCGAATCGCCCCGGCGCTCAGGGTTTGCCAGTGCTTTGCGGGCGCGAAACGGCGGTCCGGGCAGGCTCAGTTCCAGGGCTACTTGGTCGGGATGGTGCCGGGCGCAGCCGAGGCAGCAGCGGGTGCCAGCGCTGCCGAGGCCGCTGCCGGCGCCGCGCCCGCGGATGCTGCGGCGCCGGCGGGGATCGCGGCCTCGTCCAGGACGGTGCCGGTCGAGGTCGGCGCGCGCATCGCGGCGCCGTTGGACAGGTATGCCAGCGCCAGCGTGCAAACAAAGAACACGCCGGCACAGACTGCGGTGGAGCGCGACAGGAAATTGGCGCTGCCTGTGGCGCCGAACAGGCTGCCCGAGGCGCCACTGCCAAACGATGCGCCCATGTCGGCGCCCTTGCCGTGCTGTACCAGCACCAGGCCAATCATCACCATGGCGGCGACGAGTTGCAGCACCAGCACCAGGTTGGTCCAAATTTGCATGATCTTGTAGAGGTATTCGAGAAATAAGTAGAGCCGGCCGGTGGGCTAGCTGGCGGCGCGGCAGATGGCGACGAAGTCGGCCGCCTTCAAGCTGGCGCCACCGATCAAGCCACCGTCGATGTCGGGTTGCGCCAGCAGGGTCGCCGCGTTGTCGGGCTTCATGCTGCCGCCGTAGAGGATCTTCATGCTGTCGGCGTTGGCAGCGGCAGCGCGCAATTGCGCGCGCAGCACCGCGTGCACCGCCTGCGCTTGTTGCGGCGTGGCGACCTTGCCGGTACCGATGGCCCAAACCGGCTCATAGGCCACGACCATCTCGCCGGCGCAGTGGCCGAGGGCGTGGATCACGGCCGAAAGCTGGCGCTTGACCACCGCATCGGTCTGGCCGGCGTCGCGCTGGGCCAGCGTCTCGCCGACGCAGACGATGGGCGTGATGCCATGCGCCAGTGCCGCCTTGGCCTTGTCGGCGACGAGTTGGTCGCTCTCGGCGTGGTACAGGCGACGTTCGCTGTGGCCGACGATGGCGTAGCGGCAGCCGAACTCGGCCAGCATCGCCACCGCAACCTCGCCGGTGTAGGCGCCCTGCTCGTGCGCCGAGCAGTCCTGCGCGCCCCAGCGCAGATCGCTGCCGGCCAGCGCCACCGCCGTCTCGGACAGGTAGGGATAGGGCACGCAGACTGCCAGGTCGCAGGCAAACGGCCGCGCCGCGAGGATGCCGGCCAGCAACTCGGCATTGGCCTGGTGGCTGCCGTGCATCTTCCAGTTGCCGGCGATCAGTTGGCGTCGCACTTCAGGCTCCTTGTTCAGGCTGTCCAGTCGAGCACGATCTTGCCGATGTGCTGGCCCGACTCCATCAGCGCATGGGCCTCGGCGGCCCGGGCTGCGGGCAAGACACTGTGGATCACCGGCTTGATGCGGCCGGCCTCGATCAGCGGCCAGACCTGCTGGCGCAGCGCCGCAGCGATCGCGCCCTTGAAGGCCACCGGCCGGGGGCGCAGGGTCGAGCCGGTGATGGTCAGGCGGCGACGCAGCACCTCGCCGGCGTTGACCTCGCACTTGACCCCGCCTTGCACCGCGATGACCACGATCCGGCCATCGTCGGCGGTGCACTGCATCTCGCGCGCGAGGTAGTCGCCCGCGACCATGTCCAGCACCACGTCGGCGCCGCGCCCGCCCGTGGCGGCCTTGACTTCGGCGACGAAGTCTTGGGTTTTGTAGTTGATCGCGACATCGGCACCGAGTGCCAGGCAGGCCGCGCGCTTGTCCTCGGAGCCAACCGTGACGATGACCTTGGCGCCAAAGGCCTTGCCGAGTTGAATCGCGGTGACGCCGATGCCGCTGCTGCCACCCTGCACCAACAAGGTTTGACCGGCCTTGAGGCCGCCGCGGTCAAAGACATTGCTCCAGACGGTGAAAAAGGTCTCGGGCAGGCTGGCGGCCTCGAGATCGGTCAACCCCGCCGGCGTAGGCAGGCATTGGGCGATGGGTGCGGCGCAGCGCTGGGCATAGCCGCCGCCAGCCACCAGGGCGCAGACGCGGTCGCCCAGGGCAAAACCGGCCGCAGCCAACTCGGCCGGGTCGCCACCGACGACCGTGCCGGCAATCTCCAGCCCGGGCAGGTCGGAGGCGCCAGGCGGCGGCGCGTAGGCGCCCTTGCGCTGCAGCACGTCGGGCCGGTTGATGCCCGAGGCCGTGACCGCCACCAGCAACTCGCCGGCCGCCGGCAGCGGCTCGGGGCGGCTGGCCTCGACCAGCACCTCGGGGCCGCCGAAGCCGTTCAGGGTGATTGCACGCATGGCTGGCGCTCAGGACTGCGGCGGCAGGTCGTCGCTGCGGGCTGCGGCGGCGCCTTCGGTCACTGGCGCGTCGCTACGGGCTGGCTCGGGACGGTCGCTGCGCTCGCGCCGCGGGCCGCGATCACGGTCGCCGAAGTCACGCCTCGGGCCACGGTCACCACGGTCACCCCGGTCACCATAGTCGCGCCGCGGCGGGCGCTCGGAGCGCTCTTCTTCCATGCCCTCGGGCCGCTCCAGCAGGGCCTTCATCGACAGCTTGATCCGGCCCTTCTCGTCGGTCTCCAGGACCTTGACCTTGACGATCTGACCTTCCTTCAGGAAATCGGTCACCGCCTCGACCCGCTGGTGGGCGATCTGGCTGATGTGCAGCAAGCCGTCCTTGCCGGGCAGGATGTTGACCAGGGCGCCGAAGTCGAGGATCTTGGTCACCGCGCCCTCGTAGACCTTGCCGATTTCGGCCTCGGCGGTGATCTCGGTGATGCGCTTCTTGGCGAACTCGGCCTTGTCGGCGTCGGTGCTGGCGATGGTGATGGTGCCGTCCTCGCCGATGTCGATGGTGCAGCCGGTCTCTTCGGTCAGGGCGCGGATGGTTGAGCCGCCCTTGCCGATCACGTCGCGGATCTTCTCCGGGTTGATCTTCATGGTGTACAGGCGCGGCGCGAACTGGCTGACCTCGGTCTTGGCGGTGCCGACCGACTCCTGCATGCGGCCCAGGATGTGCATCCGCGCTTCCTTGGCCTGGGCCAGCGCGACCTGCATGATTTCCTTGGTGATGCCCTGGATCTTGATGTCCATCTGCAGCGCGGTGATGCCAGCGGTGGTGCCGGCGACCTTGAAGTCCATGTCGCCCAGATGGTCCTCGTCGCCGAGGATGTCGGTCAGCACGGCGAAGCGGTTGCCGTCCTTGATCAGGCCCATGGCGATGCCGGCCACATGGGCCTTCATCGGCACGCCCGCGTCCATCATCGCCAGGCAGCCGCCGCAGACCGAAGCCATCGACGAGGAACCGTTGGACTCGGTGATTTCCGAGACCACGCGGATGGTGTAGGGGAAGTCCTCTTTGCTCGGCAGGGCGGCGATCAGCGCCCGCTTGGCCAATCGGCCGTGGCCGATCTCGCGCCGCTTCGGGCTGCCGACGCGGCCGGTCTCGCCGGTGGCAAACGGCGGCATGTTGTAGTGCAGCATGAAGCGGTCTTCGAACTCGCCGGCCAGCGCGTCGATGCGCTGGGCGTCGCGGTCGGTGCCCAGGGTCGAAATCACCAGCGCCTGGGTCTCGCCACGGGTGAACAGCGCCGAGCCGTGGGTGCGCGGCAACACGCCGGTGCGGATCTCGATGGGCCGCACGGTGCGGGTGTCGCGGCCATCGATGCGCGGCTCGCCGGCCAAGATCTGGCCGCGCACGATGCGCGCCTCGATCTCGAACAGCAGGCCCTCGACCTCGACCTTGTCGACCACGCTGCCGTCGGCCTTGAGCGCCGCCATCACATCGGCGGTGACGGCGCGGCAGGCCTGGGTGCGGGCCTGCTTGCTGCGGATCTGGTAGGCGGCGCGCAGCGGCGCTTCGGCCAGCGCATTGACGCGGGCGATGAAGGGCTCGTTCTTGGCCGGTGCGGCCCAGCTCCACTCGGGCTTGCCGGCGTCGCGCACCAACTCGTGGATGGCGTTTATCGCGACCTTGCCCTGGTCGTGGCCGAAGACCACGCCGCCGAGCATCAGTTCCTCGCTCAACTGCTTGGCTTCAGACTCGACCATCAGCACGGCGGCTTCGGTGCCGGCGACGATCAGGTCCATCTGGCTGTTGAGCAACTCGCTCTGGCCCGGGTTGAGCACATATTCGCCGTTGATGTAGCCGACCCGCGCCGCACCGATCGGGCCGTTGAACGGGATGCCGGAGATCGACAGCGCGGCGCTGGTGCCGATCATCGCGGCGATGTCGGCCTGGACCTCGGGGTTCAGGCTCAGCACATGGATCACAACCTGGACTTCGTTGAAGAAGCCCTCGGGGAACAGTGGCCGGATCGGCCGGTCGATCAAGCGGCTGGTCAGGGTTTCGAGCTCGCTGGGCCGGCCCTCACGCTTGAAGAAGCTGCCCGGGATCTTTCCGGCGGCGTAGGTCTTCTCGATGTAGTCGACCGTCAGCGGGAAAAAGTCCTGCCCCGCCTTGGCTTCGGTCTTGGCGACCACCGTCGCCAGCACGACCGTGCCTTCGATATCGACCACCACCGCACCGCTGGACTGGCGGGCGATCTCCCCGGTTTCCATCGTGACCTGGTGTTGGCCCCACTGGAAGCGCTTGATAACCTTGTTGAACAGACTCATGGCTGCATCTCCTGGACGTTTGCGCGGCGCACTTGCGGTGGCGCCTGCTGGGAACCGGAAGCGGTGTCGTCAATGAGGCAATGCCATTCCAGTGAGGCCCGCGCCGGGATGCGGCAGACATCGGTGGAATGACACAGCGGCGCTCAGTGACGGCTGACGCTCCAAAACAAAGCGAGCCTGCGCGGAATGGGTTCCGGCGCAGGCTCAGTGGCTCATCTGGCGATCAAGCCTGGATCACTTGCGCAGGCCGAGCTTGGCGATCACGGCGGTGTAGCGCTCGGGCGCCTTGCCCTTGAGGTAGTCGAGCAGCTTGCGCCGACGGCTGACCATGCGCAACAGGCCGCGGCGGCCGTGGTGGTCCTTCAGATGGGTCTTGAAGTGCGGCGTCAACTCGTTGATGCGCGCGGTCAGCAAAGCCACCTGCACTTCGGGGGAACCGGTGTCGGCGACGCCACGGGCATTGCCCTTGACGATCTCGGCGCGTTCGGTGGTGGTCATGGTCATGGGGGCGTTTCCTGGTGGGATGGAACGCCGCATGCCCTGACTCCTCGAGCGCAGGGGGCGGTTTCCGGTGGATGACTTGCGATCGCGGGTGAAACCGACCCACGTCGTGCTGTTGAATGGCCGCCATGGGCTGGCTGACTGGGCATTCCCTGGCTGTGCGCCCGGCTCAGTCGTTCAGCGGCGGCAAAACCTGCGGATTATAGGCCGGCCGCAGTTCGCGGCAACGGCCTGCCTCAGACCGGGTCCCAGGTGAACACATCGCTGGAGCGGTCCAGGGCGTAGAAGCCGGCGCGCAGCATCGGCAAGGCACTGTCGACCACGCTCTGCGGCGTCCAGCCCTGGCCGTTGTGGGCGTTGCGCACCGGGCGCGGCTGGCTGAAGAGGTAGATCTCGTTGTTGCGCACGCCGAAGACCTGGCCGCTCACGTCCTTGGCCGCGTCGGCGCACAGGCCGACGACGAAGGGCGCGACCTTGTCCGGGTCCAGCGACTTCAGCCGGTCGACGCGCAGCTTTTCCTCGGGCGTGTTGGCCGGGATCGAGTCGATCATCCGCGTCCAGGCAAACGGCGCGACGGCGTTGTAGCGCACGCCGAAGCGCTGCATGTCCAGCGCAATCGATTTGGACAGCGCCATGATGCCGAGCTTGGCGGCGCTGTAGTTGGCCTGGCCGAAGTTGCCGATCAGCCCCGAGGTGCTGGTCATGTGCACATAGGCGCCGCTGCCCTGGGCCTTGAAATGCGGCGCGGCGGCGCGGCTGACGTTGAAGCTGCCCTTGAGGTGCACCGCCACAACGGAGTCGAATTCAGCCTCGCTCATGCGGTGGAACATCACGTCGCGCAGGATGCCGGCGTTGTTGACGACGATGTCGATCCGGCCAAAGGTGTTGACGGCGGCCTCGACCATCCTGGCCGCATCGTTCCAGTTCGCCACCGAGCCGCCATCGACGATGGCCTGGCCGCCCAGCGCCTGGATCGCCGCCACCACCTCGTGCGCCGGCTGCTCCGTGCTGCTGCTGCCGTCGAGTAAGGCGCCCAGGTCGTTGACGACCACTTTGGCGCCTTCGCGGGCCATCGCCAGGGCGATGCCGCGGCCTACGCCCCGGCCGCCGCCCGTGACCAGTGCCACCTTGCCTGCCAACAAACCGCCCATGCTGCCGCTCCTGCGATTGGAATTGAAGCGGGCGATTTTGGCGCCAGGCCTGGCGCCGCCGGCGGTGCGCTCAAGACAGCGTGAAACGCCCGACCTGGTGCGACAGGCGCTCGCCCTGGCCGCGCAACTCCTGCGAGGCGGTGGCCAATTGCTCGACCAGGCCGATGTTCTTGACCGTTCCCTCCTGCGCCAGCTTGATTTCGGCCAGGATGTTGGACGACGCACTCTCGCCCTGCTGGGTCAGGTCGGCGACGCTGTTGATGGCACCGTGGATGGTGTCGACATGGCGGTCTGACTCGCCGATCGTGCGCCCGGCCTCCTGCGCCAGCGCAACGCTGTCCTCGATGTCGCTGGAGGCGCGGCCAATGATTTCAGCGATGCGCTTGGCCGAGTCGGCGCTGCGCGTGGCCAGCGAGCGCACCTCGAGCGCAACCACGGCGAAACCACGCCCGGATTCGCCGGCCTTGGAGGCCTCGACCGAGGCGTTGAGCGCCAGCACGTTGGTGCGAAATGCGATGCCATCGATCATGCGCACGATCTCGCTGATCTCGTGGCTCTTGCCGCGCAGCTCGCCCAGCTTGTCCTGCAGGCGCGACATCTGCCGGCGGTTGCGGGTCGAATCCAGCCGCAGGGCCTGGACCGTGCCGACGACGCTCTCGACGAGTTGACCGCAGGACTGGAGTTGCTGCAAATAGGTCTCCACGCGATTGACAGTCTGCGCCAGACCTTCGGAAGACTTGCGGCTGCGGCTGGACAGCTCGGTGTTGCCGAGCGCGATCTGCTGGGTCGCCTGGGTGATCGCGGCGATGCCGTGACGCACCGACGCCAGCAGGTCGGACAACCGGATCAACGACGCCGTCATCGCCTGCAGCGTCATCGCCACCTCGTCGTCACCGCGCGGCACCGCCCGGGCGCTGAGATCGCCCTTGGCCATGCGGCTCATCTGCCGATTGAGTGCGCTCAGCCCGCCGTGCATGACCAAGAAGAAGCTGTAGACCAGGTAGCCCGCCACCAGCAGCACCAGCGCCAGGCCGATGAACAGCGCGCGCCGCTGCGCCAGTGCGTTGCTCCGCTGCTCGGCCAGGCGGTCGCTCACCGCCAAAACCGTTTGCCGCTGCAACGCCACGCTCTCGCTGATGGCGCCGCCGGCGGCCAGGCGCAAAGGTCCGGTCTCGGCCGCCGGGTCGACCCGCAGCATCTGCTCGCGCACCTGCGTCAGCAGCGCCTGGGCGGCGGCAACCGCCATGTTGCCCTGGATGCGCACGGTGGCCGGGGATTGCGCCAGGTCGCGCGTGGCCTGCGCCAGCACCCGCTCGGCATGCTCGGCCCGGCCGGCGGCCATCAAGGCCAGGGCGAACAGGTCAGTGACCGGGCGCGTCTCCCGCGCCAGCAGGGCCGACTGGCGCAAGGCCAAATTGCGCAGCCCGGCCAGTTCGGCATTGAGGGCGGGCAGGTGCTGGGCCGCCAGTCCGGCCAGGGCGACGAACTCGGCACCCTGGTTCAGCAGCAGGCCCGAACTGGCGACATTGGCCTGCCGCAGGTCGGCCAGGCCGTACTGGGCCTGGTTGCGGGCTTCGTCGCGCGCCCTGCCCGACCCGGCCAGCGGCGCGGCACCGTTGACGGCACGCTCGATCGAAGCGCCATGGGTCTGCCAGACCCGGTCGAGTTCCGGGCTCGGATTGTTGGCCAACGCCAGGCTGAGGTCGGCAAACACTGCCGCCGGCACCTGCGCAGGCACGGCCTTGCCCGCTTCATGCGGCTGGCCCTGCTGGTCCATAGCCAGGTCCAGATCGTGGATCAGGCGGGCGATGCCCAGGCCGGCAATCTGCTGGTCGCCCGCCGCAACGACCTGGTTCTGCTCCTGCACCTTGAGCAGCGCCAGCGGCAGAAGCGGCAGCAACATCACCAGCATCAGCACCAGCACCTTCACGCGCATCGACCACAGCCGCAGGGCGCGAACGCCGGGTGCCCAGATGCCGTGGTAGGCGAAGAACTCGCGCAACGAAGGCCAGATCGACGGCGATAGCCGGACAGGGACGAAAGCGGACAGGCTGGGCAGTGACATCAGGGCCTTCGTTGTAAGAGTGGTGGCGCTCAGGCTTCAGCGCGGTGCGGACGGTTTGACAGGCGGTCTGCTCGATTGCTCGCGGCCTGCACGGCTGACCCGCCACGCTGGCAGCTTGCCCATCTTGTCGGCAACGCCGGCCCGGGCTTGACCCCGAGTTGCCAGGTATTTGTGTCGCGCTGCGGTCGGCAAATCGCGCTACAGATTGCATCGCGGTGGTCGAAATCGCTGCAAGCCCCGGTCGTTGCAAGCAGATGTAGGCAGCGCCCAGGGACCACCACCCAACACCGCCGCCACACCAATCGCACGCCGACATGCCGACCTCGCCTGAGCTGACGACCGCAGCGCTGCCCGACGTGGCCTCGGCCGATTGCCCGACCGCCGCTCTGCAGGCAGACACGCTGGCCGACAAGCCGGCCGATGACGCCATTGCAGCAGTGCCGCAGTTGGCAGTTGCCGCCAAACTGGCACGCAACCTGGGTCTGTTGGTGGCGCTGGTCGGCTGCCTGGGTGCCGGCTGGAGTGGCGGCATCGTTGGCGCACTGGGCGCCTGTGCCTGTGCCATGCTGCTGGCGCGATTGCTGGGCAGCGGCACACGCAGCGGGCTTGCCGAGCGATCTGTGTCGGAAGTCGCGATCCCGCACGGCGCCTCTCGGGTCGGCGCTGAAGTGATGGTCAGCCAAGTGATCCCGGTCTGGAGCAAACAGGTCGAAGTCACCCGTGAGGCCGCCAACGACGGGCTGGCCAAACTGCTGGACAGCTTCGGCCAGATGGGCACGGCACTGGACAGCCTGCTGCAAAACCTCAGCCACTTCCAGCCCAATGTCGCGCCGGGCGAACTCGGCAGCGCGGTCCAGGCCCACAGCCGCGAGCATAACGGCGCGCTGACCACGCTGATGGCCGCCAGCCAGCGTGCGTTCGACCAGCGCGACGCCGCCGCTGCCGAGTTGAGCCGCTGCGCTGACGCGCTGGACGAACTCCGCCAAGTCGGCAAGACGGCGCGCGAGGTCAGCAAACACACCCGGCTGGTCGCATTCAATGCCGCCATTGAAGCCAACCGCCTGGGCCGCGAGAACGCTGGCGCCCAGGCCGTGGCCAACGAGACCCGGATGCTGGCCGGGCGCATGGCGGAGATCGGCGAGCAGATCGAACGCCTGATCGCCCGCCTGATGGCCAGCCTGACCTTCGCCCGCCGCGAACTCGATGTGGCCGACACCACGCCCGACGAGCTGCGCCTGGAGATCGAACTGCATGCCCGCCAGGCGTTGACGGCGATGCTCGGCTCGCTCGGCGCCAGCCTGCAGGGCAGCGGCGCAGTCCAAGAGTCCAGCGCCCTGTTGCGGCGCCAGGTCGACGATGCCTTCGTCGAGTTCCAGTTCGGCGACCGGCTCAGTCAGATGCTGTCGATCGTCGCCAACGACATGCGCAACTTTGCCGACTGGGTCGCGGCGCACCCCCGCGCGACCCAGTCCGACGCCGCTGAGTGGCTGCTCGCGCTGGAGTCCAGCTACACGATGGAGGAACAGCGCTCGCAGCACCACGGCAATGTCCACATCGACCGCGGCAGCGAAGTTGAGTTCTTTTAATCCCGTCCTTTTCGAGCGAGTGAAACCCCATGGCCAAGACCATCATGATCGTTGACGACTCGCCGAGCTTTCGCACGGTGGTGCAGATCGCCTTGACCAAGGCCGGTTTCGAGGTCCTGCAGGCCACCGACGGTGAGCATGCCAAGAGCCTGCTCGATGGCCGCAAGCTGGGCCTGATCGTCTGCGACGTGAACATGCCCAAGCTCGACGGCAAGGGCCTGCTCAACCACCTCAAGACCACCCAGGCCTACAAATTCACCCCGGTGCTGATGCTGACGACCGAATCCAGTGAGGCCAAGCGCAACGAATACCGCGCCGCCGGCGCCAAAGGCTGGCTGACCAAGCCGTTCCAGCCCTCGGCCCTGGTCGGGGCGGCGCAACGCCTGTGCGTGGCCTGACCGCGCTCGGCTTGCGCCACCCATCCCCCGTCACACCCCGAATGTCCAAGGAAGACCTATGAGCAAGACCGTGATGATCGTTGACGACTCAGGCAGCTTCCGCACTGTCGTGCGCCTGGCCCTGCAAAAGGCCGGTTACACGGTGGTCGAGGCGGTCGATGGCAAGGACGCCGTCGGCAAGCTCAACGGCCAGAAGCTCAACCTGATCGTCTGCGACGTGAACATGCCCAACATGGACGGGCTGAGCTTCCTGCGCCACGTCAAGACCACCGGCGCTTACAAGTTCACGCCGGTGATCATGCTGACCACCGAGACCCAGGAATCGAAGAAGGCCGAAGGCCGGGCGGCCGGCGCCAAGGCCTGGATCACCAAGCCCTTCCAGCCCTCGATGCTGGTCGAGGCGGTGGCCAAGCTCTGCGTCTGAGGCGACCGGCATGTCTACAGACATTGACCCCAACCCGGCCGACGTTCGCGCGGCGCCGCCCCTGCAACTGGGCAGCGACCTGACGATCGCCTACGCCGCGCTGGCGCGCGAGCAACTGATAGACGCGCTTTCGGCCGAGACCGGCGACCTGTTGCTCGATCTCTCAGCGGTGACCGAATTCGACAGCAGCGCGATCCAGTTGTTGCTGGCCACAGAGCGCCACCTGCGCGCCCAGGGCCAGGCCCTGCGCCTGTGGCGCGGCAGCGCCGCAGTCAACGACGCCTTGCGCACCTTCGGCCTGGCCGAGCGCTTTGCCCCTGCCCCTGCCCCTGCCGCTGCCCCTGAGCTCGGCTGACCTGGCCGCTGCGAGAACGCCATGATCCAAGACGACGACGCCGAAATCATTGCCGCCGCACGCGCCGGTTTTCTCGACGAGGCCGCAGACATGCTGCAGCAGTTCGAGCAGGCGCTGCTGGTGATGGAGACCACGCCCGACGACGCCGAGAACCTCAACGCCGCCTTCCGTGCCGCCCACACCGTCAAAGGCACGGCCGGGCTGTTCGGCTGCGACGCGGTGGTGCTGTTCACCCATGAGGTCGAGACCTTGATGGAGTCGCTGCGCTCGGGCGTGCTCAAGGTCAGCGACGACATCTGCGCCGCCCTGCTCGACGGCCGCGACCAGATGGGCGCATTGATGGACGAAGTCCGCAGCGGCGCCAGCGACCCGGCGGTGGCTGCGCGCAGCCAGTCGATCGGCCAACGTCTGCGCAATCTCCACGCCGGCGGCGGCGCTGCGGTGGCCAACGCGCCAGCGGCGGCTCCGAAGTCCGCGGAAGTACCGGCGGTCGTGGCGACGGCCAGCGCGACCCAGGTTGAGCCGGTCTGGCACCTGTCGCTGCGCTTTGGCGCCGACGCGCTGCGCAACGGCCTGGACCCGCTGGCCTTCATCCGCTACCTCGGCTCGCTCGGCCAGGTGCTGGCCTGCCATACCCTGACCGAGCTGGTGCCGACGCTGTCGGCGCTCGACGCCGAGAACTGCCACCTCGGCTTCGAGCTGCGCCTGCTGACCGAGCAGGGGCGGATCGAGATCGAGCGGGTGTTCGAATTTGCCGCCGACGACTGCAGCCTGCAGATCCTGGCGCCCAGCGCCGACGCGGCCGACTACCTCCTGCTGCTGAACCTGCGTTGCGGCGAGGACGCCGCGGCCAGCAGCGCACTGCGCGCGATCTGGCTGGGCCAGGGCGTGGACCTGAGCCCCGTGGCGGCAGCGCCAGCAGCCGCCACGCCTGCCCCGATGCCGGAAACGGTCGCCGCTGCCCCTGCCGTAACCGCCGCGCCCGCCGCGCCGGTCAAGGCCGCGCCCTCGGCAAAAGAGCGGCGTGCCGCACGTGACCGGCGGCTGGGCGAGGAGACCCGCTTCGTCAAGGTCCGCGCCGACAAGCTCGACCACCTGATCGACCTGATCGGCGAGCTCGTGATCGCCGGCTCGGGGGCACAGATGGTCGCCAACCAGGAGCGCTCGGCGGCCTTCCTCGAAGCCACCCAGCGCGTCTCGGACCTGGTCCAGGCCACCCGCGACGGTGCGCTGGCATTGCGCATGGTGCCGGTGGGAGAGACCTTCTCGCGCTTCCAGCGGGTGGTGCGCGACACCGCCAAGCAGCTTGGCAAGGACATCGAGTTCGTCGTCACCGGCGGCGACACCGAACTCGACAAATCGATGATCGACGTGATCGCCGACCCCTTGATGCACCTGGTGCGCAACAGCCTGGACCACGGTATCGAGAAGCCCGAGGAGCGCGAGGCTGCGGGCAAGCCGCGCACCGCCATCCTCGGCCTCAACGCCTGCCATGACGGCGGCTCGATCGTGATCGAGGTCAGCGACGACGGCCGTGGCCTGCGCCGCGAGCGCATCCTGGCCAAGGCGATCGAGCGCGGCCTGGTGGCCGAGGGCCAGACCCTGAGCGACGCCGAAGTCTGGCAACTGATCTTTGCCGCCGGTTTCTCGACCGCCGACAAGGTCACCGACCTGTCCGGCCGCGGCGTCGGCATGGACGTGGTGCGGCGCAACATCGAGTCGCTGCGCGGCCAGATCGCGCTGTCCAGCCGCGACGGCCACGGCACAACCACCCAGATCCGCCTGCCGCTGACGCTGGCCATGATCGACGGCTTCTTGACCACCGTCGGCGGCGTTCACTACGTGCTGCCGTTGGCCGTGGTCAGCGAGTGCATCGACATGCCGCGCGAATGCCGGGCCGCGCCCGAGCGGGTCTGCGGCACCTTCGACCTGCGCGGTGAAGTCCTGCCCTACCTCGACCTGGCCGGCTTCTACGGCGTGGAATCGGCCGACGCCCAGCGCCGCAGCCTGGTGGTGGTGCGCGACGGCAAGGTCAGGATAGGCCTGGTGGTGGACCGGCTGTTGGGCGAGCACCAGACCGTGATCAAGCCGCTGGCGGGGATCTTCCGCCACCTCAAGGCGCTGGCCGGCTCGACCATCCTGGGCTCGGGCGATGTGGCGCTGGTGCTGGACATGCAGGGCCTGGTCGCCGCCGCCACCCGCGCTGCCGTCGGCGGGCGCCAGTCTGGCGGCCGCGATCCCCAGCGGCCCGCCCTGCGTCGCGCCGCCTGAGCCGGCTTTGTCACTGACCACTTGCCTGCTGTGAGGCCCCCCTTGAAAAACCCGCTCCGCACCTTGAAGCTGTGGCAAAAGTTCGCCCTCCTGGGCGCCATCGGCGTGGCCATGAGCGCCGCGCCGCTGTACCTGGTGGTGCGCCAGGCCAACACCGAACTGAACGTCGCCCAAGCTGAATTGCAGGGCATCACACCGCTGCGGCCGGCAATCGCGCTGGAGCGCACCCTGGCCCGCCATCGCGGCCAGGCGGCACTGGCCATCGACGGCGACGCGGCCGCCGGCAGCGCCCAAGTGGCAACCGCCGCCGAGGTCGACAAGCAGCTCGACGCCCTGACCGGCCTGGCCAGCGCGGCGGGCTACAGGCGGGTGCAGGACGAGTTGAAGAGCCTCAAGGACGACTGGGCCAGCCTGGCCAAGAAGACTGCTCAGCGCAAGCTCGACACCGTCGCCAGCTTCAACGCCCACACCACGCTGATCGAGCAACTGATTCACACGATCGACCTGACCGCGGACGCCTCCGGCCTGTCGCTGGACGCGGTCGCCGAGACTTTCTACCTGACCACCGCCGTGGTCGAGTACCTGCCCCGCCTGGCCGAGGCAGTGGCTGCGGTGCGCGGCTGGGGCGCGGGTGTGGTCGCGGCCGGTCCGGCCAGCCCGGCGCAGCGCGCCGAACTGAGCTTCAACCTCCGCCGCGCCAGCGTGGCCTTCGACCGCGCCATCACCCAGCTCGAAAAAGCGACCGAACTGAGCGAGCCGATCAAACAGACGCTGACGCCGGTGATCTCGGCCAACGCGCCGGAGGCCGGCAAGTTCTTCAAACTGGCCCGACAGCAGTTGGTCGAGCTGGAAGCGCCCACGCTCAGCGCCCAGGAATTCTTCGCCGCCGGGAGCGTGGCGGTGGATGGCCAGTTCAAGATCATCGAGTCCGCTCTGGGCAGCCTGGACAGCAAGCTGCACGAGCGCATCGCTGCGGCCGAGCGCACCCGCAGCGGCCTGCTGGTAGTGATGGGCGCGCTGTTGCTGCTGGGCGGCGCGCTGGGCGTGGCGGTGTCGCGCTCGGTCACCCGGCCGTTGGCCCATGCAGTGGAGGTGGCCGACGCGGTCGCCGAAGGCCGGCTCGATGAGACGGTGAACGACCACGGCAGCGACGAAGCGGCGCAGTTGTTGCAGCGCCTGAACCAGATGCGCGAGACGCTCAGCCTGCGCCAGGCCGAGGACGAAGCCAGGCTGGCCGACACCGAGGCCAAGCGCCTGGCCGCCAACGCGGTGGCCGGCGAGATCGGCCGGGCGGTGGACGGCGCCACCCAGGGCGACTTCACCCAACGCATCGTTCTGGACGACAAGGACGAGTTCCACGCCCTGCTGTGCGGCAAGTTCAACCAGTTGATCGAGACCATCACCGGCACGATCAGCGAGGTGCGCAGCGCCGCCGAGCAACTGGGCACGGCCTCCGACCAGGTCTCGCAGACCTCGGCAAGCTTGTCGCAGAGCGCCTCGCAGCAGGCCGCCAGCGTCGAGCAGACCACCGCCTCGCTGCAAGAGATCTCGGCCTCGGT